>JABDGW010000001.1:0-6413 GCA_013285855.1 Bacteroidota bacterium
AAACATTCATAACAATATAAAATGGTATGGAAAAATTTATAAGCCTGCAGATGAAATACTTGTTACCATCCGGGAACCGCTGGTTGAAAAACCAAATTCTTACAAAGCTCTTGCTAATATAACTGCAATATATAAAAATAGAGTTTGGGTTGCTTCAACCGGTAATGTGCTGTTATATTTAAAAAAAGAGAGCAATTTACCGTCCCTAAAATATGGCTCTCAAATTGTATTCAATAAGCAACTTCAGCCTATACAAAACAGCGGCAATCCTGCGGCCCTTAATTATAACCGCTATTGTCTTTTTCAGAATATAACAGCACAGGTTTTTATTTCTGCGAAAGATTATGTAATACTTCCATCTAAAAATAAAAACATATTTCAGCAATCTTTATTCAGCATAAGAGATTGGGCTTTGAATGTACTTAAACAAAATATTCATTCCCCAAAGGAACTTGGCATTGCAGAAGCTTTGTTAATAGGTTATAGAAATGATTTAGATAAAGATTTGGTACAAGCATACAGTAATACAGGTGTCGTGCATATTATAGCGATCAGCGGTTTACATATCGGTGTAATTTACAGTGCGCTGTTGTTATTCTTCTCTTTACTTAAACCATCCAAATTTAAAAGATGGATCGAGCCTGTTACAATCTTATGTATCATCTGGATATTTACGCTTATAGCAGGCGCAGCGCCATCTGTGCTAAGAGCAACTGTAATGTTTACATTTATTCTTTTTGGAAGGTTTTTAGGCAAGAATGGTAATATTTATAACACGCTTGCCGCATCTGCATTTGTTCTGCTTGTTTCAAATCCATTTTACTTATGGGATGTTGGTTTCCAGCTTTCTTATGCAGCCGTGTTAAGTATTGTTATTTTCTTTAAACCTGTAAATAATTTGCTTTATTTCAGAAATAAGTTTTTAAGATGGATCTGGCAGCTTAGTGCAGTTAGTATATCAGCTCAGGTTTTTACGTTGCCGCTGGTTATTTATCATTTTCATCAGTTACCACTTTTATTTTTAGTAAGTAATTTATTAGCGGTGCCGTTATCAGGCATTATTTTATTTGAAGAACTATTATTATTTTGTTTTTCATGGTGGCACGCAGCAGCAGTAACAATTGGATGGCTTACCGAAAGTTGTGTAAAATGGATGAATCAATTTATTGAATACATCAACAAAATTTCCTTTTCTGTTTGGGATGGTTTGCATATTTCAATTCTCCAGCTAATAGTCATTCTTTTAATTATTAGCCTTTTGTCTTTGTGGATATTCAGCAGGAACACTAAAAATTTTGTCTTAGCATTGTCATGTACTGTAGTATTTTTTATTCTGCGTGATGCAGACATCATTCATCACAGGCAGCAGCAAAAAATAATAGTTTATAATGTTCCTAAATTAAGTGCGGTTGATTTTATTGCTGGCAATACTGTGCACTTTGCAGGCGATTCAGTTGCATTAAAAGACGCTTTCCTCAAAAACTTCAACTTAAAGCCTGCGCGTATAAAAAACCGCGTTTATCAAACAAAAGATATAATACTGCCTTATGTAAACAATTTTATTTTAAACATTAATTCTTCTAAAATTTTAATTCTTGATGAACCTTTTGTGTCACGTACTTTAACACAAAAAATAGTTGTTAATATTTTAATTCTGTCCAAAAAAATTAAGCAATCACCTGCCGAATTAAGCGATTTATTTAAGTGCGATTTTATTGTTGCAGACAGCAGTGTTCCAATCTGGCAATCTGCAAAATGGAAAAAAGAATTTGAGCAATTACATTTGCGCTTCTTTTCAGTAGCACAACAAGGTGCATTTACTTTAAAACTATAAGTTCAAACACTTATTATGCAGAAAAAAATCTCCAGCGCTTTAATTTCTGTTTTTTATAAAGATGGATTAGAGCCTGTGGTAAAAACATTACAACAGCTTAACATAAAAATATATTCAACAGGAGGCACGCAAAAGTTTATCGAAGATTTGAACATACAATGTGAGCCTGTTGAAAAGCTTACAACTTATCCTTCTATTTTAGGTGGGCGTGTTAAAACATTACATCCTGCTGTGTTTGGTGGCATTTTGGGCAGAAGAGATTGGGATCAGGATATTAAAGAAATGCAACAATACAATATACCTGAAATTGATTTGGTGATCGTAGATCTTTATCCTTTTGAAGAAGTTTTAGAACAGCAGAAACAAAAAGCATCTTCTTCCAAAGAAAGTTTGGAGGAAGCGCTCATTATTGAAAAAATTGATATTGGCGGTCCTTCAATGATTCGTGCTGCAGCAAAAAATTTTAAAGATGTGCTTGTTATTGCTGCAAAAGAAGATTATCAGCCGCTTGTTGAATTATTGCAGAACCAGCAAGGCGAAACAAATTTCGAGCAACGCAAACAATATGCAGCCAAAGCTTTTGAAGTAGTAATGAATTATGATATTGCCATAAGCAATTATTTCAATCAGTCATTATTCAATCCTTTTCATTCAAAACAATCTTTACGCTATGGCGAAAATCCTCACCAGCATGCAATGTTTTATGGAGATTTAAAAGAAAGTTTTGATCAGCTACACGGCAAAGAAATTTCCTATAATAATCTTGTTGATATAAATGCGGCTATTGAATTAATTAGCGAATTTGATGCACCAGATAATATCACATTTGCTATTATCAAACACACAAATGTTTGCGGCATTTCACAAAGAAGTTCAATAAAAGAAAGCTGGGATGCTGCTTTAGCCGGAGATCCGGAAAGCGCATTTGGAGGCGTGCTTGTAACCAATGCAACAGTTGATGCAGCCACAGCCTCAGCTATTAACGAGCTATTTTTTGAGGTACTAATAGCACCTTCTTTTAATGAAGATGCTTTACAGATTCTAAAATCAAAAAAGAACCGCATTTTACTTCAACTCAAAACCCAAAACGTAAAGCTGAAAACTCAATATAAATCTGTTTTAAACGGAACGCTTGTGCAGGATAATGATGAAGGAAATTTTAGCGAATGGAAAGAAGTTGGCGGAAGAACAACAACACAAACAGAGCATGATGATCTGGTTTTTGCAAACATAGTATGCAAGCATTTAAAAAGTAATGCAATTGCTTTAATAAAAAATAAACAGCTTATTGGCAAAGGTTGCGGACAAACAAGCCGCATTGATGCACTGCGCCAGGCTATTGAAAAATCAAATCAATTTAAATTTGATTTGAAAGGCGGCGTATTAGCAAGTGATGCATTTTTCCCTTTTAATGATTGTGTGCAGTTAGCGCATGCTGCCGGTATTGAAGCTTTTATTCAACCCGGCGGATCTGTGCGTGATAAAGACAGTATTGATTATTGCGTGCAGAATAATCTTGCTATGGTTATTACCGGAATGCGGCACTTCAGGCATTAGAACTAACCTTACAGGTTTACAATAAAAAAGTAAGACAAAAGAATTAAACCGGCCAGGTTTTAATTGAACTACGCATTATTAATTTTGCATAATGAATGAACTGGAAAATCATCCTGTTATTTTATTTGATGGTGTTTGTAATTTGTGTAACGCGAGTGTGCAATATGTAATAAAACATGATCCAAAACATATATTCCGGTTTGCTTCTTTGCAATCTTCTTTCGCAGAAAAAATATTATTAAAACATAACCTGCCTTTAAACAATTACAACTCTTTTATTCTTTTACACAATAATCAAATTTATACACGCTCTGCGGCGGCATTACTCGTTGCAAAACAATTAAGGGGCTTTATAAGATTTTTATACGTTTTTATTATCGTGCCCAAATTTATACGCGATGCTGTGTATAACATTATTGCTAATAACCGTTATAAATGGTTTGGCAGAAAAAATGAGTGCTGGATTCCAACGCCGGAATTAAAAAGTTTGTTTATTGATGAACTGCCTTAACTTGTTAATAACAATAATTACAGTAATTGCTTTATTTGTATGAATATTTATGTTTAGGAAATTTATAGCTGCTGCAATTCTGCTGCTTATTGTATGCATAGAATGCAAGAGCCAGATTACGGCTTGTAGTACATTAGGGCAAAATCCTACAACTGCATTTCCGGTATGTGGTTTAGATACATTTAAACAAACGAGCGTTCCTCTTTGCGGTGGCAAAACAATCCCTGTTCCAGGGTGTGGTAATGCTGCTTATGGAGATTTAAATCCCTTTTGGTACCAGTTTACATGTTATCAAACAGGAACACTTGGCTTTACCATAACACCAGAAAATCTAAACGATGATTATGATTGGCAGTTATTTGATATAACAGGTCAGGATCCCAACGCTGTTTATACAAATCAATCATTATTTGTAGTGGGCAACTGGAGCGGTTCTTATGGCGTAACGGGCACTTCTGCTAATAACAATAATATTGTTAGCTGTGCTTCAAACCCTGCAACAGAACATGTAACTACCTTTAGCAAAATGCCAATCATTACAATTGGCCATGTTTACTTATTGTTGATCAGTCATTATTCGGGGGATGGGCAAAGCGGTTATGGCCTTTCATTTAGTGGAGGTACAGGAAGTATTGACGATCCTTTAAAACCGGCATTGTTTACTGCAAGAGCCAATTGTTCCGGTGAAAGTATTTTCGTAACCTTCAACAAAAAAATAAAATGTTCAAGTCTCGCACAAAATGGAAGTGATTTTGTATTCTCTTCAAACCTTGCCAATGTAATAGCTGCAAGCGGAGTTAATTGTGATAACTCCTTTAATATGGATTCTGCGATGATCACCATTGATAAACCTTTGCTGCCCGGAAACTATTATGTGATTGTAAAAAAAGGATCTGATCAAAATACCTTGCTTGATAATTGCAACAACAATATTCCTGAAAACGATTCAATTCCTTTCACTATTTATCCGCTTGCGCCAACGCCGATGGATAGCATAACACCCGTACAATGTGCGCCGGATATTTTACAACTTGTTTTTAGAAATGGAATGCGCTGCAATTCCGTGGCAGCAGATGGTAGCGATTTTATTGTGAATGGGAATACTCCTGTTTCTGTTACGAATGCTTTTGGTGACAGCTGCAGTAGCGGGTTATCAAATATCATAAAAGTAAAACTGAACAAGCCTGTGCAAACAGCCGGCAATTTTACTATTACATTGCAGCGAGGATCAGATGGCAACACACTAATTGATGAATGCGCACAGGAGACACCGGCGGGTTCTTCGCTTAATTTTATAACCGCAGATACAGTGTCTGCAGCATTTAATTACAAAGTTGGTTTGGGTTGCGTTTTTGATACATTGTTTTATGCGCATGATGGCAGAAACGAAGTAAATGCATGGAACTGGGTTTTTGATATAGATGGTACAAGCAATACAGAAGATTCGTTTTTTACTTTCAAAGATTATGGCACAAAACACATTCAGCTAATCTGTACCAACGGCGTTTGCAGCGATTCTGCTTCTGCCGATATTTTATTGGACAATCAATTAACCTCCCGGCTTAATGTGGCACCTTTACAATTATGTCCTGAAGATGCGGCAACATTTACAGATTCAAGTATCGGTAAAATTATTAGTTGGTACTGGATTTTTGGTGATGGAACTACAAGCACTTTGCAATCTCCGCCGCCAAAATATTATCCTTTCCCACCTTCAAAAGAAGGCAGCATCTATCCCGCAGCTTTGATTGTAAAAAATAATATTGGCTGCTTTGATACATCGCAAACAACAATGAAGGTTTTTTATAATTGTTATATTGCCGTGCCTTCTGCATTCACGCCAAATGGCGATGGATTGAATGATTATCTTTATCCGCTTAATGCTTATAAAGCAGATAACCTTGAATTCAGGGTGTATAATCGTTGGGGACAACTGGTTTTTGAAACGAAAGACTGGACAAAAAAATGGGATGGGACTATAAACGGCAATCCGCAGTCAGCGGGCACGTATGTGTGGATGCTGCATTATACAAACCGCGATACGGGGCAAATATTTTCATTAAAAGGTACCACAGTATTAATTCGTTAGCTTTTGTAGAGAATTAAATCAACTAAACTTTTACAAAACCCTTATTTTTAAAAAATGGAAGAAGTTATTTTAGTGAATGAGCAGGATGAAGAAACCGGCGCTATAGAAAAAATGGAAGCACACCGCAAAGCACTTTTGCACAGAGCTTTCAGTATTTTTATTTTCAACAACAAAAATGAAATGCTGCTGCAGCAAAGAGCAGTAAATAAATACCATAGCGGCGGCTTGTGGACGAATGCCTGTTGCAGCCATCCAAAGCCGGGCGAATTAACCCAAACTGCAGCATTAAGAAGATTAAAAGAAGAATTAGGTTTTGAAACCCAGCTTGAAAAAATTTTTGATTTTACTTATAAAACTTCTTTTGAAAATAGCTTAACTGAACATGAGGATCATGAAACTTTTTTTTATTGGCTGCATGTAAT
>JABDGW010000001.1:6423-137121 GCA_013285855.1 Bacteroidota bacterium
GTGTTTATAATGGAGAAATAAATTTTAATAAACATGAAGTAAAAGATATTTGCTTCCGCTCAATGAAAGAAATAGAATCAGATCTTCAATCGCACCCAAATAAATTTACTGCGTGGTTTTTAATTGCTTTTCCTATGATAAAAAAATGGCAACATAAACAAGCAGCCGCAGTTGTTTAATAATGTCAGCAAAACAAACAGTATGCATAATTGGTTCGGGTATTGCAGGTTTAGCATGCGCAATCCGTTTGGCCGTACATGGGTTTGCTGTAACCATATTTGAAAAAAATTCTCACCCGGGTGGTAAAATAAATGTGCTGGAAAAAGATGCTTATCGTTTTGATACCGGGCCGAGCTTATTTGTACAGCCGCAAAATGTAGAAGAATTATTTAAGCTTGCAGGTGAAGACATTCATCAATACATACAATATAAAAAACTTGATATCAACTGCAAATATTTTTATGAAGATGGCACTGTAATAAATGCTTATTCCAATAAAGAAAAATTTGCAAAAGAGGTTGAAGAAAAAACCGGCGAACCCGCACAGCATATTCTTTCTTATTTAAAAGAATCCAAAAACATTTATACAAACATTGGCAATGTGTTTTTAAATCATTCTTTACATAAAAGAAAAACAATTACTGAACATGGCATATTAAAAGCACTGGCAACAACAAAACCTGCTTACATTTTTTCAACATTACATGCAGCCAATAAAAAAAAGTTTCATGATCCTCATGTTATCCAGTTGTTCGATCGCTATGCAACCTACAACGGAAGTAATCCTTATAAAGCGCCGGGAATGCTTAAGCTTATTCCGCATCTTGAAATGAATGAAGACGTTTTTTATCCGCAAGGCGGAATGATTTCAATAAATAAAGCGTTATATAATCTTGCCTTAAAAAAAGGAGTAACGTTCAATTTTAATACAACTGTGCAGCGCATTATTGAAACTGATAACGAAGCAAAAGGCATTGTTATAAACAATGAAAATCATTTTGCTGATGTTGTTATAAGTAATACTGATGTATTTTTTACTTATTTAAAATTGCTGAATGATAAACAGCAGGCAAAGAAAATTTTAAAACAAGAACGCAGCAGCAGCGCTATAGTTTTTTATTGGGGAATAAAAAAAGAGTTTAGGCAATTATATCTGCATAATATTTTTTTTAGTAAAGATTATGAGGCAGAATTCAACAGTATTTTTAAATTAAAAAACCCTTACAGCGATCCTACCATTTATATAAACATTACAGCAAAAATGGAACCCGGCGTTCATGCGCCTGCAGGCAAAGAAAACTGGTTTGTAATGGTAAATGTTGCCAGTGATGAAGGCATGAGTGATGAAGCAATCATTAGCTTGTATAAAAAAAATATAATTGCAAAACTCAATCGCCTGTTGCAATTTGATATTGAGCCATTGATTGAAACTGAAACAGTATTGCATCCAAAATTAATTGAAGAACAAACAGTAAGTTTTGGCGGTGCATTATACGGTACAAGTTCCAACTCGCGCAGTGCTGCATTTTTGCGCCACCCTAATTTTTCAGGAAGAATAAAGCGCTTGTATTTTACAGGAGGAAGTGTACATCCGGGCGGTGGGATTCCTTTGTGCTTGAAAAGCGCTGCAATAACTTCTCAATTAATTATACAAGACAGCAAAAAATGGAAACGGTATGACTAAAAAACATATTATCCGAAACATTGCGCTGTTTATTGCTTTACTCTTTCACGTCAGCGGGCTTATTGGCATCCTGTTTACAACACATAAAGATTGGTTTATTCAAAATACACCTGTTAATCTTTTATTGATGGCCGCATTGATCATTATTACACATTCGAAAAAAGATAAAAATTTTTACCTGTTTTTTATTATGGTAGTTGTTATAGCATTTAGCGCAGAAGCTTTTGGTGTAAACACCGGTTGGTTTTTTGGCCGCTACACTTATGGTAATATTTTAGGCATAAGGCTTTTTAATGTGCCGCTTATAATTGGCATTAATTGGTTTATTATTATTTATTGCGCAGGCATGGTTACGCAATCGTATGAAAATTTTATGCTGAAAAGAATAAATGCAAAAGGTATTATTTTAAACCGGCGCATGATGATTACCTCTTTTATAATTGATGCTGTTTTTCTTTCTGTATTATTTGATTGGGTAATGGAACCTGTTGCTTTGAAACTGGGTTTTTGGCAATGGAATAACAATCAAATACCACGTTCAAATTATATAAGCTGGGCTATAGTAAGCGCCATATTGCTTATAATTTTCAGAAAGCTTAACAAAGATAAACGCAACATATTCGCGGTACATTTGTTCATTATTCAGTTACTGTTTTTTTTAGTGTTAAGAACTTTTTTATGAGCTGGATGATCTATTGTTTAATTGCACTTGCAACATTTTTCCTGATGGAAGGTGTAACATGGCTTACACACAAATATATTATGCACGGTTTTTTATGGTACCTGCATAAAGATCATCACCAGCCTGCAAAAGGTTTTCTTGAAAAAAATGATTTCTTCTTTTTAATTTTTGCTATTCCCGGGTGGCTTTGTATAATGCTTGGCTGGAGCCATGCAAACTGGCTTGTTGTAGGCATTGGTGCCGGCATAACTTTATACGGAATTGCTTATTTTCTTGTGCATGAAATTATTATTCATCAGCGGTTTAAATTATTTACAAGAAGCAATAATCATTATATAAAGACAATTCGCTGGGCGCATAAAATGCATCACCGCCATTTGAATAAAGAAGATGGCGAAAGTTTTGGAATGTTGTTCGTTTCAAAAAAGTACCGGGATAAAATAAATAAAGATGCAGCGCTGCAAAAATCAACCAAACATATTTCTAAAATAAAAGCTGATCGCATTTAAGCGAGCTTCTAAAGTCTAATAACAACGCTGTAGATTTTTAAATTTTGACTTTTCAACATTCTTATCTTCGCCGCATGCCTAAAGAAGTTGTTTTAAGCGGAATAAGGCCAACAGGTTTTTTGCATCTTGGAAATTATTTTGGTGCAGTAAAAAACTGGGTGCGCATGCAGCATGATTACAATTGCTATTTCTGTGTTGTTGACTGGCATAGTTTAACCACGCATCCCGATACAAAGGAGCTTCGCAACAATGTGCACAGGCTGTTTGGTGAGTTGCTTGCATCGGGGCTTGATCCGGAACAATCCGTTATTTATGTGCAAAGTGATGTACCTGAAATTGCAGAACTGTATCTGTATTTAAATATGCTTGCATACCAGGGCGAGCTTGAAAAAACGTCAACGTTTAAAGATAAAGTGCGTCAACACCCGCAAAATGTAAATGCTGGTTTACTCACTTATCCTGTATTGCAGGCTGCAGATATTTTAATACACCGTGCCGTAAAAGTTCCTGTTGGCAAAGACCAGGAGCAACATGTGGAAATGACACGAAATCTTGCAGAGCGTTTTAATCGCCGTTATGAGGCAGTATTTTCTATGCCGTTTGCTTTTAATTATGGTGAATCACTTACAAAAATTTTGGGTCTTGATGGAAAAGGAAAAATGAGCAAGAGTGAAAATCCAATGTCAACAATTTATTTGAATGATGATGATGATCTTATCCGCAAAAAAATAATGAAGGCAAAAACAGACAGCGGGCCAACAGAAAAGGGAATGCCTAAACCTGATTATATTGAAAATCTTTTTACACTAATGCAGCTTGTAAGCAGATATGATGTTGTTGCAGCATTTGAAAGCGAATATGAAGCCTGCAGCATTCGCTATGGCGATATGAAAAAGCAACTGGCAGAAGATATGATTTCATTTATAACTCCTATTCGTGAAAAAGCTGAAGCCATTCAAAACGATAAAGCATATCTTACAAAAGTTATAAAAACCGGCGAACAAAAAGCAAGAGAAAGCGCCGCTGAAACTTTAAAGCTTGTAAGAAAAGCAATGGGCTTGAATTATGTTTAATAAAATTATTTATGAAGATTGATTGCTTATTTTTAGCAGGTATAAAAATTCTTAATCTCAAAAAGTCCCTTTAGGGATTCAGCATGGCGAAACAAAAAAAACCTAAGCATATTGCTGTAGCCGGAAATATTGGTGCAGGAAAAACCACACTTACTGAACTATTGAGCAAGCACTATAAATGGATCCCGCAGTTTGAAGATGTTGATCATAACCCTTATTTAATGGATTTTTATGAAGACATGCCGCGCTGGAGTTTTAACCTGCAGATTTATTTCTTAAACGGAAGATTAAATCAGTTGCTCGATATTCAACATGGAACAGAAACCGTAATTCAGGACAGAACGGTTTATGAAGATGCACACATATTTGCACCCAACCTTCATGATATGGGTTTGATGAACAAGCGTGATTTTGATAATTATTTTAATTTTTTTAAAACGCTGCAATCAATGGTGCAGGCACCTGATTTGCTGATTTATCTTAAAGCATCGGTGCCAACATTAGTTGATCAGATTCAAAAACGCGGACGCGAATATGAAGAAAATATTCGTCTTGATTATTTAAAAAAATTAAACGAACTCTACAATCGCTGGATTGAAAATTATAAGCAGGGACCTGTGCTTATAATTGATGTTGATAAAAATAAATTTCCTGAAAATGAAGAGCACCTTGGCGATATCATCAATAAAATAGACTCTTTACTTTTCGGATTGTTTTAATTTTCTGTTTGTATTTATTTAAACAGGCACAACGCGCCTAACAAAAAATTACAAATAAAAATTTATATATGCAATCAGCACAAAATAAAATATTACTGAAAGGTGGTGAATGGCTGGTTAAAGAAAGCAGCGCTGACGATATTTTTATTCGTGAAGGTTTTACAGAAGAGCAGCAAATGATCTTTGATATGTGCCGGCAATTTATACATACTGAAGTATATCCAATATTAGATAGAATTGATAGCCTGGAAAAAGGCTTGATGCGTTCATTGCTTTCAAAAGCCGGGGAGCAGGGTTTGCTTGGTACATCACTTCCGGAAGAATATGGTGGATTGGGAAAAGACTTTATTTCATCAACAATTATTAATGAAGGTTTGGGGGATGGCTTTTCTTTTTCTGTCGCCATATCTGCACATACAGGTATAGGCTCCTTACCCATTTTATATTTTGGAACAGAAACACAAAAACAAAAATATCTACCAAAGCTTGGTACCGGCGAGTGGCTTGGTTCTTATGGATTAACGGAGCCAAACAGTGGCAGTGATGCATTGGGTGCAAAAACTACAGCGCGTTTAAGTGATGATAAAAAATATTATTTATTGAACGGCCAAAAGTGCTGGATAACAAACGGTGGCTTTGCTGATATATATACGGTGTTTGCAAAAATTGACGGAGATAAATTTACAGCCTTTATTGTTGAGCGCGGCTTTGAAGGTTTTACGCAAGGGCCGGAAGAACATAAAATGGGTATTAAAGGTTCATCAACAGTGCAATTATATTTCCAGGATTGTAAAGTGCCGGTTGAAAATGTATTGGGTGAAATTGGCAAAGGCCATCTTATTGCTTTTAATATTTTAAATATTGGCCGTCTTAAATTATGTGCAGCAACCACGCAGGGTGCAAAAAGCGCATTGAATATGTCTGTTGAATATGCAATAACAAGAGAACAGTTTAAAACATCTATTTCAAACTTTGGTGCAATAAAAGAAAAGCTTGCGGAAATGGCCATTCGTATATGGACTTGCGAAAGTGGTTTATACAGAACGGCTTCATGGATTGAAGAAAAACAACAGGAACTTGAAGCTGAAGGCAAAACGCATACACAGGCATTATTAGGCGCAGCAGAAGAATATGCCATTGAATGTGCGATTTTAAAAGTGTATGGAAGTGAAGTGCTGAATTTTGCTGCAGATGAAGGCGTGCAGATTCATGGCGGTAATGGTTTTAGCGATGAATATTTAATATCAAAAGTGTATCGCGACAGCCGTATAAACCGCATTTATGAAGGCACAAATGAAATAAACCGTTTATTAATTTTAGATATGACATTAAAACGGGCGATGAAAGGAAGATTGGATTTAATGGGGCCTGCAATGGCTGTTTCAAATGAACTGATGAGCATTCCTGATTTTAATGAAGGCGATGATGGTTTATATAGTGAGCAGAAAAAATATATCAGCAATTTTAAAAAATCTATTTTAATGGTTGCTGGTGCCGCGGTACAAAAGCTAATGACGAATTTGGATAAAGAACAGGAAATCCTAATGCATATAGCTGATATGGCAATTGATACATTTCATGCTGAAAGCGCTTTGCTGCGTTTGATGAAACTTGCTGAAAGGAATGGCGAACAAAATGTTTCGTTGCAAAAAGATATCGTTGATTCATTTATTTATGATGCTGCAGACAGAATAAATAAACATGGTAAAGATGCAATAAATGCTTTTGCTGATGGCGATGAATTAAGAATTATGAATATTGGCTTAAAGCGGTTTACTAAAGTTCAACCATTTAATAGTAAAGCTGCAAAAAGAAGAATCGCTGATAAGATGATTGGACAGAGAGAATATGCATTTTAAGCAAAAAGTAAAATTTTTTCTTTGGCACATTAGAATGGAATACTACTTGCAATTTTTACAAACTCCATTTACCAACACATTGGTTTGATGCGCAGAAAAACCTTTAGGAATATTTACCGCAGGAATATTTACGTTATCCAAACAATAAGTTGTGCCGCATTTATCGCATAAAAAATGCACATGATCATCATGATGATGACCTTCGCTGCAGGCTTCTTTACACAAAGCATACATTATTGAATTATCTGCGGTTGGTATAGTATGAATAATACCTTTATCAACAAAAGTTTGCAGAGTGCGGTAAATAGTAACGCGGTCAAAATGCTTACCGCTTAATTTTTCAATATCAGCATGTGAAAGCGCTTTATCATTGTTCTGAAACAATTTTAAAATCTTCAGCCGGTTATCAGTTATGCTTAGCTGGCTTTGTTTTAATATGTCTGTAATTTCCTGTTCCATTCTATATTAATTTGCAAAAGAAGTTCCGCTGGTTGAAGTTGAAGGCGGTTCTTTTTCTTTCAATAAAGACCGGATATTTTTCTCCAGCAATTTTAAATCATCTGGTTTTAAAGCATCATACACCTGGCCGCGTACATTGCCAAATTTATCAACCAAAGCAACAAACTGCGAATGCAGAAACTGGTCATTAATATTGCCAACATTGTTGTTTGGATCATCAATTAAATAACTGTTTCTTGCTGCAAGATATAAACTGTCTTTCCTGCCGGTTAAAAATATCCATTTGTTATCATCAACTTTCATTGAGTCTGCATAATGTTTTAATTGTGCGGCAGAATCTGTTTCCGGATCACAAGTATGAGAAACAATTAAAAAATCCTTTTCATCTATCAGATCGTTGTACACTTTATCAAGATTATTATTCATAACAGGACAAACACCCTTACACGTAGTAAAAAAGAAATTTACAGCGCATACTTTTCCCAACATATCTTTTTGAGTAAAATTTTTTTTATCCTGTGTTGTAAAATTAAACGGCTTTACATTACTTATAATTGGAGCGCTGGATTTCCATGTGTCTGTGCCGGCAAAAACAAACACAAGAAATGCTCCAGTAAGTGCTACAAAAAAAACAATATAACCAATCGCTTTTTTACTCATAAATGCAAAGTTATGACAGGCAAAAAAAAGTATTTGTTAACGAAGTAAATTTTGCAACCTTGTTGCAAACCAATATTTTTGCTTAGGAATGATAAAGACAATTTCAAAGAAAATAAATTTAGATGCATTAGGCATATCTGCGTCGTTATTATGCGCCATACATTGCGCTGTTTTGCCTTTGTTTTTAACAAGCCTTCCATTATTTGGGTTGGAGATTTTGCACAATAAAATTTTTGAATACAGTATGATTGCATTTGCCGGGCTTATTGGTTCTTATGCTTTATACCACGGCTGGAAAAAACATCACCATAAAAAATTTCCGTTGATTATTTTTTTAACCGGTCTTTGTTTTTTGGTGTTGAAAGAAGTATTTATTTCAGAAGAATTAATATTATTAATTCCGGCTGCAACTTTTATATTAAGTGCGCATTTTTTAAATTATTATTACTGCAGAAAAGCAAATCATTGCCATTCTAATGATTGTGATCATGCGCATTTATTAAGTTGATATAAGATTAATGAGCCGCTATCTGTTCTCTTGATTCATCTACCTGCACATCCCTGGAAAAACTTTCTTCAAGCGAAATAATAGTATCAGTTCGTTCAATACCTCTTATTTTTTGCAGCTCATCATGCAACACAAATTTTAGCTGCCCGATATCTTTACAAATAACTTCTGCAAACATGCTGTAATTACCAGTAGTATAATTAACGCGAACAATCTCAGGAATTTTTTTAAGCTCTTTTGCAACCGCATCATATAATGAACTTTTTTCAAGATATATTCCGATAAAAGCAATTACATCGTACCCAAGCAGTTTATGATTGATATGCAATTTGGTGCCGCGTACAATTCCGGTTTCTTGTAATTTTTTCATGCGTACATGAATGGTACCGCCTGAAACAAATAATTTTTTACCAAGATCTGCGTAGGAAATATTTGCGTTATCCATCATTGCCTGAATGATTTGAAAATCCAGTTTGTCAAAATTTGATTTGCCTGTCATATTTATTTATTTGTTAGATAATTTTCATTCAAATATATAAATGATTAGATAATTTCTATAATTTAAAAAATTAACTTGAATAACTTCTATTGAATAAATATGTGTTTTAATATTGCAGTGCAGACGCATATAGTTCTTTACATACTGTGGGGTGATGAAATCTTTGGCAGACATGCCCTCTCGTCTCGGGGGTGGGGATAACAGGATAAACGGAATGTAGAGCCGACGTTACTTATGGTAAGGCCGACCAGGGTTGACCACTAAACTTTGCATTACAGCTAACTGCCTCGTGAAGGTTCGAGTCCTTCCCCTACAGCTTAAGAAGCCTCAACTATTGTCAGCAATAAGTTGAGGCTTTTGTGTTTATAACGCAGACACTTCTATTTCAGTGCTGTAAGGTATTTTTATTAAAAAATTCAACTTTTATTTAATTTTCCCAATACAACATTTTTAATTGAAATGATAAAACGGCTATTGTATATTCTTTTAATTGTAATAATATTAATTATCGGCTCAGTTTACTTTTATAACTATGACGAGAAAGATGGAAGACTGAAAGATACCTGCCAGGCCTTAACCGGAGCACTTACCGTTTTAGCTATTTCATATGCATTCTTAACTTATGAGTTTAATTATCGCAAGTCAGTAACTGAAACAAAGAAAAACAAAGAATTACTAACTTATAATACGGCAAGCGAATGGAGTAAACCTCATATGTTGGATTACCAAATCATTCTTGATGATTTTTATCAAAGCCATGATTCCAACGACCCTGATTATTACAAAAAATTCTTTGATGATTTAATGGATCAAAAAAATATAGAAGTTAGAAAAGCTTTTGCCTGTATATTCAATTATTTAGAAACTATTTCCTTAGCGGTAAGGCAAGATTTGGTAGATGTGGAATTTACAAAAATCTTTTTGTACGATATTTTTGAATTTTATTACAATACCTACAAAGGTCATATCAAATACAGGGAAGAAAAAAGAAATGTTAGTGATTTGTGGTACACTTTTACCCATTTAGCACAGGAATGGCAGGAAAAGAAGCTGCAGAACTAAATAATTAAATTACATTATCTTTGTGTATAATTAAACATCATTATTATGATAAACTTAGGCGGCGATAGAGCTTAACATTATTCAACCTTTATAAGGTAAAACTGATACAACAGGTTGCTTTACAGCTCCTGCAGTTTTTAAATGTCCTTTCTGAATGCAGAAGGGATTTTTTGTTTTGCTGATTGCTAAATTCCAGGCATTTTCACCGAATTAAATAAGCATCCCAAATAATGTGATAATAGCTAAAAAAAATTATTTTGCCATAATATAAAGTTTGATGCAAGTCAAAACAATCTTTTACAGTATAAAGAAGCAGAATTAAACCATTAACAGAAAAAAATAAACTATGCATATTAAGAACAATATATTTTTTATCTTATTGATCGCATTTGCAGCGTGTCAAAATAATTCAACAATGAACAATACAAGCAATACAGACAGTACAAAAAATGATGCAGACACAACCACACAATTAATTCCATCAGCGAAAGATTTTCAAAGCACGATTGATGAAAAGCAAACTGATTTATATGTGCTGAAGAATGGGAATATGCAGGTTGCCATCACGAATTATGGTGCAAGAATAGTAAGCATTATTGTGCCTGATAAAAACGGAAATCCAACCGATGTTTCTGTTGGATATGATGCAGTAAAACCATATTCAGAGGGTGGCGATACCTATTTTGGTGCTATCGTGGGCCGCTATGGAAACCGCATTGCAAAAGGCAAATTTAAACTTGATGAAAAAGAATATACATTGGCAACAAATAATGCACCCAACCATTTGCATGGCGGTAATAAAGGTTTTTCAAGAGTGGTGTGGGATGCACAACCACAAAATGATTCAACGTTAATTCTTACTTATTTGTCTAAAGATGGTGAAGAAGGTTATCCGGGAAATCTTACTTCAAAAGTTATATACACTGTATTAAGTAATAATAAATTAAAAATAGATTACGAGGCAACAACTGATAAGAACACTGTTTTAAATCTTACTAACCATACTTATTTTAATTTGAACGGGCAGGGCAGCGAAACGATTTTAAATCATGCTGTAATGATAAATGCTGACAGGTATACGCCGGTTGATTCTACACTAATTCCCACAGGAAAATTTGAAGCTGTTAAGGGAACCCCGCTTGATTTTAGAACGCCAACAGCAATTGGTATAAGAGTAAATGATACAAGCAATCAGCAAGTAAAATTTGGTCATGGCTATGATCACAATTTTGTTTTAAATACAAAAGGAAATTTGAATGAAAAAGCTGCAGAGGTTATCAGCGATCAGTCAGGTATTGTTATGGATGTTTATACGAAAGAACCGGGTTTACAATTTTATGTAGGTAATTTTATGAACGGAAGTCATACAATAAAAGGCGGAAAAAAAGATGATTACAGAACTGCTTTCTGCATGGAAACACAGCATTATCCAGATTCACCTAATCAACCAAATTTTCCAACAACAGAATTAAAACCGGGGCAGCAATATCAAACAACAACAATCTATGCTTTTACAGTAAACAGGTAAGTGTGCTTAAAGTGGTTTGAATAGTTTTACGGCGATTAAATTTCCAGGTATTGGATTTTCATTCCAGTGTTCGTGCATTAACAATGCAGCGCCTAATGCAGATGCATGAGAAACAGTTGCCGCATACACTTCCATCTCAGGAAATGATATGGCAAGTAAATTCATATACACATCATTTTTACTAAAGCCGCCATCAACAAAAATTTTTTGCACAGCTGTGCCCTGTAAAACAAGTTTTAAAGCATGTACCTGCTGCTGCATTATATCTGACATTAGCTGATGATATGCCTGCTCATATGTTTTAAATTTTTTTAAATCACGCTCTTTAAATAAAGATTGCTGAACCATTGCATTTTTATCACTCACTGGTTGCGTTATATTTTTCCGCTGGTTTTTTTTCAGCAGCGCTGCATCATAATTTATTGTTGTAAAATAATCCTCCGGCTTGCGAAAATATTCACTCAAAATTTTCACCTGTTGTTCATGTTCATAGCCTGCAAATAATCTTGATGCTTTAACAGGCTCTCCCTTATAATTAAGAAAACAAAGACAATCCTGATGCAGTTCATAATCAGTAAGCATTGAATGATTAAACGGATTTAAGCTGATGCACCATGTGCCCGTTGATATTAAAACAAATGGTTCATTAAAAGAATGCAGGTATGGAATTAATGCCGCTGAACTATCATGCAAACCAATACCGGATAAATATTTTTTGTTGTTGTATTCAAACGGAATTGATGAAACAGATGGTAATATAGGCGCAAAATATTTTTCTATACTTTCATTATTTATCCATTGATGATAGGCATGCTGATTAAAATTCCAGAGATTGGTATGGCAGCCGATGCTGGTAATATCTGTCGCAAAATTTTTAGTCAATATATAATGTAAATACTGAGGAAGGTGCAGCGCATATTTAATTGTAGAAAACGATTTTGGCTTTTCGTGTTTTAAACGATATAGTTGCATGCCAGCATTAAGACTTCCTAAAACCGGCGATGCAGATTCTTTTGTAAAAGCACTTATGCCGCCATATTTTTTATAAAATCTTTGCTGCAGTTTCTGCGGAAATGGTTTAAGATAATTATATAAATGAGTAACCGGGTTTTCATTTTCATCAAGATAAACAAAGCTGGCGCCGTAAGCACAAAAGTTAATTGCTTTTATATTAAACCGGCCATCAGTAATAATTGCATCGAAAGAATTTTTTATCCATTCTGTTAATGCGTGTAAATCTTCACAGGGAAAGTTATCTTCATCTGTCGTTTCAGCAAGCTGTGTATTTTGTTCATAAATGATAGTATAATTTTCATCAAACAGAACAAGCTTCTTATTGGTTTTACCCACATCAAATATGGCAATTACATTTTGCATTACAATCCTGTTGCAATTGTTTTGCTGCCGCGTTCTTTTAATAAATGTTCGCGCACCTTTTCATTCCTGTATACAATAAGAGGACTGATTGCGCCGCCCTTTTGTAATCTTGCTTCGGCAATAATTGCACGCACATCAGTGCGAAAAGCGTGCTGTAAAATTTCCTGTGCTGTTACAACATCGTTATTATTTTGCGCTTCTGATAATTTTTTCCTGTCAACTATTAAAGCCTGCGCATAAGCAATCATAATAGCTTCAACAGATTGCAACAGGTCTTCCAACGGATCTTTTATATTGTGTGATGCATCAATCATCCAGGCTAAATCATTTGCATGATGCATATTTCGCGCATCCATTCCTTCAATCAATTCGTTAAAAATTAAAAATAACTGGTAAGGCCTGATGCTGCCAACTGTAAGATCATCATCTCCATATTTTGAATCATTAAAATGAAAACCACCGAGCTTTTTTTCCATTAACAGCAAAGCTACAATCTGTTCAATATTTGCATTGGGTAAATGATGGCCAAGATCAACAAGCGTGTAAGCTTTATCGCCAAGTTTGTTTGTATATAATAATGATTGCCCCCAATCACCTACAGTCATCGAATAAAAATTGGGCTCATAAGCTTTATATTCAACAAACATTTTCCAATCAGCAGGTAAAGCTGCATATACTTCCTGCAAACTTTCCAGTGTGTTTTGAAAGGCTTTTCTAAAATTCAATTGACCAGGAAAGCTTGAGCCATCACTTAACCAAACTGTAAGTGATGACGATCCTAATTCCATCCCATATTTTATTACTTCAATGTTATGATCAATTGCCTGTTTGCGCACAGCTTTATCAACGTGCTGCATTGAACCAAATTTGTAACTGAGCTTTTGATCGGGTTGATCCTGGAAAGTATTTGAGTTCATTGCGTCGAACTTTAAACCATTTTCTGCTGCAAGTTTTTGTATGTGTGAAGCATTGGAAGGAATATCCCACGGAATATGTAATGATATAGCACCGCTCGATGTATTCAGTGCATTTAATAAACCAATGTCTTCAATTTTTTCTTCAAGATTTCGCGGCTCGCCACCGCCTGGAAATCTTGCAAAGCGTGTGCCCCCTGTTCCTAATGCCCACGATGGAATGGCAACCTGGAAATCTTTTAAATGTTGAAGTATAACCAGAACATTATTAATACCGGCAGCGATAAATTCAAATCTATTTTTATGCTCTTTTAAAAAGAATTGATTGTGCTGTTGAATTTTTTCTTTTTCAATTTTCATATGAGTTTTTTAAAATTATCTGTTCAATAATTTCGGCAATCGCTAACAAGATAAAGATAGGCTGCATGCAAAAACAATCTTTACTGTGCTTTACTGTTAACACTTTTGAATATTATAATTTTTGAAAGCTAACAATTATTAGTTTTGATTCTCATTTTTACATATGAATAAGCTTGAAAATTTTGTTAAGGGAAGCTGGGTTACGGGAGATGATGAAGGGCAAATATTGTACAATGCCGTAACCGCAGAAACAATTGCATCAGCAACAACACAAGGGTTGGATTTTAAAGCAATGATTGATTATGCGCATACAGTTGGTAATCCAAATTTACGCAAACTAACTTTTCATGAACGGGGCAGGATGCTGCGGGCGCTTGCAATGCATTTAAGAAATCATCTCGAAAAGTTTTATACACTTTCTTATAAAACCGGTGCAACCAAAGCTGATAGCTGGGTTGATATTGAAGGTGGCATTGGTAATTTATTTTCTTATGCTTCGCTACGCAGAAAATTTCCTGATGAAACATTTGCTGTTGATGGCGACGGCATCAATTTAAGTAAGCACAACACATTCATGGGTCATCATATGCTGGTGCCGAAAGAAGGTGTTGCCATTCATATTAATGCTTTCAATTTTCCGGTTTGGGGCATGCTGGAAAAATGTGCCGTAAACTGGCTTGCCGGTATGCCTGCTATTGTAAAACCTGCAACAATTACAAGTTATTTAACTGAAGCAGTAGTAAAAGAAATTATCGCTTCAAACATATTGCCTCAAGGCGCACTGCAATTATTGTGTGGTAATGTTGGCGATTTATTAGATCATGTTACTGCACAGGATGTGATAACTTTTACGGGCTCAAAATCAACTGCATTAAAATTAAAAAAGCATGAAAGCATTTTAAATGAATCTGTACCTTTTAACATGGAAGCTGATAGTTTAAATTGTATTGTGCTGGGTGATGATGTAAATCCAAACGATGCAGAGTGGGATATTTTTATTAAAGAGATAAGAAAAGAAATGACGGCAAAAGCTGGACAAAAATGTACAGCCATCCGGAGAATTTTTGTGCCTGAAAATAAAATGGAAGATGCATGGAAATCATTAAAGCAATCTTTATCGCAAACAGTTATTGGCAATCCGCTAAATGATAAAGTAAGAATGGGTTCGCTTGCAGGCCAATCACAACGTAATGAAGTAAAACAACAGGTACAGAAATTATTAGCATCGTCACAGTTAATTTATGGTTCATTAGATAGTGTTGAAGTAACAGGTGCAGACGCAAGCAAAGGCGCATTTCTTTCACCATTATTACTAATGAATTCAACGCCTTTTGCATCAAACGCTGTACACGAAATTGAAGCTTTCGGACCTGTAAGCACCATAATGCCTTATAAAAACCTGGATGAAGCAATTGCATTAAGCAAAATGGGAAAGGGTTCATTGTGTTCATCCATCGTTACGGCGAATGATACAATCGCAAAACAATATGTATTAGGTGCAGGCACACATCACGGAAGAATTTTAAT
The DNA here is from genome assembly GCA_013285855.1 of Bacteroidota bacterium. Taxonomy (GTDB): domain Bacteria; phylum Bacteroidota; class Bacteroidia; order Chitinophagales; family Chitinophagaceae; genus Parafilimonas. Next base: position 21,844 of record JABDGW010000001.1, read on the forward strand.
ATTGAATAAAGATTGCGCAAAAGAAAGTACTGGTCATGGTTCGCCATTACCAATGCTTGTTCACGGTGGCCCGGGAAGAGCCGGTGGAGGTGAAGAAATGGGTGGCATGCGGGGCGTAAAACATTACATGCAGCGTGTAGCCATACAGGGCTCTCCAACATCAATTACAAACATTACAAATGTTTATCAGCAACATGCAAAAAGTATTCAAAGCAGCGTACATCCTTTTAAAAAATACTTTGAAGAACTAAGTATTGGTGATCAGGTGATCACAGAAAAAAGAATTATTACAAGTGAGGATATTAACCGCTTTGCAGATTTAAGCGGAGATCATTTTTACGCACACATTCAAACAACCAATTTTGCCGGAACTATGTTTGAACAACAGGTTGCGCATGGATATTTTATCATGAGTATTGCTGCGGGTTTATTTGTTGACAGCTATGAAAAAAACCCTGTGCTGTTGAATTATGGCATTGATGAATTACGGTTTACAAAACCTGCTTATCCCGGCACAGAGATCTATATTAAATTTACATGCAAAGAAAAATTACCTAACGATAAAAGAATAACCAATAATGCTGAAGATTTTAAACGTGGCGATGATATTGAAAAAGGCATAGTGAAATGGCTGGTAGAAATGATTGATGAAACTGAGGAGCAGGTTGGTATTGCTACAATATTAACGATGGTGGCTAAAAAAAATTAAACAATATGATTCATCAAATTCAACAAGGCTACGTAAAAACTGAAACCCACCAGGGCATTACTTCAATTGAATTCTTTCATCCGCAAAGCAATTCTTTGCCTGCAAAGATTCTAGAAGAGATTGCACAGGAAATCCACATTGCCGGTCATGATGTTGATTGTAAATTGATCATTCTTAAAAGTGCAGGTGACAGAACATTTTGCGCAGGCGCATCATTTGATGAGCTTGCTTCTATTTCAACTGAAACAGAAGGCACAAAATTTTTTAGCGGCTTTGCAAACGTTATTAATGCAATGCGTAAATGTTCAAAGTTTATTATTGGCAGAATACAAGGCAAATGTGTTGGCGGTGGCGTTGGCCTTGCTGCTGCCTGTGATTATGCAATTGCATTAGAAGGTGCAGATGTAAAACTAAGCGAACTTGCTTTAGGCATTGGGCCTTTTGTTGTTGGGCCTGCTGTTGAAAGAAAAATTGGCGTTGCTGCATTTAGCCAGCTATCTATAGATGCAGCATCATGGCACAGCTGTGATTGGGCTAAACGCAAAGGTTTATACGCAGAACTCCACCATGATATGGAAAGTTTGGAAGAAGGCATTCAGCAATTATCTTTTTCACTTGCACATACCAGCATACGGGCAATGGCAGAACTTAAAAAAATTTTGTGGCAGGGAACAGAACATTGGGATAAACTTTTGCATGAAAGAGCGGCCATAAGCGGTAAGCTTGTTTTAAGTGATTTTACTAAAAATTATATAAAGCAATTTAAAGAAAAGCTAAGAGGCTAAGAGAAAGAGAAATTTGAATTTACAATTGTTATTTCTTTATCTCCTTTACTCCTTCAATCTCTTAGTTACATTTGCAGCAAACGGTAATAATGGAAAAATTAAGCAAGTTGGCAGAAACTATGGTGGGCAGTGAAATTGTGCGGCTTGGAAATGAAATAAATGAACGCAAACGCAAAGGGGAAAATATTTTCAATTTTACTATAGGCGATTTTGATCCCTCCGTTTTTCCCATACCTGAAGCGCTGGAAAAATTAATAATCGAAAGCTATAAAAATCACAATACAAATTATCCGCCCGCAGAAGGCACAACAGAGTTGCGTGAATCTGTTTCCATTTTTATAAAAGAATGGCAGCATCTTAATTATTCCCCGGAAGAAATACTGATCGCTTGCGGGGGGAGACCATTGATCTATACATTGTTTAAAACTGTTGTAAACGAAGATGACAAAGTAATTTACGCCGCACCTTCATGGAATAATAATCATTATACTAACCTGCATAAGGGCAAACATTGTATAATAGAAACAAAGCCCGAAAATAATTTCATGCCTGTGGCAGATGATATTGCGCCTAATATTAAAGATGCTGCGCTTATTTGCCTGTGTACGCCTCAAAACCCAACAGGAACTACCTTAAGCAAAGAATCACTTTCGGCAATATGCGATCTTATTGTTGAAGAAAATAACAGGCGCGGAAAAGACAAGAAGAAACTTTATTTAATGTTTGACCAGATCTACTGGACACTGACTTATGGGATAATTGAACATTATAACCCTGTAACGCTGCATCCTGAAATGCGTAATTATACAATTTTTATTGATGGCATTTCAAAAGCATTTGCGGCAACAGGTGTGCGTGTTGGATGGGCATATGGCCCTGCTGAAGTGCTCGCAAAAATGAAAGCTTTTTTAAGCCATATTGGTGCATGGTCGCCAATGGCTGAACAAAAGGCAACTGCAAAATATCTTTTAGAAAAAAAATTGTTACAGCAATATTTTGATAAGTTTAAAGCTGAACTGGAATTAAGATTGAATAAAATTTATGAAGGATTAACGGCTTTAAAAAATGAAGGCTTTGATGTTGATGCAATTGCCCCGCAGGCTGGTATATATCTTACAATTAAATTTGATCTTGTTAGTAAGGCAACCGGTAATACAGCATTAAAATCACAGGAGGATGTTACGGAATATTTGTTAAGTAAGGCAAATTTGGCTGTAGTTCCGTTTTATGCGTTCGGAGCGGAAAAAAGCTCTCCCTGGTATAGGTTAAGCGTAGGCACCTGTAAAATAAATGACATTGAACCTTTTTTGCAAAATTTGAAAAAGGCCCTGCAGGATTTGCAATAATATTAATTGCTCTATTAGTTTTTATTGCTGATAAATACAAATGGTTTAAGCCGCTGCTCTTTTAATATCTGTTTTACCAGGTGAAGCTTTCGAATTACTTTGTAATGGTTAATATCAATAACTTCATTGGAAATGCATAGAGCATTAGAACTTTCAACATGGCAAAATAAATCATTCAAAAGCTCTATTTCATGCTCAAGCTCCTGTTGATTCATCATCTCTTTTTTTGTAAGTACCAGCAGGTCTCTATTTCGGGGGTTCATAGTTCCCTGTTTATTTAGTGTTTAATATTTCCAATTATCTTACAGAAGGGCAACCACATTTTGTTCTGTCACCAATAGTAGTTCTATAGCTAGAACTGCATGAAGTTGTCAAAACAATCGTTATTATAAGCATCAGAAAAAGACCAAGCTTTAGTTGCCGCTTCATTATATTGTGATTTGTAAATTACAGAGTTTTTATACAACTCAACAAAAAAATTTTTGAACACAGATATTCAGCATAAGAAAATTCTGATCGCACCGCTTGACTGGGGACTTGGACATGCCGCCCGTTGCATGGTAATAATTAATGATTTACAGAAACTTAATTGCGATATCACCATTGCCGGATCAGGAAAAATCAAAACCCTCCTTCAAAACGAATTTCCAAATATTAACTTTCTTGATCTACCCGGATACAAAATATCTTATTCAAAATTTAAACGCTTACTCCCGCTGAAAATTTTAATACAAGTTCCAAAAATTTTAAAAATTATCCGTTTTGAAAATAAATGGCTGAAAAACATTCTGGAAATGTACAAGTTTGATGCGATAATTTCAGACAATCGTTTTGGTTTTTATTCAAAAAAAATTACTTCTGTTTTTATAACCCACCAATTGCAAATAAAAACAAATTTATCCTGGCTTGATAAGAAATTACAACATTTAAATTACACTTATATCAATAATTTTCATGAATGCTGGGTTCCTGATTTTAAAGAAAATCCAAATATAGCCGGCGAACTTTCTCATCCTGAAATATTACCTGAGATTATTGTAAAATATATGGGCCCGCTTTCAAGATTTAAAAAAATTACAACCGGCAAAATTCGTTTTAAATGGATGGCAATTATTTCAGGTCCTGAACCGCAACGAACCTTATTTGAAAAAAAAATTTTTGACATTGCATCAAAAACAAATGATGATTTTTTAATTGTGCGCGGTTTGCCTGGTGAAAAAGAAAATAATTTTTCTCTGTCCAATTGTAAAGTATTTAATCATTTAAATACTGCTGATATGCAGGAAGCTATTGAATCAAGCGAATTTATAATAAGCCGTTGCGGTTATACAACTGTAATGGAAATTTTAGCGCTTCAAAAAAAATCAGTTTTTATACCAACGCCTGGCCAAACCGAGCAGGAATATCTGGCTAAACATCTTTCAAAACAAAACTGGTGTTATACATTCGATCAAAAAGAAGATTTTACCGAGCATCTTGGAAATGCAAAAACATTTGAATATAATTTTCCGGAAATAAATATGCAACAGCATACAGAAATTATCACAAACTTTATTAATGCTCTTTAATAATTGCACTAAATATCTTTGCGCACTTAATGAATAAAAAATTAAAGGCGCATATTGCTGTTCTTCTTGCTAATATATTCTTTGGCATAAATTATATCACCATAAAAATTATTGTTCCGCTAAAATTATCTGCACCTGCTTTAAATGTTTGCAGGGTTGTTGGTTCATCTATTTTTTTCTGGATTTTATTTTTATTAAACCCTTCAAAACCTGGTATTCAAAAAAAAGATATACCGCTTTTTATTGTATGTGCTGTTTTAGGTGTTGCATTAAACCAGGCGTTATTTGTAAAAGGACTATCGCTCACATCTTCCATTCATGCTTCACTTTTAATGTTGGTAACACCAATTCTTATCATTTTTATTGCAGCGTGGCTTTTAAAAGAGAGCATTACTTTTTTAAAGATTGTTGGCGTTATAGCTGGCATAACCGGCGCTGCTATTCTTATTTTAATGAAAGATGTTTCGCATACTGCAAGCAATATTGTTTTGGGTGATGTGCTTGTAATTTTAAATGCAGTTAGTTATGCATTTTATCTTGTAATAGTGCGGCCATTAATGAGGAGATATAGTGCAATACATGTAATAAGATGGGTGTTTACGTTGAGTTTGTTTTTTATGATTCCATATGGATGGCATGATGCAGTTGCAACGCAATGGCAAAATTTTACAACTGCAAACTGGATGTGCTTTGCATTTGTAATAAGCGGCGCAACCTTTTTTGCTTATCTTTTTAATATTTATGGTGTTGCTGTTATCGGCGCTCCTGCAACCGGATCTTACATTTATACGCAACCTGTTTTTGCAGCTATTATTGCAATGATATTTACAGGTGAAACTTATGATTGGGTAAAGTTATTAGCCGCAGTTCTGATTTTCAGTGGTGTTTATATGGTGAATCATAAACCGAAGATCAACTGAAATTTTTTGGGTAATCAAAAAACCAGAATTCCTTTTCATCTATTCTAAAATCTTTCCAGCTATTTGTTTTTATATGCAATGCAAATACAGCGCAGGTTGGCATATCATCAACATGAACATTCGTTAATTGATTTGCAAAAGCAGTGATGCCAGGATTATGCGAGAATAAAGCAACCGAATCATATTCATCATCTATATTTATTACGGCATCATAAAAATTTTCGATTGTTGCTTCATATAATTCGGGCTTTTCAATAATGTGTTTCTTTTTTATATCGAATTCATCAGCAAAAAATTTTGCAGTGGCAAATGCTCTTTTTGCAGGGCTTGAAACGATCGCATCAAGCTCAATATTTTTTTCTTTGTTCAAACGCTTTGCCATTTCCGGCGCATCTTTTTTTCCTCTTTCGTTCAATGGCCGGTCAAAATCTTTTTGAGCAAGATCTTCCCAACTGCTTTTAGCATGGCGAATAAGAATAAGTGATTTGATGGTTGCTGTTTTAAAGATGAAAAATTATATTTTAATCAATACAAATGGTTACCAGTTGAATGTATGTAAATATTAATTGATTATTTTCTCTGCAACCGGTTGATGTATCATTTTGCGCACAGCCGCAGCAATTGCAGTTGCATCATAATCACATTCATGATGTAACTCTTTCAATGTTCCGTGCTCAATAATTTTATCAGGAATACCTAATATATTTATACCTGCCTTGTAATTATTTGCATTCATAAATTCAAGCACTGCGCTGCCAAAACCACCAACAACTGTTCCGTCCTCAACAGTAATTATCTTATCGTATTTGCTGAACACTTCATGCAATAATTCTTCATCAATTGGTTTTACAAAACGCATGTCATAATGCGCCGGATTAATGCCATCAGCTTTTAATTCGCGTATGGCTGCGGCAGCAAAATTGCCCGGATGCCCAAAACTTAAAATTGCAATTCCATCACCATCTTTTATCTTTCTTCCCTTACCGATCTTTATTTCTTTGAATGGTGTTTTCCATTCGGACATTACACCTTCGCCACGGGGATAACGGATAACGAAAGGACATTTATTTTTTTCAAGCTGAGCAGTGTACATCAGGTTGCGCAGTTCACTTTCATTCATCGGCGCGCTTACAATCATATTTGGTATGCAGCGCATGTAAGGAATATCATAAGCGCCGTGATGTGTTGGTCCGTCTTCACCCACAAGCCCTGCCCTGTCTAAGCAAAATATGACGGGCAATTTTTGAATAGCAACATCGTGTATTACCTGGTCGTAAGCACGTTGCATAAATGATGAATAAATGTTGCAAAATACGCGCATGCCCTGTGTTGCCAACCCGGCGCTTAAAGTAACGGCATGTTGTTCGCAAATACCCACATCAAATGCACGGTCCGGCATAGCTTCCATCATAAATTTTAATGATGAGCCGCTTGGCATTGCCGGAGTTACACCCAAAATCTTATCGTTGCTTTTTGCAAGCTCAATTATAGAATGCCCGAAAACATCCTGGTATTTCGGAGGCTGGGGAATATCAAATTTTTTCTTATAAATTTCGCCTGTTACTTTATCAAACAAACCGGGCGCATGCCATTTGGTTTGGTCTTGTTCAGCCAGCGCATAACCCTTTCCTTTTACGGTAATGATATGCAAAAGTTTTGGGCCGGGGATTTTTTTAAGATCTGATAAAGTATCAACCAGCTTTGTAATATTATGTCCATCAATAGGGCCAAAATATCTGAACTTTAGTGATTCAAAAAGATTACTGCTTTTACTAACCATGCCCTTTATACTTAGTTCAAGTTTGGCAGCCATATCTCTTGTAAAACGTTTGCCAACAGGTAATTTTCCCAGGAGTTTCCAAACATCATCTCTTACTTTATTATATGCAGGCGAAGTAGTAATATCAGTTAAATATTCTTTTAAAGCGCCAACGTTTGGATCAATGCTCATGCAGTTATCATTCAGTATCACAAGTAAGTCTGCATCAGCAACGCCGGCATGATTTAAGCCTTCAAAAGCCAGACCTGCTGTCATAGCACCATCACCAATAACAGCCACAGTTTTACGCTCTTTCTCCTTCTTATATTTTGCAGCCATTGCCATACCCAGTGCTGCAGAAACAGAAGTAGATGAATGTCCAACGCCGAAAGTATCATATTCACTTTCGCTACGTTTTGGGAAACCGCTGAGGCCGTTGTACTTGCGGTTGGTAATAAAATTATCGCGACGGCCGGTTAATATTTTGTGGCCATAAGCCTGGTGGCCAACATCCCATACCAATTGGTCATAAGGTGTATTGTAAATATAATGCAGCGCAACACTTAGCTCAACAACACCAAGGCTGGCTCCAAAATGGCCGCCGTACACACTTACCACATCAATAATGTACTGCCGCAATTCATCGCAAACCTTAAAAAGCTGATCGCGGGAAATTTTTTTGAGATCGTCAGGAGTGTTTATTTGGCTTAACAAAGGACCGGGGAAAATTTCCATTAACAAAAATTAAGTTGTAAAATTAATTGTTTTAACAGTATTATGCTTAATATAAACGTGTTTGCCAGTTTATTAGTTTAGTTATAATTTTAAAGATGGATTGATTGAATCAACCGATTTTAAATTCTCATTCGTTATTTATGCCAAACAGACCTCAAATTAACCATTGGTAAAAATTGGCAGTTATGGGGCTTATTTAAGTATTTACATTTGCAGGCGCATGCGAAAAAATCATTTAGCATATTGGTGGTGCCAGTTTGGTGGATGGACGTTTTATGGCCTATCTATGTTTTTTTTTATTTGGGTTTATTACTTTGATGTTTCAACACTGTACCTAAAACGCACTTTATTGTCAATTTTTTTTGGTTTACTGTTTACGCATCTTCTACGCTTCATAATACTTAAATTAAAATTAACTGCCCCGATTTTTGGCAAACAATGGATTCATCTTTTTGCGCTTATACTATTTATTTGCATTGCATACAGCTACGCCATCAGCACAGTTGTTGAATGGCTGAAATTGTACGATCCGAAAATGAAAGCGTCCGTGCCCGAACGCTTTTTTTTGAATCTTGTAACAGATTCACCAATTATTCTTGTTTGGCTTTCTATTTACTATTTATGGCATTACATTGAAAACACCCGCAACACAAAAATTGACAGCGTGAAAATGGAAAGCCTGGTAAAAGAACTGCAGCTTAAAACTATAAAAGCGCACATTAATCCGCATTTTATTTTTAATGCACTTAACAGCATACGGGCTTTGGTTGACGAAAACCCTGAACGGGCAAGAACCGCTATAACAGAACTGAGTAATATTTTAAGAAGCAGTATGCAGGCAGAAAAAATAGAAACAACTTCTCTTGAAAAAGAATTAAGCATAGTAAAGGATTATCTTGAACTGGAACAAATTCGCTTTGAAGACCGCCTTAAAGTACAATATGAAATTGATGAAGATACCTTAGACCAGCAGGTCCCCCCCATGATGTTGCAAACATTGGTTGAAAATGCTATTAAGCATGGCATAAGCAAACAGGTAAATGGCGGCTTTATAAAAGTAAGCTCAGATTTTAGCGGAGACTATCATGAATTGGTTGTTGAGAATACGGGATATTTAAATACAAAAAAGGGTACAGAAGGATTCGGTATTTTAAGTACAATTAACCGGTTGAAACTATTATATGGCAATAATGCTAACTTCGAAATTAAAAATATAAATGGCAATATGGTAAAAGCAAAAGTAATATTACCTGTTGCTTCGGTTTCATTATTAAAATAAAATTCATGTCGTTAAAAGCCATTATTGTAGATGATGAACGCCTGGCAAGAGCAGAGCTTAAAAAATTATTGCAGGCTTATCCTGAGATTGATGTGATTGATGAAGCAGCCAATGCCCAGGAAGGCGTAGATAAAATTGAGAACCAGAATCCGGATATTATTTTTCTTGATATACAAATGCCAGGCAAAACCGGCTTTGATTTACTGAGTGACCTGGAAAGAGCGCCGCATGTAATTTTTACTACTGCTTATGATGAATATGCATTAAAAGCATTTGAAGTAAATGCACTGGATTATCTTTTAAAACCAATAGAGCCAAAAAGATTAGCTGATGCCATACATAAACTGCAATTTGAAATAAGTAAAGAACGTGCCGGCTTAAATGGTGCTAACCGCGGTGCGCTTACCGAAGCGGACCAGGTTTTTGTAAAAGATGGTGAACGCTGCTGGTTTGTAAAGCTTAGTGAAATCCGCTTGTTTGAAAGTGTCGGCAATTATGCAAAAGTATTTTTTGGAACAAATAAACCGCTAATCCTGAAATCACTTAATTCGCTGGAAGAGCGTTTGGATGACCGCGTTTTTTTTCGCGCCAACCGAAAACATATTATCAATTTAAGATGGATTGAGAAAATAGAACCCTACTTTAACGGCGGATTATTGGTAGAATTAAAAGGTGGAGAAAAGATAGAAGTAAGCCGCCGCCAAACCGTAAAGTTTAAAGAAATGATGAGCTTTTAAGTCCCTCTCTTTAGGAGATGGGGGCATTTACAGCCGCTGAATGAATTCCGTCGCTTATTTCTTTTATCAACGATGCATCTTTTTCAATTGCATTTCCTACAACAATAATATCGGCGCCGCTACGGCAATTCAGGTAAGCCTTTTCAGCATTGGTTATTCCGCCGCCTATAATTAAAGGCGCTTCAATATGTGATGAAACTTTTTCTATCATTGCAGTAGAAACAGGGTTTTTAGCCCCACTGCCTGCATCCATAAAAATTAATTTCATTCCAAGCATTTCGCCGGCCATTGCGGTACACATCGCAATTTCGCTTTTATCAGCAGGTATTGGTGTGGCATTGGAAATATAAGACACCGTTGTTGGTGCTCCGCCATCAATTACCATATAACCGGTAGGCATAATCTCCAGGCCGCTTTGTTTTACGGCAGGTGCACTTATTACATGCTGGCCAATTAATAACTCAGGGTTACGGCCGGATATTAATGACAAATACAAAAGTGCATCCGCATACCGGCTTATTTGTGAGTGTGCTCCCGGAAAAATTATTACCGGTATTGAACAGGAAACTTTAATCTGCCTTATGCATTCATCAAGATTATTGGAGATAACCAGGCTTCCCCCCACAAAAAAATAATCTATCCTGGCATCCAAAGCCAGTGATACAAGTTGCTCAGTAGTTGCAACATTTACTTTATCAGGATCAATAAGTACTGCAAATGACTTTTTCCCAGTTAGTTTTTTGTCCTGTATTTGATGGTACAACGTATGCTTCATGCAGGTTGATTGTTTTCGCTATGTGCAAAAATGCAAAAAAGTTCGCATTCTTAATAATTCGTTAGCAATGTTTTCAATCTGTAATGTTATTTTATTAAATACGTATTTTTGTAAATCAGGTATTTTAACCCTTAAAAATTAAAATTTTTTGTTTAAATAATTTTTATCTACAATCTTTTTTTTCTGAAATGCAATGCCTGTTTGAGCTTGAAAAAATTGTATGTTCATTTTCCACAGTATGTGCATATTCATAGTTTCAATTTTCATTGCTTAAAGATATTTTCGTTACCCGTCTCTAACGAAATTCTAAAGCAAAAAAATATTTCCAAACGCATTAAATTAATTTAAATGGCAACAGAGAAACCCCAAAAAGCGCTCCAGTTTCAGCGTCGCTTTACAAATGAAGGTATTAGTCCTTTTGATATGTTTGAATATGATTATCGCACCAGCATTATAAAAAACCCAACTGGTGAGGTTTTATTTGAAATGAATAATGTGGAGGTACCTAAGCAATGGAGCCAGATTGCTACAGATATTATTGCACAGAAATATTTCAGAAAAGCAGGTATTCCCCAGCCTGATGGAAGCTTGGGAAGAGAAACTTCTGCAAAACAGGTGGCACATCGAATGGCTAATTGCTGGCGCGTTTGGGGTGAGCGCAATGATTATTTTAATTCAGAAAAAGATGCACAGGTTTTTTATGAAGAACTTGTTTACAGTATTTTAAACCAGGCTTGCGTACCTAATAGTCCGCAATGGTTTAATACCGGTTTACACGAAAGCTATGGCATAACCGGAAAACCACAAGGCCATTATTACGTTGATGCGAAGGATGGAAAATTAAAAAAATCTACAAGTGCGTATGAACGTCCGCAACCGCATGCCTGTTTTATTTTAAGTGTGGATGATGATTTGGTAAATGATGGCGGTATTATGGATTTGTGGATTCGCGAAGCACGCATATTTAAATACGGTTCTGGTGTTGGAACAAACTTTTCGAGAATTCGTGGTGAAGGAGAAAAGCTAAGCGGCGGCGGCACTTCAAGTGGTTTAATGAGTTTCTTGAAAATTGGTGATCGCTCTGCAGGTGCCATTAAAAGCGGAGGCACTACACGTCGTGCAGCTAAAATGGTTTGTTTGGATTTAGATCATCCTGAAGTGATGAGCTTTATCAATTGGAAAATGGAGGAAGAAAAGAAAGTAGGAGCATTGGTGGCTGCAGGTTATGATAACAGTTATGAAGGCGAAGCTTATTTGACTGTTTCCGGCCAGAATTCAAATAATTCTGTTCGCATACCAAACGAATTTTTTAAAGCACTGGCGGAAGATGGCGATTGGGAATTGAAAGCAAGAACTGATGGAAGAACGATGAAAAAAATTCCTGCACGTGAAGTTTGGAATAAGATAAATTATGCAGCCTGGCGTTGTGCAGATCCGGGAACACAATATGATACTACAATAAATGAATGGCATACCTGTCCGCAGGGTGGAAGAATAAATGCATCTAATCCATGTTCAGAATACATGTTTTTGGATAACACTGCGTGTAACCTGGCAAGTGCCAACCTCATGAAATTTTTCGATACAGAAAAAAATATTTTTGATGTGGAAGGCTTTGCATACACATGCAGGCTTTGGACAACTGTTTTAGAAATTTCTGTATTGATGGCTCAGTTTCCTTCAAAAGAAGTAGCTCAATTATCTTATGATTACCGCACGCTTGGCTTAGGCTTTGCCAACCTTGGAACCATGCTTATGGTTAGCGGCATTGCTTATGATAGTGAAAAAGCGCGTGGTATTGCCGGAGCAATCACAGCAATAATGACTGGCGTTGCTTATAAAACTTCAGCAGAACTTGCAAGTGTGTTAGGCGCATTTGCAAAATATGAAGAAAATAAAGAAGATATGTTGCGTGTAATGCGCAATCATCGTGCTGCTGCTTATGATGCTTCAGATGCTTATTATGGGTTAAGCGTAAAGCCAATCGGCATCAATGCAAAATATTGTCCTGATTATTTATTGTCTGCTGCCTGCAAAGCCTGGGATGATGCAGTTGAGCTTGGTGAGAAATATGGTTACCGCAATGCACAAACAACAGTTATTGCACCAACAGGTACTATTGGTTTGGTGATGGATTGCGATACAACCGGTGTTGAACCTGATTTTGCGTTGGTGAAATTTAAAAAACTTTCCGGCGGCGGTTATTTTAAGATCATCAATCAAAGCGTGCCGCAGGCTTTAAAAAATTTAAATTATTCTGCAAAAGAAATTGATGCAATTATAAAATATGCAGTAGGTTCAGCAAGTTTTGAAGGTGCACCATTTATTAATGCGCAAACATTAAGTGAGAAAGGTTTTATTGCAGAAGAAATTCACAAATTAAATAATGCGGCAACAGCAGCATTTGAGATCGGTTTTCTCTTTAATAAATTTATTTTAGGTGAAGCATGCCTTGAAAGATTAGGTTTTACAGCAGAACAATACAACGACTGGAGTTTTGATCTGCTCGCTGCGCTTGGATTTACGGATGAACAAATTGAAGCTGCGAATGATTATATCTGCGGAACAATGACGATTGAAGGCGCACCTTCTTTAAAATCTGAACATCTTTCTGTATTTGACTGCGCTAATAAATGCGGCAAAAAAGGCGAACGCTATATTCATGCACACGGGCATATAAGAATGATGGCTGCCTGCCAGCCATTTTTAAGCGGCGCTATTTCTAAAACCATTAACCTGCCGCATGAAGCAACGATAGAAGAAATTGCTGATTCATATTTGTTAAGCTGGCAATTGGGTTTAAAAGCCTGCGCATTATATCGCGATGGTTCTAAATTATCGCAGCCATTAAGTAATAAATCAGATAAAAAGAAAAAATCTGAAAAAACAGAAATAAACAAATCCGAAGAAACAATACAATCAGAAACAACAAGTTTAATTTCTGAATCAAATATTGTTGATCTTTCTAAACTTACTGCAGAAGATTTATTGGAAGAGATTCATAAGCGTATGCAGGCAAGTAATGATACATCGTTAAAAAGACAATTATCAAAAATTGTTGAAAGGAAAACATTACCGGCAAAACGCAGAGGCTTTGTTCAAAAAGCAAAAATTAACGGGCAGGCGATGTTTTTAAGAACCGGTGAATATACCGATGGAACGTTGGGAGAAATATTTATTGATCTGGCAAAAGAAGGTTCTACTGTAAGAAGTTTAATGAACTGCTTTGCCATTGCTATTTCTGTAGGTTTACAATATGGTGTGCCACTTGAAGAATTTGTAGAAAAATTTGTATTTACAAGATTTGAGCCTGCCGGCATGGTTGATCATCCAAATATAAAAACAACAACATCATTGGTAGATTTTGTATTCAGATGCCTGGCTTATGAATATTTGGGAAGAACAGATCTCGTACATGTAATTGATAAACCTGAAATAACCAATCTTGGAGAACAAGATGAAACAGAAATTATTGGTAAGCCATCCTTAAGTTATGTACGCATTAAAAGTCCGAATGCAACGTCATCTTCACAACCGCATAAATTGTATAAAGTAGCAAATGTGCATACAGAATCTGGTTTGGATGCAGCAAATGCTGCGGCTAAAAGCATGCAGAGTGATGCACCTTCCTGCAATGTTTGCGGGCATATTACGGTAAGAAGCGGCACTTGCTATAAATGTTTGAATTGCGGCAACAGTATGGGTTGCAGTTAAAAAATACAATTTTTTCAACGGAGAATATAAAGGCTGCATTTGCGGCCTTTTTTTATTTTGTAATTCTAATCATTCAATTAAGATTGGTTCTTGAAAGATGAATGTTTACTTTGCAATAAACATTGATATATGAAAAAAATATTTTCAATACTCTTCATTTCTGCCACTATTTTTATTTCAACAACAAAAGCACAGCCGGTTGTTAATCATATAACCGTTTATGTGGTTGATCTTAATACAAGCACTTCCTTTTATAAAGATGCAATGCAATTGCAGCAAATACCAGAACCTTTCCATGATAACCGCCACGTTTGGTTTAAAATTGGTGAACATACTCAACTGCATGTTGTGTCAGGAGCAAAAGAAGTTGTTCCGCACGATATAAATATTCATCTTGCTTTCAGCGTGCCTTCTGTTGAAGATTTTGCAAAGCATCTTGATTCAATGAATATAAAATATGGCAACTGGGCGCAAACAAGCAAAGAGCCGCAAAAACGTCCTGACGGTATAAAGCAAATTTATTTCCAGGATCCGGATGGTTACTGGATTGAAGTAAATGATGATAAATTTTAAGGTGAATAGTGAATAGTCAGCAGTCAATTCTAAACTATTATCTTCGCCGCTCTTAAAATGTGCGTATGAAGTTTTATAACCTGATAATCAAGTATCGTTTCTGGCTAAGCATATTCGCCATTGTTCTTGGTGTAATATTAAATTTAACAGTATCTGGCTTCTGGCCTGTGTTCCCATTATATTTTGTTGGATTAATCGGGTTGCTCAGCCATTTTTTTATTGGCCCAATGCGTCTTTTGCAGGAACCGATGGAAAACGGTAATACAGATGAAGTGGAAAAAATCCTCGACAGCATCTGGTTTCCTAATTTATTATACAAACCAATCCGCTCAACATATTATACTGTAAAAGGCAATATGGCTATGATGAAGCAGGATTTTGATACAGCTGAAAAACATTTAAAGAAAAGTGCATCCCTGGGTTCTCCTATGCCTGAAGCTGAAGGTTCAAACAAACTGCAGTTAGGAATGATGGCTATGCAAAAAGGTGATATGAGAGGTGCAGAAGGTTATATGCGTGCCGCTATACGTGCTGGTGTTCCTGATAAAGAAAGCGAAGCAATTGCTTATTTAAGCATGTGCCAGATATTTATGAACAAGCGCGAATTTAGGGCGGCAAAAGATTTTTTCCGTAAAGCAAAAGCCTGCAAGCCAAAAACAAAACAGGTACTTGACCAGATTAAAGAAATTGAAAAATATATTTCAAGAGTGCCCGGTTAAACCGGCTTCGTAAATAACCCTTTTATTGTCGCTTTTTGCATTGTTTGTTTTTTATGATTAAGATAGCTTTGTTCTAATCATAAAAAAATAATATGGCAAACATCACACAAAAAATTACACCATTTCTTTGGTTTGATAAAGAGGCAGAAGAAGCCGCAAACTTTTACACTTCTGTATTTAAAGATTCATCAATAAACGGCAGATCGTATTATGGTGAAGGTGCTCCTTTGCCAAAGGGCACATTGCTTACAGTTGGGTTTACTTTGAATGGTCAAATATTCACAGCACTGAATGGCGGACCCATGTTTAAATTTACAGAGGCAATTTCTTTTGTAGTGAATTGCGACAGCCAGGAGGAAGTGAATTATTATTGGGATAAATTGGTAGAAGGCGGTCAGGAATCACAATGTGGCTGGCTGAAAGATAAATTTGGTTTATCATGGCAAATTGTGCCGGTACGCTTAATGGAATTACTTATGGATAAAAATGAAGGCGTGCGAAATCGTGTTATGAACGCAATGATGAAAATGGTAAAAATTGATCTGCCAACTTTAGAAAGTGCTGCAGCAGGTAAATAGAAAGTTGTATTGATTGGTTTCAATGTTTCAGCGTTTCACAATTTTAGTTGCCCGTTTTAATTAGCACTTCTCATCATCACATAAATAAAAAAAACCTCTTCCGCGTATGGAAAAGGTTTTTTTATAAACAGCAACCAATATTAACCGCCCACTGTAAAACTCACTAACGGGCTAAAGCCGCTTTTACCGGCTGTATTTTGCGCCAGCACCTGCAAGCTTATATTAGTGCCCGCAGGTATTACATTATGCAATGTTTCTCTAAGATGGCCATTTGGAATAACTATAACCGGTGCAGCAGGCAATTTAATATAATTCGCGCCTACCGATGCAGCACCCGGCGAGTCTAAAAAAATAAGCCAGCAATAACTGTCCGCACCATTTACCTTGGCTGTTTCAATAGTTAATGCTGCCGCAGTGCCTGTAATTTTTGCTGCATTGGGTGTTTGCGGCACTACAGGTGTAGTGTTGGTATCACTTGTTGGTATAAAAGCGGCTAACTGAATAATGCTTCTGTTGCCCCTTGCCACGCTGTTTACATAATCCGCTTCATTATGCAGCAGCATATCAAGAGTAGTGTCCGCATCATCCAGTTCGGTTTTAGCCAGCGGCCCGTTCATGCGGTTGGCGTAAGCCATTTCCACACGGTTTGCCGCCTCGTCAAGATCACTTGAGCTTACAGAGGGTGCAGGAAAAGTTTCAGCATTGTTTGAAATAGCCGCTGCAACGCCATGTTCAAAAGAAGCCATTTCAGTAGGTGATGAATGCGTCCATGAAATACGCACAACAATTTGTCTTGGCATAATTTAAAAATTTAGGTGAATTAATATTGAAAGTTAATAACCCGGCTGCATATTTAAAAACTCATCAGAACTTTTTTACAACCATATAAGATAGTATTCAGGATGAATGCTGATATACAGCAGCAGCGTTTATATGGAAAATAATACCGCACAGGTGTTCCGGGGGCTGAAACAGGTGTTCTGAGGTTGGCAACAGGTGTTCCGCACGCTGGAACAGGTGTTTCGGATGCCGCAACAGGTATTCTGAATTTTGCAACATGTGTTCCGGAGGCTGCAACAGGTGTTACAGGGTTTGTAATAGTTGTTTTGATGCTTTGAACTGCTATATCAAAGTGTAGAACAGGTGTTCTGCGGTTTGGTACAGGTGTATTGAACTTATTGTAAATAGAAAAGACAAACCCGCGGTTTGTAAGTTGCGGCAATACAGCTACAGGTGGCATATTTACGCAATAAAATTTTGTAAGTTGCGGCAATATTTGAGTTAGCGGTAATTTCTTATGAGAACCTTCTATACAATCATATCAATTTTTATTTCGACTTCATGTTTTTCACAAATGACAACTGATATTGCAATTTCAATTGACAGTGGGAAAAACGAGTTTAAATTACAAGCACAAAGTCAAACTCCAGATTATTCTAAAGCTTATAAAATACTTTCAACGCAAGTCAAACAAAATCCAAAGAACGCAGAATTAAAATACTTTTTAGGCTACACAATTGACAGAATGAATGCTGATGATGGAAAGAGTATGTTTCAAGTAAGAAAAGATATGTCAATCGAAGCAAGTGAACAATTTGAGGAAGTCAATAGACTTGAACCAATTTATAAAGGAGAACAATACATTCTAGACCCTTATGCGAAAATTACATCAATCTGGGGAAGTTTAGCAGAAGCATACCTAAACAGAAGTTTGCTTGATTCTGCCAAATGGGCTTTTGAAGAAGGGGAAAGAAGAGGCGGTTTTATTGAACCTATTTTAGAATATAATAGACAACTTTTAAACAGCTGTGACACAAATTCGATTCTTATAACTTATGGAGATGATATTACAATTCCAATTTGGTATTTACAAACTATCGAAAATTTCAGAAATGATATTACAGTTGTTGATGCGAATTTGATAAATGCAAGTTGGTATCCAAAGTATCTCAAAAACCAGGGAAAATTAAAAATAAGTTTTTCTGACGCTGAAATAGATACAATTGACTATATACAATGGCAAAGCGAAAACATTGAGATTATTAATCCTAAAGACACAACAAAAAAATTAAGCTGGGAATTTCGACCCACTTATATGGAAGGATACATTTTAAAAGGTGACAGAATTCTTCTTGATATAATTCAGCAAAACTTTTTTACTCGAGATATTTATTTTAATGCAGGTTCTGATAGCACTTATAATCTTTTTCTTACTGATTATTTAATTGAGCAAGGACTTGTTAGCAAAATTAGTATGCAACCTTTCAATTATTTAAAAGATGTTTTTACAATCTCAAATAATTTTGGATTTTACAATATTAAAGACATTAAAGCAGAAGATATACACAAATCGAAAGATGCAATTACTACATTAAATGGTTTTCGTTCGGCATATTCCAAGACAATTTATTATTTGATTTTGCAAGCCAGAATGGATGAGGCTAAGGAATTATTAAAACAAATGACAGAAAAATTTAGTAAAGACAAATTACCTTTTGTATCAGAAGAGCAAGAAAAAAATTATGCTGACTTCTTTAAGCAAGTGGACGAAAACTACCGCTAACATAAGTATTGCTAAAATGCAGGCTTGACAAGGTTTGCCTCAACTACATTTTTTCAATTAAGCCGTTGTTTCTGTCGCAGCGGGGTCTGCAAAGCGACCCTGCGTTCATTTTACGCGAGGTCTCATCCTTCAGCACAAGGCAGGCAATGAAGACCTGTATGTTCAATTGCCGACAATGATTGAGACATATATTCAAAGCACCCAACTCAATATTATTTCATTAAATATTTTTGAATGAACATTTAAATGAATAATATTTTCTTTTTTAAACACAAACGGCAGTATAAAACTGTCGTTTTGTTTTTGTATGATATTATTGAGCTGCATGTTTTCTTTGAAATCAATCCCGCCCAAACTATGCCATTTAAAAACTGATTCTTTAGCACTCCATAAAACCGTCAACAGTTTACGGTTGACAGTTAACAGATTATTACTATCTATGGACTGTGGTTTAAGGGCTATTGACAAATTTCTCCATTCATCCTCATGCACAAACTTATGCGCAATGCGCTCAACTTTTTCAGATGGAATTTCTATATCAATACCAACTCTGTGTGTTGAACTTACAATGGCTGCTGCATAATTACCACAATGTGAAATTGAAAAATGATATTGTTCATTTTGCAGGTAAGGCTTTCTTGTATCTGCAATTAAAATTTCTTCGTAAGGAAAATCAGGAAATAAATATTGCAGCAAATATCTTCCGGCTAAATGCTGCAGGCGTTTATGCGGATGTGTAATGCTTTGTTGTAACGGAACTGCTGCAAGAAAAAAATTTTCATCTTCTTCTATTTGCCAGATGCCAAATTTAGTGGTTGAATTAATTGTATGCTGGTAATATAAAGGCACAGAAGATTGCAGATTTACGATTGCAGATTTACGATTTAATTACTATCGCAATTCATTCTCTGTATATTTTTTAAAATTATCCAATATTGCCTGCCAGCCACCTTTCTGCATTTCTATTGGATTTGTGTCTTCAGCTTCAAAAACTTCTGTTATATGTGTGGCGTTACTGCTGCCTGAAAAAGTGGTGGTTACTTTTCTGCCATCACCAAGCGTGTATTCAATCTTTTTATTTGTCTCTACAGCATCATAAACTCCGCCGAAATCAAAACCAAAACTTCCATCTTTTGCTTCCATACGAAAACTAAATTTTCCACCAGGTTTAAGATCATTTTCTGCTTTTGGCGTGTGCCAGTCATCAGAGGCTGCATTCCATTTTATGATGTGTTCAGGTTTTGTAAAATATTCCCATACTTTTTCAACAGGCGCATTCACCGTGGTATCTATGGTTATGTTTTGTTTGTTATTGTTTTCCATTTTTTAATTTTTGGTTGATTAATTACAACACAAACATCTGCAATTTATAAACTTGAAATGTTGTTTGAAGACGACAATTTTAAGGTTGAATGCGACTTTAGATAATTACTATACGCGTAAAAATCCGAAGGAATTTTAAAAAATTACTTCTCTGCTTCCTTCTTACCCTGCCATTCCTTATGGTTGACGATAATTTCAATCTTCTTGCGGCAGCGTTCTATATCAGCGTGATATTCTTTTATTTTTTCATCGCTTAAAGAATTCAGGATTGCTTTCTCAAAACAACTGATGGCAGCATCAAAATTCATATTCAATTCTTCAGTAATTGCAAAGCGATAATATACCCACGACTTTTCTATGGTGGGAATGGCAAGGCAAAGATCAAGATGTTTTTTTAACTCATCATAACGTTCCATATCCGTTAATAAAACTGCATAATGAAAATATGGATGCGGGTAATTGGGATCGCTTTTTATAGCTGCACGAAAATGCACTTCCGCTTTTTTATAATCATCAAACTGCGTTTTGTATATCCAGCCGAGTGAGTTGTGCGTAGGCGCATGCGTGGGCACATCATATAAAATGGTTTCATACTTGCGTAATGCATCTACATGTGCATTTTTTTTGATGTCTGCTTCCGCTTCTAAAAATAATTCTTCAATGTTCATAATATTCAGTTTTAAAACCTTGAAGGTTTCCAAAACCTTCAAGGTTTATTTACCAGCCAAGCAACCAGGCAAATATTAAAGGTGCAACTATAGTTGCATCACTTTCAACAATAAACTTAGGTGTATGAATATCTAACTTTCCCCAGGTAATTTTTTCGTTAGGAACGGCACCGGAATAAGAACCATACGATGTTGTGCTGTCACTTATCTGGCAGAAATAACTCCAGAACGGAACATCGTGCCATTCAAGATCCTGGTACATCATCGGCACTACACAAATAGGAAAATCCCCTGCAATACCGCCGCCAATCTGAAAAAATCCAACACCTTTACCTGATGAATTTGCGCGGTACCATTCAGTTAAATACACCATATATTCAATACCGCTTTTTACGGTTGAAGCTTTCAATTCATTTTTTATAACATAACTCGCAAAAATATTTCCTGTTGTACTGTCTTCCCAACCGGGAACGATGATAGGAATATTTTTTTCTGCTGCAGCCACTATCCAGCTATCTTTTTTGTCTATCTCATAATACTGTTCAAGATCACCGCTTAAAACAGTTTTATATAAAAATTCATGTGGAAAATATCTTTCACCTTTTGCTTCTGCATCTTTCCATTGCTTTACCAAATGTTTTTGCAAACGGCGGAATGCTTCTTCTTCGGGTATACATGTATCTGTTACGCGGTTGTAATGATTTTCTAATAAATCCCATTCTTCCTGCGGTGTAAGATCGCGATAATTGGGAACGCGTTTATAACTGTTATGTGCAACAAGATTCATTACATCTTCTTCCAGGTTTGCGCCGGTACAACTGATGATATCAATCTTTCCCTGCCGTATCATTTCAGCCAAAGAAATTCCAAGTTCAGCCGTGCTCATAGCACCGGCAATTGTAACCATCATTTTACCGCCTTCAGTTAAATGTTGTTCATAACCTTTAGCTGCATCCATCAAAGCAGCTGCATTAAAATGGCGGTAATGGTGTTGTATAAATTGTGAAACGGGACCTTTATTCATCTTTAATTTTTAGAACAGCAAAAATAATTTTTTACAATTAAGAGAAACTGTTAAACAAGATTAGATTTTTAAGCAACTCTTTTTTTAAAATTAGGGTTTACTTATATCCCCGGGGTAAAATTATTTTTCACAAAAAAAATTATTGTATATGAAAACTGTACAAAGGCATAGCTATATGCTTACCTCTTTAATTGTTCTTTCTGCTTTTATTGCGATCACCGGCTGCCAAAAAACAAATGATGTCAAGGCATTAAACAATCAAAATGTTTCCAATGCGGGAGCCGATGCAACTTCTTTTAGATTAGGTGAATTTGCACAGGTAAATGTAACTGCAAACAGAAACCAGTATCATGCTTTACATACCAGTGATAATAAACGTTTGCGCAATGCATGGGGTATGTCTGCCAGCCCCGGCGGAACTTTTTGGATTTCCGCAGCAGACGGTGGTTTAAGTTATGTATATAATAGCCTGGGTGTGCAACCACTATCACCGGTTCGCATCCCTTCTCATATGCATGGTGTGCCTGGCAACCCTACAGGAAATATTTTTAATGGAACAACGGATTTTGTAATTAGCGGTACAGGTAAGCCGGCAGCATTTCTTTTTGCCAGTGAGGATGGAACTGTTTCAGGATGGAATGGCGGTACTGCTGCAGTTGTAGTTGCAGATCGTTCGGGCGATGGCGCCGGCTACACAGGTCTTGCTATCGCAAATGATGGCGGCTCTAATTTTTTATATGTTGCCAATTTTGCAAAACACAGGGTAGATGTGTTTGATAAAGATTTTCAACCTGTCAGCGGAAAACTGTTTGAAGATGCAGACATTCCCAGTGCGTATTCTCCATTCAACATTCGCACAATTGATAGCATGTTGTATGTAACCTATGCAGTGGTAGCCTCTGATGGAGATGATTCAACCGGTGCAGGTTTAGGTTATGTGGATGTATATTGGCCAAATGGATCATTAAGCAAAAGGCTTGCTACACAAGGTACTTTAAATGCACCCTGGGGCATTACACCAGCATCGCCGGATCTTATAGGTATGAGTGGTGTTCTAGTTGGAAATTTTGGTGATGGCCGTATTAATGTTTATGACTGGGATGGCAATTACCAGGGCCAGTTGAAGGCAGGAGCAGGAACAATGCCTATCGTAATCGAAGGGCTTTGGGCAATTGATAACACCATTGCAAATACAAGTCCAAGACAATTATACTTTACTGCAGGTCCTGCAGATGAAGGAGATGGGTTATTTGGATTTTTGCAAAAGCGCTAGCAAAGACCGAAAGTCACTAAAGTCTGAAAAGTCCGAAAGCAGGAAATGTACTATATAACAGGAAATTTTTTTTGTCTTTCGGACTTTTGGTCTTTTCCAACTTTACTGACTTTTCTTATTTACAAGATAAACGCCGGCAAGAATGATAAACAAACACCCGATTTCCGGCACCGTTACTTTTTCGCCGAAAATTAAACCCCATAATACAGCAATAAAAGGAATGCCATACGTAACAAGCGACGCGAATATAGATCCTGCTGTTTTCACCAATTTATAAAACCAAACGGAGGCCAATGCTGTACCCAATGCACCAAGTATAAATGATGCAAGAATAGAAAAGGGAATATTGTTTTGTAAAAGTGACAAATTAAAAAAACCTGTGCCTGCCAATATTAAAATGCATACAGGTATAAAAAAACTAAAGGCAACAGCAGCAATCTGCACCGATGGAATTTCTTTTAAATAACGGCTTACCACATGCACATTTGTACCATAGCAAACTGTTGCAACAAGCACCAATGATGCATAAGAAAGATTGTCAAAACTTATTCCGCCTTCAGCAGCAAAAGGCAACAATACTAATCCTATAAAGCCAACAATAACACCAAAAATTTTTTGCCATGTTATTTTTAATTGAAAGAATGCTACGCCAATAAGAATAGCACATAAAGGAGTTAAGGCGTTTAAAATAGAAGTAAGAGAACTATTAATTTTAATTTCAGCCAAACAATATAAATAAGCAGGAAAAAAATTACCAAGCAAACCAGCTATCACTACAGTCAACACTTTATTTTTTGGAATAAGCTTCCATCCTTTTACGGCAAAAGGCAACATCACCAACCCGGCGCTTAATATTCTTATTGATGCAACCTGGTAAGCAGTTAAATGTTGCATCCCAATCTTCATTAAAATAAAAGAGCTTCCCCAAATTAAAGAGAGCAAAATAAACAGCAGCCATTTGGATGTTTGCGCTTTCAAAAAAAAGTTTGCGCAAATGTCATACATTCATCACAAAAAATAATGAGTGATGTACAGTTGGATAAAATAGATACAAGAGCGCCTGAAAAAGCTGATAAAGACAAAACAAAAGCAAAAATAAAATTGATACTTGAAGAGCTGAATGAACTTCAAAACATTTTATATGCTGAGAACAAACATGCTGTTTTAATAATAATACAAGGCATGGATGCCAGCGGCAAAGATGGTGTGATACGTAATGTATTTGGTAATCTTAATCCGCAAGGTGTATTGGTACAATCTTTTAAAGAACCCGAGCCGGAAGAACTTGCACACGATTTTTTATGGCGCATACATAAACACGCACCCGCAAAAGGCATGATCCAGGTTTTCAACAGGTCGCACTACGAAGATATTTTAATAACAAGAGTACATAAAATAATAGATGATGAAACTGCGCATAAACGCATGAAAGCAATTAATGATTTTGAAGAATTGCTTGCAGATAATAATACAATCATCTTAAAATTTTACCTGCACGTTTCTGCCAAAGAGCAGCATGAGCGCCTGGAAGAAAGGATACATGATGTAACAAAGCAATGGAAATACAATGAGCAGGATTTTATTGAAGCCGCACTTAGAAAAGAATATATAAATGTTTATGAAGACTGTTTTAAACATTGCGATAAAATTGAATGGACAATTGTACCGGCAGATCAAAACTGGTATAAGGAATATATAATTGCCTTTGCTTTATGTGAAGCACTGAAAAAATTACATCTTCAATACCCGGGTTTAAAAAAATAAACCATGTTGCTATTATAAAAAATATATACATTCATATTCATATTAAAAAAGTAACCTATGGGATTTGTAAAAGAATTTAAAGAGTTTGCCTTAAAAGGAAATGTTATTGACCTGGCCGTTGGTGTTATCATCGGCGGTGCATTTGGAAAAATAATTGATTCTGTAGTAAACGATTTAATTATGCCAATTGTATCTGCCATTATTGGCTCGCCAGATTTCAGCAGCTTATTTCTTGTTCTTAAAGGCAACGTTCCAGAAGGTACGCCGCTTGCTGATGCAAAAAAAATTCCCCATGCAGTAGTACTTGCTTATGGAAATTTTATAACTGTAGCTATTAATTTTCTTTTGCTTGCTATAATAATTTTTTTAATGATAAAAGCTATTAACCGCTTAAAACGCAAGGAGGCAGATGTGCCGCCATCTCCGCCGTCACCATCAAGCACAGACCAGTTGCTTATGGAAATCCGCGATGAACTGAAGAATAAAGCTTAAGGCCGTTTCACTATTTATATTGTGTAAAACTCACTTTCGCAGTGTACAATTCTCTAACTACATTGCGGCAGCTATAATAATTATTTTTTAAAAGCAAACAGTGAACACAGAAACTTATCAAATAAAATTACCGCAGTTCGAAGGCCCGTTTGACCTGCTGTTATTTTTTATTGAACGTGATGAACTTGACATTTATAATATTCCCATCAGCAGGATAACGAAAGACTTTCTTGATTATATTCATCAGCAGGAAAAACTAAACATTGAATTAAGCAGCGAATTCATTCTTTTTATATCAACCCTAATGCGTATAAAAGCAAAAATGCTTTTGCCGCGCAAAGAAATAGATGCCGAAGGAAATGAAATTGATCCTCGACGGGAGTTAATTGATAAGATTCTTGAATACAAAAAATTTAAAGAAGCTGCCACGCAAATGGTTGAACTGGAAGCCATGCGCATGCTAATGATGAAACGCGGCAATCTGCAAAAAGAATTGATGCAGGTTGGTGAAGATGCTGCTGACGGAACGGAAATACAAACAGTAACATTGTTTCGTTTAATGAAAGCTTTTGAGCGTGTAATAAAACGTATGCAGGAGCGGCAAAACAAACCTGTGCATACGGTTATACAGTATAATTATACTATTGAAGCCAGCCGTGAATTTATGCTGAACATAGTACAGCAGCAGCACTCTGTTTCTTTTGAAAAAGTTTTTGAACTATGTGAGAATCGTATTCATGCCATCTTTCTTTTTCTTTCATTGCTTGAATTGGTGCAATTGAATTATATGATGATATTAAGCGGTGAAGGCCGGAATAATTTTATATTGGAATGGAATGATAAAAGAGAAGATATTGTTGCCGCTGAGGCTGAAACCCAACACTAAATTTTACTGAATTTTCAAGCGTAATAAATTATAAAACTTCCTGCGCGCTTAACTGTCTGTTTGATATTGCGCTTTCATATATTTTGTAAAGAGGAAATTGATCTGTTCTCATACTCTTTCCGTATTTAAAAGAAAGCAAATTTGTAATGATCAATACCAGAGCAAAGCTTTTTTCAAACTTTCATAAACAAAAGTTTTTGTGGCTGCTTGTATGCACCATGCACGCGTGTTTGTGTTTTTCACAAACAAAACATCTTGATAGTTTGCGCACCAATATCCTGCTTGCAAAAGATGATCATCAAAAATTAGAAGCGGTTTTTGCTTTGTGCAATGAAGCGAATTCTTTAAACCCGGATACTTTATATAAATATTGCACACTTGCAAAAATAATTGCTACACAAAGAGGAAATAAAAATGATGTAATTCAGTCGGACTTATATAAGACGCAATTTTTTTTAAGGAAAGGACAGTTTGAATATGCTGAAGATTTGGATGATTCTTGCCTTTTTGTTATAAATAATACTGATAATATAAAGCTTAAAAACCGGTTCCTCATTTTAAGATCGAACCTGCTTATAAGATTGGACAGGCAAAAGGAATCAATGAGCAACAGCCTGCAGTTATTAAGTACGGCTGAAAAAATAAAAGATGTAGAAACGCAGGTGCGTGCAAAAATTTTAATTGGTTGGGCATATATGGAACTTGGCCAAAACCGCGATGCGCTCAATTGGTTCTTCACTGCTGAAAAACAACAAAAAACTTTACCTCAAAATCAATGGCAACCATTTTTGTATTCAAACATTGCAGCAGTATATAATGAGCTTAAGAAAAATGACTCCGCAGAATTCTATATAAAAAAATCTTTGAACGAAGCGCTTGCTATCAACGATCTTTCTTACCTCGCTAACACATATTTTATTTACGGCGGCATTTGCGCTGATCTGCATGAAACAGCTAAAGCTGAAATGCTTTTAAAAAAAGGATTACAGGTAAGAGAAATTATTGGCGATCCTTTTTACATCGTTTCAGATATGTATCAAATGGGTTTGTTTTATGCAGATAACAATGAAACAGACAAAGGCATTGCTGCATTGCAGGAAGGTATTTCAATGGCCTATAAAAACGGGCTGTTGGAAAAGCTTCCTATTTTATATACTGCGCTTGCAAGAAATTATAAGCTTGCGGGCAACTATGTTCAATATAGTAAAACTGTAGATACGCTTTTGCTGCTGAAGGATTCTTTATACAAAAAAAATTCTGCAGATGCACTTGCAGAAATGCAGACAAAATATGAGGTTCAGAAAAAAGAAAATACAATTATTAAGCAGCACTATGATCTTGCAAAAAAGGATCTTTTTATATATGCAATCGGCGGGTTATTGGCAATAACGCTGTTAAGTGGCTTTTTCTTTTTTCAGAACCGGAGAAAAAATCAGCGGTTAAAATTACAGGCGATAGAAATGGAGCAAAAGAAAAAATTAACCCATGCAGTAATGAAAGCAGAAGAAGACGAGCGTAAACGCATAGCGGAAGATCTGCACGACAGCGTGGCGCAAAAAATGGTAGTTGCTAAACTTAATCTTGAAGCGCTTGGAAATAGTTTAGAACTGGCAGATCAGAAAAAAACAATTTATAACAACATTAATGCGTTGTTAAAAGAATCAACAGCTGAAGTGAGAAGTTTAAGTCACAGTATGATGCCGCATGCTTTTGAGCTTTATGGATTAACGAATTCAGTAAAAGATTTTCTTGATAAGATACACAAGAAAGATTTGAAAATAAATTTTAATGCAGAAGGAGATTTTTCTGTG
This sequence comes from Bacteroidota bacterium, assembly GCA_013285855.1. Taxonomy (GTDB): domain Bacteria; phylum Bacteroidota; class Bacteroidia; order Chitinophagales; family Chitinophagaceae; genus Parafilimonas. Next base: position 49,845 of record JABDGW010000001.1, read on the forward strand.
ATTAAAGAGAACAAAGCATTATTGATTTATCGCATTATGCAGGAATGCATACAAAATGTATTAAAACATTCTGCTGCAACAAGGCTTGATATATCAATGACCTGTGCAAATAACGAAGCTGATATTTTAATAGAAGACAATGGGTGCGGTTTTAATAAAAATGAAATAAATTATGGAACCGGTTTAAAAAATATACAGTCAAGAATAGAATTCTTAAATGGTAAATCAGATATAAATAGCACACCCGGTAAAGGAACGGTTGTTGCTATCTACATATCTTTATAAGAACAAATAATTATTTAAATTTTCTAAGTGAGTGAACCTATAATACATCTTGCAATTTTGGATGATCACCAGATAGTGATTGATGGCCTTAAATTATTATTACAGGCTGCTCCCGAATTGAATATTGATGCTGAAGCAAACTCGGCAGAAGAAATGCTTGAACAGCTTAAAACAAAAAAAATAGATGTTATTCTTACTGATATAACAATGCCGCATGGTATGAACGGCTATGATTTTTCACTTAAAATAAAACAGGAAATGCCTGAGATAAAAATACTGGCGCTTTCCATGAGTGAAGAATGAGGAATGATCACCCGGATGATTGAAACAGCTAAGGTAGATGGCTATATTCCCAAGTCTGCAGGCCAGCAGGAATTGCTAACAGCCATCAAAGAAATTTCTTCAGGAAGAAAATATTTTTCTACCGATGCGTTGCAGCAATATGAAATATATAAGCATACTAAAAATGAAAACCAGGAACTGAATCTTACGCCGAGAGAATTAGAAATTATTCAGTGCATTATAAAATATTACAGCAATAAGCAAATTGCAGACACCCTTTTTATAAGTGAGCGCACTGTTGAAACACACCGCAAAAATATCTACCGTAAAACCCAAACAAAAGGCGAAGCTTCGCTAATACAATTTGTAAGAGAACACAACATACTATCTTAAACGAGCAACCCATTCTTCTAAAAGCCGTATGTATTAAACGATTCGTGCCTTATAAATTTACCCAAGTTTGGGTATTGACTTTCTCGTCATCATCATTATACATTTGATAATTGAAAAAACTGCTTTTTTAATCTTGCAAACCAATACTTAATAAATTTTCACTTTTTATCCTTTAATCAAACATAAAATCGTTCAAATGAAACAAAAAATTTTACTCTTATTGCTGCTCGCAGGTATTTTTTTCAGCGCTGCAAAAGCAAATGAAAGCGAGCCAAACGATACAAGGGCACAGGCAAATGTGCTGCCGCTAAATGGTAATAATACCGGAGCAATTGGAACAGCTACTGATGTGGATTGGTATAAAGTAACCACTACTACTGATGGACAACTGAATCTTACGCTTGCCGTATCAAATGGGTTATATACTTATTTCACTATTTATGATAATGACGGAACAACAGTGCTGCAATCAACTTATACTGCAGGTACTTCTTCTTATAGTGTAGATGGATTGGCTGTAGGTACATATTATATACAAATCTACCCTTATTATCCAGGGCAGATGCCTGCTTACACGCTGTCAAATACACTAACTGCTGCCACACCGGCAAATGATGCAGAGCCTGACAGTACCCGTGCACAAGCCCTCGTACTTCCGCTTAATGGAAGCAAAACCGGGCATATTGGTTATTATTACAATCATCACCGCGACTCAGTTGATGTATACAAAGTAACAACTACCGCTGACGGAAGGCTTCGTTTAACAATGGCATCTGCAAATGGCCAGAATGTATATATTGATCTTTATGATAATAATGGAACCATTTTATTAGGAAGTGCTTATACAGCGGGTACTGCAGTTTTGGTAGATAAAGATGGTTTAGCTGCAGGAACTTATTATGTAAGAATACACACTTATTATACAACTGAGTTTGCACCATATACTTTATCAGATAGCTTATTTGTACCAACCATTGCAAACGATGTTGAACCAGACAGTACTCGTGCACAAGCCCTTGTACTCCCGCTTAATGGAAGTAAAACCGGCCATATAGGTTATTATTATAATAATCACCGGGATAGTGTTGATTGGTACAAAGTGACTACTAATGCAGACGGCAGGTTGCGCTTAACTATGACATCTGCAAATGGTCAGAATGTATATGCTAATCTTTTTGATAATAACGGCACCACTTTATTGGCTAGTGCCTATACCGCCAGTTCTGCTGTTTTGGTAAATCTGGATGGTCTTGCCGCCGGCACTTATTATATAAGAGTAAATACATATTATAATACTGAATTTGCACCCTATACTTTATCGGATAGTTTATTTAAACCAACTGAGGCAAATGATGCAGAACCGGACAGCACAAAAGCTACAGCGCTTACTTTGCCTTTAAATGGAAGTGTTACGGGGCATGTTAATTACTATTATAATAATCACCGCGACTCAGTTGATGAATATAAACTCACAACAAATGCTGATGGAAACATTAATTTAAATCTTTCCATACTAAATAATACGCCTGTTTTCTTTAATTTATACGATAATGATGGCACAACATTATTACATCAGCAATATACACCTGGTAATGACAACTATAATGTAGACGGGCTTGCGCAGGGTACTTATTATGTAAAGGTTTTCACTTACTATAATAACCAGTTTGCTCCATATACATTAAAAAATACATTGTCAACTTATAATGCCAATGATGCAGAACCAAATAAATATGCAAAACAGGCGAAAACCCTCAATTCAGACCAGGATAACTCCGGGCATGTGAATTTTTATTACAACAATGTTCGTGATAGTATAGATTGGTTCAAGATTAATTACACAGGTAAGAATGGTAATATGTCTGTAACATTAAAAGTTATACAAAATATTACCGGAGCTGCCCAGAATGCCTACATGCAAATTTACAAAGACACTACAGTTGCTCCTGTTTACAGTGCTTACACTACCACTACTGAAACAGCAAACTTAACAGGCCTTGCACAAGGGTATTATTATGTTCGCATTTTTGAATATTTTAATAATCAATTTACAGCTTATACTGTAACACCAACTTTCGTTCAAACAAAAGCGCTAATTGTAACCACTTCTTATGATACAATACCAAACTGCTCATTAAATACAATTACATATAAGTTAAGCAAGAGTCATTCGCCTTACAGCGTTACATTGTTTAGGTTTGGCACCCGCTATACTACAGCATCTGCAAAAGGTGGCACTATAACATTTGACAGCCTGCCTGTTGGTATATATTACGCAACAGTTTATGGCGACGGCGCAACAGGTACTGCAAAAGGAAGAAGCGATACTATTTCACTAATGGCTGCGCCAACAAATACACAAACGTTAACAATAAAAGCCACACAGGCAAAGCTTAGCTGGACCAAAGTGACATGCGCATCTTATGATTCAGTTCAGTATCGTGTGCATGGTACAGGTGCATGGACAGGAATTGCCACAACCGGCAATGTTGCGAGCTATATACTAACGGGACTTACACCTAATACATCTTACGACTGGCGTGTTGCAGCTATTGATTCAGAGGATGGAATGTCTGTAATAAGCGCCTTTACAAGTGTTGTTACATTTGCCACATCTGCTTCACTTGTTGCTGATGAAAACAACAACCAGGAAGATGTTAGTGTAAATAACAAGAATGCAGGTTTGATAAACGTTTCACCAAATCCTGTCAGCAGCTATTTTACTATTCATCACAAAATATCAACACAACAAAAACTAACTGCTTCATTGTTTGATTTTAGTGGAAAAGCAGTTTGGTCATCCGGTTCAATAAATGCCGATGCACTAAACGGCAAGAAAGTAATAGTAAACCAGTTTGGAAGCGGCTTGTATTATCTTAAAATAACTGATGCACAGGGTGCAGTTTTAGGAACTATAAAAGTTTCCATAACAAAATAAACTACCCTATACTAAACATGAAACCCGTTGTAAAAACAGCGGGTTTTTTTATTCTAATTTTATGGATGCACTCAGCATATAACAGTGAACAAATTATTTGGTTTGCAGTTGCATTAATAATTGTTTACATCAGAAAGTGGTTTTGTAATTTTAAGTGCATTTACAGTAATTAAGTTTAAATCGTATTTAGTACTTGCCTCATGAAATATATACTTATCACTTTATTATTCATTAATAATATTTCGTTTGCACAACAAGCACAATGGCCAATATTAAAACATTACGAAGGTGAATACATTGATAAAATTGCTATGCCTGTTGGTGGTATTGGTACAGGAGATATTTCCATTGCCGGAAATGGCCAATGGCAGGACGTAGAGATTATGAATAAACCGGGCATGGGTTTTTATGGTGCGACATCGCCAAAGCAGGCTCCCTGTTTTATGGTATTTACAAAAGCACAAAATGGTGAAAAAAAATCAAAAACATTAACCGGCCCAATTCCATTATCAGAATATGCAGGCGCCCAGGGAAGCACGGCACCTAATCATGGTTTGCCACGTTTTGAACAGGCAAGCTTTGATGCTGCTTATCCGTTTGCAACCGTCAATCTTGAAGATAGCAACATGCCTGTTTCTGCAAAAGCAAAAGTGTTCAATCCGTTCATTCCCGGCGATGAAATAAACAGCGGAATTCCTGTTGCTGTAATTCGTTATGAGATAAAAAATAAAACCAATGCGCCACTTACAGTTGCTGTTGCCGGCTCATTAGATAATTTTATAGGCATGGATGGTTCAAAAGTTGAATTCAATTCGTTTGACCGGAGCCTTAATTTACTCGGTGCAAATAACAATCGCAATACTTTTAAACAAATCCATACACTTGCCGGAATTTACATGACATCAGATAGCGTTGATAAAAATTCCTCTGCATGGGGAACCATTGCTTTAACAACGCCTGATGTTGGTAATGATTATACAATAAGTTACAGAACACAATTTAATACGAAAGGCTGGGGCACAAATTTTACAGATATGTGGGATGATTTTTCGGATGATGGCATGTTCAAGAATATAACATTTGATACCAAATTAGATGACCCGCGAGCCGCTTTATCAGTAGAATTTCAGTTGGCAGCTAATGAAACAAAAACAATAGAATTTTTATTAACCTGGAATTTTCCCAACCGTAAAGACTGGAATGATGATTCTATTATCGGCAATTATTATTCTACGTTGTATAATGATGCATGGGATGTTGCAGAAAAAACGTTGCCTCAAATTCCTGCGCTCGAAGCAAAAACACTTGACTTCGTTGATCTCATCATCAATAGTAATTATCCTGATGTTGTAAAAGAAGCTGCTTTATTCAATAGCAGCACACTTCGCTCGCAAACTACGTTTCGTAATAAAGACGGTTATTTTTTCGGATGGGAAGGTGTGTTTGCTTCAACAGGTTCATGTTATGGCAACTGTGCACATGTATGGAATTATGAATATGCTACGCCGTTTTTATTTGGTGATCTTGCTATGAAAATGCGTGAAGTGGATTACAAATATGCATTGGATGATAGCTCCGGCTTAATGAGTTTTCGTGTATCGTTACCTTTTAATAAAAAAGCAAACTGGAAAGTTGCTGCAGCTGATGGACAAATGGGTGCCATCATGAAAACATATCGTGAATGGCAATTATCTGGTGATGATAATTTTTTGAAAGAATTATATCCTAATATTAAAAAAGCATTATCATTTGCATGGATTCCTGATGGATGGGATGCCAATAAAGATGGAGTGATGGAAGGTTGCCAGCACAACACGATGGATATAGAATATTTTGGCCCAAACCCTGAAATAGAGTTCTGGTATCTCGGCGCATTAAAAGCTGCAGCAGCAATGGCGCATTATATGAAGGATGCGACATTTGAAAATACCTGCACCACACTTTTTATTAATGGTAGTAAATGGACGGATGAAAATATTTTCAACGGAGAATTTTATTACCAGAAAATACAACCTGCAAAAAGTAAAAATGATATTGCATTTGGATTAAGCGCTGGCATGGGCGCAAAAGATGTTTCCAATCCTGATTTTCAGATTGGTGAAGGTTGTTTGGTGGATCAACTGGTTGGTCAGAACATGGCATTCATTTGCGGGCTTGGTTATCTTGCCGATTCAAACCATATAAAAAAAGCATTGCAAAGTATCTGGAAGTACAATCACGTAAACACGTTCGGTGATCATTTCAACAACATGCGCTCTTATGCTTTGGGCGATGAATCAGGATTGATGCTTACTGCTTATCCTGATCCTTCAAAACGCCCCGCTGTTCCATTGTCTTATGGCTTTGAAGCATGGACAGGCCTTGAATATACTGCAGCAACAGGAATGATTTATGAAGGTTTAAATAATGAAGCACAACAAGTAATTACCGATGTGCGCAACCGGTATGATGGTTATAAGCGCAATCCATTTAATGAAGAAGAATGTGGCAATCATTATGCACGTGCGATGGCAAGCTGGTCAACAATAATTGCACTGAGTGGGTTTAATTATTCAGGTGTAAGCAAAACATTTACTATTACTACAAAACCCGGAAATTACTTTTGGTCAAACGGGCATGCATGGGGAAGTGCAATTGTATCTGGTAATAAACTCAGCATCTCCGTTCACTACGGCAAACTTGATGTGCAAACTGTGCGGTTGAATGATGGAAGATTATTAAAGCTGAAAAAGCAAATAACGATTGCAGAGAATAATTCAGAAGAATTTCAAATGCAATAAATTTATTGATCCCTGTCAATGCAATTACTGCGGAGAAGCAATATAAATATCCATTACTTTCTTGCCTTTAAAATGAATGAAAATTGCAGTGCATATTTTTTGATTGTTTACATTAACAATTTCAAAAGCAATTCCATCCTTCACAGCATCATAAACAGTAAATTTTTTAGTATCTTCTTCATTCTGTTTTACTTTATGAATCTCCGGAAAAGCTTTCTGTATTTCATTTAATGAACTATACACATGAATACCATTTCCGGTGTTGAAAAAAGATGAAGTTGTACGCACCTGCTGTACAGACTTTTCACGCATGCCGGTATCTTTATAAGCAGTATAAATATCCAACTGCGTTTTATTATTGTGTTCATCATTTTTTTTACCATACCATGTAAGCCATGCTTTTCCCATCGCAGCGTCACTCATATCAGGCTTGCCAAATAATTGCTCAAGGCTGTCAGCATTTGTGTTCAACACAGCTCTTCCAATTTTTTCACCCGGAACAATTAATTTATCTGACCCTGTTGTGTTGATTGGATTGGTAATGCCCGTATCATTACTTAAATCATTCCTGTTGGTGTCAACAATTTTATTGTTGTTTCCTGTATCAAGTATTGCTGTGTTTGTATCAATTGAAGTATTATTTTGCGCTGATCTATTATTGTTATTACATGCAAACAATAATACCGTAACAATTATAAAAGAAAGTTTTTTCATATCATCGTTCAATAAGAAACAAAACTGTTCCAGGTACAACGGGTTTATTTATGCAGCATTTGAATAATAACATAGCCTAAAATGCAAAGCAGTATTACAGCTATCACAGCAATAATTTCCCAGGAAAGAGTATTAACTCCTCTCTTGTTTTTTATTTTTTTATCTGCAAGCCTGCTATGCAAATCTTCGTTTATTTGCTGTGCAAAAACATTAATTTTTTCTGCTGAAGAAAATTGCTGCAAACCTTCAACGCCATCGTCAACGAAAGAAGAATCAGCCATTTTTTTTTCTACAGCATGCGCATCTTCTTTAGTTGATTTTCCATTTATATAGTTCATCAACTGTTCTTCATTCAGCTCATCATCAGCATTCCATATATTGTTCAAATCTTCCATTATTATTTATGCAGCTTTTTTTCAACAAGCAGTTTAAGATTACGCTTACCATTTTGTATAAAGCTCTTTACCTGTAATAAACTAAAGCCTGTTTGTTCACTAATTTGCTGGTAAGATTTTTTTTCAAGATAAAATAAAGTTATGCATGTTTTCTGATCATCATTCAATTCATCCAGCGAAGCTTCCAGCAATAAAAGCAATTTTTCTTTTTCCAGCTCACGCTGCAAAAAATTTTCTTCCTCTGCAATATTTTCTTTGATATCATTTACAGGTTTCACATCGTGTTTGCGCAATTGCATCAGGCAATGGTTGCGCGCAATTGTATATAACCAGCTTTTAAAATACTGTACAGGATAGCGCTGCAGTTCATGAATCACTTTTAAAAAGATCTGCTGAACTGCATCTTTTGCAGCTTCTTCATTCTTTAAATATTTCATGCACACACCAAGCAACAATAAAGTATAACGCTGCAGTAAAACACCGAGCAAATAGTTATCGCGGGTATTATGATATTGCAGTAATAAATCCTGGTCGCTTGTATGTTTAAATTCTTTCCCGTTCAATGTGTAAGTCTTATTCAAAAGATGCAGCTACTAATAAATTTCCATAATTATTCCGGTAAATCGAGCCCTGCATTGCGAAAGTTTTCTATAAACTTCTTGCAACTGCAGTGCTTGCCATGCCGTTGATAACACGGTATAGTTCCCCCTCTTTTAAAATGGTTTTGAGACATGTAGTTGTTTATACAACCATTTCAAAATTATATATCTTTATCACATCAGCAAATGATTAAATTACCTTTTGTGTTAAGATATGATCTTACATGCAGCAGCTTTCTTTAGCATATAAATCTTCCCATATAAATTATTATGTGTTTGGCAGCGGAGACGAAATTTTATTTTGCCTGCACGGTTATGGCGAAGATGGAAGTTCTTTTGCTTTTCTTGAAAAAGAGCTTGGCAAAATGTATACTTTATATGCCATTGATTTTCCTTTTCATGGTACAACTGCATGGATTGAAAAGCAACCTTTTACCATGAATGATCTTATTGCAGTTTGGCATTTAATCCAGCAGGATCAAAACAAAAAAATAACTGTGCTGGCATACAGCATGGGAGGCCGGGCGGCGTTGGATTTGCTGCAGCAAACTCCTGAAAAAATTAAATGTATTGCTTTGATTGCACCTGATGGATTGCGCGTGAATTTCTGGTATTGGATAACTACGCAAACCGCTTTTGGAAATAAAGCTTTTGCACACACTATGAAAAATCCATACTGGTTTTTCTTTTTTTTGAATACTGTTGGCAAGCTTAAACTATATAATAAAAGCGTTATAAAATTTGTGCATTATTATTTAGATGATGCAGAACAAAGAATACAATTATATAAACGATGGACCTGCATGCGCAAAATGAAACCCGATCTTTTTTTGATAAAAAAAATATGTGTTGAAAAAAATATTAAGCTGAATTTTTTATTCGGAAAATATGACCGTATTATTTTAAGCAAACGTGCTGATATTTTTAAAAACGCAAAAAACATCAACATAAAAATTATTGAAGCAGGCCATCAACTGCTGAAAGAAAAATATACAAAAGAGATTATAGCATTGCTGAATGAATGATTCTGGTTTTCTTTGCTTATGCAGCTGCTTATTTATTTCATCTATACTACTGCCGTATTGCTTTTCATTTATTTATTATTGGTAAACACGTATTTATATTGGCTTAGTAAACTCAAACCCTTTCAACCTTTGCCTGGTGAGCCGGCAATAACATTTTCCATCATTATTCCTGCGCGCAATGAAGAAGAAAATATTAAAAGCTGCATACAATCTGTTCTCAATAATAATTATCCAAAAGATCTGTACGAAATAATTGTTGCAGATGATTTTTCAACAGATGCAACGCCTGAAATTGTTGCGCAACTGCAGGCGCAGTTTTCAAATATTAAATTAATCAGTTTAAAAAATATTATTACAGAGAATATCAATTCTTATAAAAAAAGAGCCATAGAACTTGCCATTGCGCAAAGCAAATTTGAATGGATTATCACAACAGATGCAGATTGCATTGTTCCGCAAAACTGGTTAAGCTTGTTTGATGCATACCTTAAAAATAATGAACGTGTTTTTGTTGCAGCACCGGTAATGTTTCATTGCAACAATACATTTATATCCATTTTTCAATGCCTCGATTTTTTGAGTTTGCAGGGCATTACAGCGGCTTCTGTGTATGCAGGCGCGCACAGCATGTGCAACGGCGCAAATCTTGCTTATAAAAAAAATATTTTTTATGAAGTGGATGGATTTAAAAATACAGATCATATTGCGAGTGGTGACGATATGCTGCTGATGCATAAAATAAAAACAAAGTATCCTTTAAATATTGGTTATTTATTCACCAGCGATGCAATTGTTACTACAGCACCAATGCCCGATTGGAAAAGTTTTATAAATCAGCGCATACGCTGGGCAAGCAAAGCAACAAGCTATAAAGACAAACGTGTTTTTTGGGTGTTGTTATTGGTTTATTTTACCAACCTGTTTTTATTTTTATTATTCATAGCGTGTTTATTTCAACCAAAATTATTTTTATTATGGTTGCTGTTTATTCTTACAAAAGCTTTATTTGAAATGCCATTTATGTACCGCGCAGCAAAATTTTTTTCGCTGCAAAGGCTAATGCTGTGGTTTGTATTAATGCAGCCTTTTCATATTTTGTACACGATCGTTTCCGGTTTGCTTGGCAGGGTGGGAAAATATAAATGGAAAGGAAGAACAGTGAAATAACAGCGTTATAGAAAACTCAAAATTTTGCAGTCAATAATTTGCCGCCCTATCTTTGCACATGGCAACAATAAATAGTTCTTCAAAAGATACCCGTTTTTTTGGTGAAGGTTTAACCTTTGATGATGTTCTCTTAACTCCCGCTTACAGCGAGGTTCTTCCACGGGAAACAGATATTTCCACACGGCTTACAAAAACTTTAAAGCTAAATATTCCAATGCTGTCTGCAGCTATGGATACAGTTACAGAAGCAAGCCTTGCTATGGCATTAGCCAGGGAAGGAGGCCTTGGTATTCTTCATAAAAACATGACGATTGAACAACAGGCGGAGCAGGTAAGAAAAGTAAAACGCAGTGAAAGCGGGCTCATCATTGATCCTATTACCTTACTGGCTGATGCAACCATTGGCGATGCATTGAGATTAATGAAAGAAAATAAAATCGGCGGTATTCCTATTGTTGATAAAAGCAATATTCTTGTCGGCATTCTTACCAATCGCGACCTGCGTTTTGAAACGGATAAAAAGAAAAAAGTAAGCGAGGCGATGACAAAAGAAAATTTGATTACTGCGCCTGACGGAACTGATCTTAAAAAAGCAGAGAAAATTCTGCATCAATATAAAATTGAAAAATTGCCGGTAGTAAATAAATCAGGCAAGCTTACAGGTCTTATCACTTATCGCGATATACTTCAAATAAGAAATTATCCAAATGCTATTAAAGATGAATTTGGAAGATTAATTGTTGGCGCAGCACTTGGCATAACAAAAGATATTAATGAACGTGCTACTGCATTAATGCATGTTGGCGTTGATGTAGTAACATTAGATAGTGCGCATGGACACAGCAAAGGCGTTATATCAGCATTAAAATCATTAAAGAAAAATTTCAAAAACCTGCAAGTTATTGCAGGAAATATTGGAACTGCAGCCGGCGCAAAGGCTTTGGCAAATGCAGGCGCAGATGCAGTTAAAGTTGGTATCGGTCCCGGCTCTATTTGTACTACAAGAATTGTTGCAGGCACAGGCGTGCCGCAGTTAACAGCAATTATAGAAGCGGCGAATGCATTAAAATCTTCAGGCATACCGGTAATTGCAGATGGTGGTATTCGTTATACAGGTGATATGGTAAAAGCACTGGCTGCAGGTGCAGATACTGTAATGATGGGAAGTGTGTTTGCGGGAACCGAAGAAAGTCCGGGTGAAACTATTATTTATGAAGGAAGAAAGTTTAAGGAATACCGCGGCATGGGAAGTATTGCTGCGATGGCACAAGGTAGCAGCGACCGCTATTTCCAGGATGTAGAAGATGATATAAAGAAATTTGTTCCTGAAGGCATTGAAGGCCGTGTTGCCTATAAAGGTTTTTTAAGTGAAGTAGTTGCTCAATTTACCGGTGGCTTGCGTGCAGGTATGGGTTATTGCGGTGCTAAAACAATCACCGATTTGCAGAATGCAACCTTTGTAAAAATTACCAATGCAGGCATGCGCGAAAGTCATGCGCATGATATTGAGATAACAAGAGAAGCGCCTAATTACAGCAGGAATTAATTTAAAAGTCAAAATTAAAAACTAAAAAAGACAGCTTGAATGTTAAAAACTTTCCAGAATTGAAGCCTCCAAAAGTTTTGACTTTTTACTTTTAAATTTTTACTTTCTATATCATCTCGCTTTGCAACAGCGGATTTTTATAAGCGCTGCGCATCTCATTATAATTTTTAGCGGCGGCAATAAATTCAACAAACAAAGGCGCCGGTTTTTCTACTGTACTTTTTAATTCAGGATGATATTGAACACCAATAAAAAATGGATGGCCTTTTGCTTCAATAATTTCAACAAGGCCACTTTCCGGATTGATACCGCTTGCTATCATTCCGTTTGCTTCAAACTGCTCTAAATAATTATTATTAAATTCATAGCGGTGGCGATGCCTTTCACTTATCAATGTTTTACCATAAATATGGTGCGCCAATGTACCTGGTTTTATTTCACATGGATAAGCGCCCAACCGCATCGTTCCGCCCTTCAATGTAATTTTTTTCTGCTCTTCCATCATATCAATTACAGGATCCGGAGTTTGTGCATCCATTTCTGTTGAATGTGCTTTTTCAATACCCAAAACATTGCGCGCAAATTCAATGGCTGCCATCTGCATTCCCAGACAAATACCAAAAAACGGCAACCCTTTTTCACGTGCATATTGCACGGCAATAATTTTTCCTTCAATACCGCGCTGGCCAAATCCAGGCGCTACAAGCAAGCCATCAAGTCCTTCTAATTTTTCCTTTACATGTCTTGCATTAATGCCTTCGCTGTGCAGGTTCACCACTTCTACTTTTACTTCATTCATTGCACCTGCATGTATAAAGCTTTCCAGGATTGATTTATATGCATCCTGCAGTTCCATATACTTTCCTATCAAACCAATACTTACTTTGCTCTTAGGATATTTTAATTTTTCGAGAAAGTTTTTCCATTTACTTAAATCAGCCTCTGGGACTAATGTTGTATTTAATTTTCTTAAGCATATAATATCCAGCTTTTCACGCAGCATTGCCAGCGGCACTTCATAAATGGTTGATGCATCCATCGCTTCAATTACCGCTTCTACTTTTACATTACAGAACAATGCGATCTTGCGTTTCAGGTCATTGTTTAAAGGTTCTTCTGTTCTGCATACAATAATATCAGGATGCACACCGGTTTCGCTCAGCATTTTTACACTGTGCTGCGTAGGCTTTGTTTTTAATTCTTTTGCTGCGCGTAAGTAAGGAATTAATGTAAGATGAATAACGCAAACATCACCCTCAGGTAATTCCCACTGTAACTGGCGCACGGCTTCAATAAACGGAAGACTTTCAATGTCACCAACTGTTCCGCCTATTTCTGTTATTACAATATCATAATTGCCATCATTTCCCAGCAAAACCATGCGGCGCTTTATTTCATCTGTAATATGCGGAACAACCTGCACTGTTTTTCCTAAAAAGTCACCGGCACGTTCCCTGTCAATAACCGTTTGATAAATTTTGCCGGTAGTTACATTATTAGCCTGTGATGTATAAATATTAAGGAAGCGCTCATAATGTCCCAGGTCCAGATCTGTTTCAGCTCCGTCTTCCGTAACATAACATTCCCCGTGCTCATACGGGTTTAATGTTCCGGGATCAATATTAATATAAGGATCCAGTTTTTGTATCGTTACCCTAAAGCCTCTTGCCTGTAAAAGCTTTGCAAGCGATGCGGCAATTATGCCTTTACCCAAACTGCTGGTTACACCGCCGGTAACAAAAATATATTTAGCCATAAAAAAGGTTTTAAGTTATATGTTATAAGTTTTAAGTGCAACTGATTATCGGAAACCTGCCACCAACAAAAAAAGAAAACCTGCACAGAAACTCTGTGTTTCGTTTTCAGTACTATCTAATTCTATTGACTTTTTCCGGTGACCGGAGAGAAGAAAAATCTCAGAGGTCATGCAAAGCTAAAAGATATTTTTGGGGCATCGAAATTTCAACCTGAAAACTGGATAGAAAGTGGAAAATTTTTTATTCTTCTTATGAAATGCCGGGTATTATTTATTAACATTAAAAGAAATGAATATGCCAGGCATTCCACCTGGCAATTAAAAAACAAACTTTACGCAGGTGAAATCACTAACAAGTGTTTCGCTTTATTACCTTTGCAACCCAATTTATTTTTTACCATAAAATATATAGAATGAAATGAGTCACGCCTTTAGCGTGACGAATTCCATGTTACAATTAAAAAACAAAAATTTATAAACATGAAAATTACTGTTGTAGGCGCCGGGGCAGTTGGTGCAACCTGTGCTGATAACATTATGCGCAGGGAATTAGCGCATGAAGTTGTATTGCTTGACATTAAAGAAGGCCTTGCCGAAGGGAAAGCACAGGACATGATGCAAACCGCAACATTGCTTGGCTTTGATACACGCATCAGCGGAAGCACAAATGATTATGCAAAAACCGCCAACAGCGATGTGGTGGTTATTACATCAGGCTTGCCGCGCAAACCCGGCATGACGCGTGAAGAATTGATTGGCACCAATGCGGGTATTGTAAAAGGTGTTGTTGAAAATATTTTAAAGCATTCACCGGATGTAATTATCATCATCATCAGCAACCCGATGGATACAATGACGTACCTCGCACTTACATCAAGCAAGCTGCCAAAGAACCGCATAATTGGTATGGGTGGAATCCTGGATAGTGCACGTTTTAAATATCAACTCAGCCAGCATTTGAATTGCAGCCCTGCAGACCTGAATGCAATTGTTGTTGGCGGCCATGGCGATACTACAATGATACCTTTAATAAGCAAAGCAACATGGAACAGCCTGCCTGTTACCAAATTTTTAAGCGAAGAACAGCAAAAACAAATTGTAAACGACACAATGGTTGGCGGTGCAACACTTACCAAGTTAATCGGCACTTCTGCATGGTATGCGCCCGGCGCCGCCGGAGCAGCTTTAGTGGAAGCTATTGTACGTGATGAGAAAAAATTATTTACCTGCTGTGTGTTTGTTGATGGAGAATATGGTCAAAAAGATATTTGCATGGGAGTACCTGTTGTAATTGGCAAAAGCGGCTGGGAAAAAATTGTTGAAGTTGAATTGAATGAAGAAGAAAAAGCTGCATTTGCTAAAAGTGCAGATGCCGTAAGAAGCATGAATGATGTGTTGAAGACGTTGTAAGAAAATATTTCTATTTAGTAAAGCTGCACTGCAATGTGCGGCTTTTTTATTTAATAAATACATGGCACATTTTTTTCGCCATCAATTGCATGCTAAGCAAAGTAAAAATATTGGGCCACGCATTGCATCCAATGCTCATCCCCTTTCCCATCGCATTTAATACAGCAACAATGGTTTGTTGTATTGTATATGCAACTACCGGCAATATATTCTGGTTTCACGTAGCTTTTGTGGCCAACTGCGCTGCTATTATACTATCTGCGGTTGCCATGTTGCCCGGTTTAATTGACTGGCTTTCTATTCCATCTTTAAGCGATGCAAAATCAACCGGTTTAAAACACATGGTAGCGAATATTTTTTCTCTTGGATTTTTTACAGCCAATGCAGCCGTTATGTTCACTGAATTTGATAATGCGCATCCTCCGGCAACATCGCATATTATGATGACGGTGTTTGGTTTTTTGGTGATGTTGTATGCAGGTTTCCAGGGATGGTCGCTTGTGCAAACGCATCATATAGGTGTTGATATGAATGCCAATGAAGATGTACCTGCACAGGAAGAAATAGAAGAAAATGCAAGTGCGATTTTTACAAATACTGCCGAAAAAAAGTAATGCTTGGTTGCCAACGCCCTATTGAATTTAGATGAAGTAGTGACGAAGAATTAGTTGGGGCTGTGAACAGTTCATCATTACGAAGACGAATCAACATTGTGACCGTCATTCCCGACGCCGATCGGGAAATGCGAAGCATTCATCGAGACCATTAAAAAATAATTGAGCTGCGAGATAATCTCCTAATTACGAAAACGAATCAATCTCTTACTTACAACATACAACCTAAAACTTATAACTTGATTTATTTGGGACTCTTATCGTTCGTCCCTTTATTCAACTACAGTTCCCGCTTTACGTTTCTACTCCGCCACAAAAGCCATGCACAAAACCTTCAGCGGGGTATCCACTTCAATCGGGCAGCCTTTGAGCGATAAAAATTCTACAGCACAAATATTCATTACGTTGCACATTTTGCTTACATATTTATCTGGCTGTTTTTAGTAAGTGTTGCTAGGGTGAGTAAAGGCATTTATATTTACAATCACTTCAACCAAAACGATAATAATGCTATATACCGAATTTAATAGAGGGTCAGAATGGAGAAAATGGGATTTACATGTCCACACACCTCTTTCTTATCATCAGGCTTTTCCCAATTGGGATGACTACATCAAAGAACTTAAAGAGAAATCTGTCGACCATGGAATCGAAGTAATGGGGGTTACGGATTATTTTTCAACAGATGGATATGAAAAGCTTTTAGAAGAGTGCGAACCTGACTTTAAGGATACAAACCCGCGAATAAAGCTTTCAAACGGACAGAGCTTGTTCTTAATACCTATCGTTGAATTACGCCTTGATAATTTTACAGATGATTCAAGTTCTGTAAACATTCACATAGCCTTTTCTCCAGAAATTCTACCATCAACAATTAAAGACAGTTTTTTAGAAAAGCTTGATATTACGTATCAAGGCAAAACTTTACAATGTAAGGAAAGTGATCTAATTAAAATTGGTCATGCTGAAGAGAATAACGGTTCTTTCAATGTAAATCTAAATATCTCAAGTCTTAATGACACTCAGAAGAAGCAGTTAATAAGAAAAGCCCAGAGTATAATCACTTTTTCAAGTTCATCATTTGAGGACAAACTTTATAGTTTCGAAAAAACTCTTGAAGATGCGGGCATTCATAAAAACAGCTATTTAATTTTGATAGCAAATAAAGGTCATGGCGGCTTAGATGGTTTTAAATGGGTTGATTCGTCTAGAAATATTTCAAGAGCTGGAATAATCCGTCAAAATTTATTACATCTTTCTGACATATGCTTCTCAAACAACACTGACGATATCAAATTCCTTTGTGGCGAAAAACCAGGTACATCAAAACAGGAAATAATTTCAAGATTTAGATCAATTAAGCCGTGTATTTGGGGATCTGATGCTCACGATGTAAAAAACTTATTTTCACCTTCTAATGGAGCGACCAAGGATTATACCTGGATTAAGGCTGATCCAACATTTGAAGGCTTGAGACAAACACTGTTTGAACCAAACGACAGAGTGAAAATTCAGACCTTGAAGCCAGATGTCAAAAATGAGCGATACATAATATCTGAATTACAATTTAATGATAAAGACGAGTTGTTTGGGAGCCAAACTATAGCGTTAAATGAAAATTTGAATGCTATTATTGGAGGTAAATCATCCGGAAAATCACTGCTCTTATACACAGCAGCGAAGAGCATTGACCCCGAACAAGTGAAACACACTTCTGAGCGTCTAAAATTTGACGGCTATCAATTTGAGAAGTCTTTTGAATTTGAAGTCATTTGGAAGAATGGAGATCGGGATAATTTTAATGATCCGCTTAACAAACAGCATGCGATTACTTATATACCACAACTTTACATTAATTATTTGGTTGAAAGAGATAATAAAGAAGATTTAAACAGTCTAATAAGAAGCATATTACTTCAAGATTCAGACTTTAAACAATTTTACGAAGCGCAAGCAAATACTATTCGAGATTTGAATAATGAAATAGAACAAATACTTTCCAATTATTTACAGACACGAGTAAAATATAATGATCTACTTCAAAAATTAAAGCAAGTTGGCAAATCCGATGCAATTGATAAAGGAATCTCTGCGATAAAAACTGAGATTCAAAAGGGTCAAAAGGCAGTAAATTTTTCGGCTAGTGAATCTGAAGAATATAATAAACTAGCAAAAGAAAATTCCGAATTAAAATCTTCCAACTCCAATTTAAGTAAACAGAAAAGCGTATTAGAGAAAATAGTAAGTCAAGTTGAATTCCATCAAAAATCTCTCTTCGGAGAAAAAGAATCTGGAGATAGTTATTACATAAAAGGAGAAGTGAATAAAATTCTTGATGAACTAACCGAAATCCCAGATTATATATCACAAATTATTACGAAGCTTTCAGCTGATTATCAAAACATGATAACTAATCTCAAAACGGAAATTCGAACTAGTAATAATGACCAAAACATCAAAACTATAAATGACAGATTAAAAGAAATTGAAGGATTGCTGAAACCATATTTAGATAAATTAGCTGGTCAACAAGAACTTAAAAAGTTAACGGAACGCCTAGATAACGAATTACAAAAAAAAGAGCAAGCACTCAATCTTGAAAAGCAATTAGCAACTGTCAAATACGATTATGATAATTTGCGACAACGAACGTCCGAGCTTCTAAATAAAAGATTAGGCATTTATAAGACAGTAATCAATAAAATAAATACTTCAAAAAATAACATTGCGCAAGGTATCACTTTGACCTCTCGACTAATCTATAAAAGAAGCAATTTTGATTTTTATGATCAGGCTAACAAAGTCGCAATACCGAGAGATCATTATTTCAATACTTTATTTGAAGGTGATCTCGTTAAATACGATTTAATATCTCCATTATATTCCCAATTTTTAAGGGTAAGTGATGGCAAATTGTTAGTGGGTGACAAAGAGCAAATTCCTTTAAGGCAAGGAGTTCTATTAGAAGAAGTGTTGAAAGGTTTAATCAAAGACAACTTCGAGATAGATTATACTGTCAAATATAAATCTGATGATCTTTTGAGTATGTCACCAGGAAAAAAAGGAACAGTGCTATTGATCTTATTTTTACAAATAAGTTCTTCAGAATACCCTATATTAATCGACCAGCCAGAAGATAATCTTGATAACAGAACTATATATGACTTGCTTTGTCAAATAATAAAAGAAAAAAAGAAAGAAAGACAAATAATTATCGTATCACATAACGCTAATCTTGTAGTTGCAACAGATACCGAAAATATCATTGTTGCAAATCAAGAAGGACAAGAATCACCAATCAAAGAAGGGCACTTTCGATTTGAATATGTAAACGGTTCTTTAGAGCACACCTTTGAAAGAAACGATAGTGGTTTAACTATACTGGAACAAAAGGGCATAAGAGAACATGTTTGTGATATTCTAGAAGGTGGCAATGAAGCTTTCAAACAGCGAGAATATAAGTATTCTATAAAGGATTGATGATTATAAACAAGATTATACCCATAGATAACAATGAATACTTCTTTAAATAATCATCTCAATCGTAGTGCATTTAACATTGAAATATCCCAGCTCTCCGTAGAATGCCCGTTGCTCTCCGTATGTCTTCGACTACGGAGGCAAATGAAAAGCCAGATTGCATCTGGAGTTAGAATACAGAACATTAAATGAAGAAATCCGTAGTTGCAAACTGCGTAATGATATATCTGATCTCAAGGGTTTACCGGTTAAAAATCAATTGCTGTTCTTACTTTTGTAATATGAGTACCGGCGTGGAGCGGCTACCCGCATGTAGAATACTTCTTTCCACAAGCATACGAAACAAAATTGCGAATGCCTGTTATATACTTGCCGCATTACTTTTTAGCTGTAAATTATTTGCACAGAAAGAATTAATAGTACCGCCTGCAAAATTTATTTCTACAGTTCCGTTTACACAACTTACAGGTGGCATTATCATTTTGCATGCAACGCTCGACGATTTTAAAGATACACTCAACTTCGTGCTTGGCACCGGCAGCGGTGGGATCTCGCTGAATTCGTTAACCTGCGCTTATTATCATTTAACAACGGTGCCCAGCGATAAAACAGTGCGTGGTGTAGCCGGCGCGAAAAAAGCATCCTTTGCGAATGATCATACCTTGCATTTCAAAGGTATAACCGTAGACAGCCTTGATTTTCATATCAACGATTATGAGAGTTTATCCAGTACTTACGGTATAAAAATAGATGGCATAATGGGTCTTAGTTTTTTACGACGGTATGTGGTAGCTCTTGATTATGATAAAATGGAAATGGCAGTTTTTGAACCCGGCAGTTACCAATACCCTGAGGGCGGTTATCTATTGAAACAAAACTTTTCAAATATACCCAAAGAGATCGTTGAGGTTAATGATAATACTGATGTACGTAGCCAGTTTTATTTTGATACCGGTTCAGGCTTATGTTTATTGATGACGGATGACTTCATCGAAGACAGTGCAATCTTTAAAAATAAAAGAAAACTTTATGCTGTAAACGGTCTGAGTTTCGGAGGAACAGTTCCCATGACGCTTTCCGTAGTGAAGGAAATTAAACTTGGGCCCTACAGTTTTCGTGATGTTCCGGTGTATAAATTTAAAGATCAGTATGGAGTAATTTCCTATCCTGATGTGAGCGGCGTATTGGGGAATGATCTGATGCGCAGGTTTAATATAGTACTTAATTATCCCCGGCAGGAGGTTTATATAAAACCCAACGAACATTATACCGATCCTTTTGACTATTCCTATACCGGTCTTGGCTTTTCTCTCATTAATAACGCTATTACTATCACCGATGTTATCCCGGATTCTCCCGCAGAAAAAGCTGGACTTCAAGAAGGAGATATTATTATTGGTATTGAAACAAACTTCTCTAACAATATACAAGCTTATAAAATATTGCTGCAGAATGTAAAAGCAAAAGTGCGTGTGACATGTATGCGCAACGGTCAAACTAAAGTTATAGAACTGAAAGTAAAGAGTATATTATAAGGCCTCCCGCTCGGCGAAGTGTTCGGGTGTCTTGGCGAAGTTTGCGACAATCTCTGCTGTTGGCTTGTTATGCTTACGTTAGCTTAGGGAAAAATAAGTAAGCTTCAATATGCAATTTGTCAGTGCTCAAACATTTTCAGTCTATTGATTAGGTATATCAAGCATATACCAGGTATATACCAGGTATACCCCTTACTACAATATTTATATGCTGCCAATATTTCAGTGCCGGCTGGGCCTGGAGTGTAGGTAAATGTTTGGCAATCTCTATGTTCGTGGATACTCACTGTGCGGCATCGTCTCGCCCAGGCGGCCGATGTGTTAAACATTTTTTTATATTCAGGGTATGATTTTAGCTGCTTAACAGTAAATAAAAATATGTCTCAGAAAAACAAGAAACAATTTGGCGTTTGGATGGATTCACATCATGCAACTGTGGTTGGAAAACCGGATGCAGAAACAGAAAATTTTAGCATACTTGGTCATGCAGAAAATGCCGGTGCTGGTTTTAATACGAGTGAAAAAAATGCGCATAATGATGAAAAAACATTACAGCATAAATTTTTTAAAGAAATACTTACCTACATGCAAAACGCTGAAGAAGTGCATCTGACCGGTACCGGCACTGCGCAGGAACAGTTTATGCATTATATGGCAGAAACACCGCAGTTTAAAAATACCGTCACTAAAGAAAGTACTTCGAATAAAATGAGCGACGAAAATCTTGCTGAATATATTGCCGCGAAATTTAATTAAACCGTTTATAGGTTAAAGGCAAAGCTGCTTTAAATGTTTGAAGCAGCTTTCTTTTTTCACAGGCTTCGCACAAATACTTTAGATGCAGACCTTCACTGTCCGGCATCGTTTCGCTCAAGCGGAGAAATGATTTCTCATGCCGGAGAAATGATTTTTCATACCAGCAAAATGAGCCACCGACACGAATCATGTCCGCACGAACCGAAATCCAACATCAGTGCAGGTTGCCACCGTTCAAACAATGGATTATTATGTAGCTAATCCAATTTTTGTAATGCGGTTTCTCTTTTGAACAATTGAAAGGCAAGTGAACCACGCTGCCACAACTCAGATGCAAGCCGGTAAAATAGTTAACGTGTTGAAGGAAGACATGGGCACTTTTGATGCCGGCACCCGTTAATGTAAAAGAAATTTCTGCTGCCTCGTTTTCATTAATTATTACCTTCAACGCAATCCTTTTTACACATGCAAATTAAAAGCTCTTGTATAAAACTATTGCTTGTTGCAAGCTCAGTAATGTTGGCGTATATAACGTCAGCGCAAAACGATTCAGTGTATTATAATCAAATGCATTGGCGTTCCATTGGCCCGTATCGCGGTGGCAGAACGGTGGGCGCAGCTGGTGTGCCGCAGCAACCAAATGTATTTTATGTTGGCGTGAATAATGGTGGCGTTTGGAAAACAACTGACTATGGAAGAACATGGAATGCTGTTTTTGATAATGAACCCACAGGATCAATAGGAACTGTTGTAGTTGCACCATCTGATCCAAACATTGTGTATGTAGGCAGTGGTGAAGGTTTACATCGCCCTGATCTTTCTGTTGGCGATGGAATGTATAAATCAATTGATGCAGGAAAAACATGGACACATTTAGGTTTGCGTGATGGGCAACAAATTCCAAAAATTGCAGTTGATCCAAAAGATCCGAACCGCATTTTTGTTGCTGTGCTGGGTCATCCGTATGGGGCTAATGAAGAGCGTGGTATTTATCGTTCGCTGGATGGCGGCAACAGTTTTCAAAAGGTTTTTTATATAGATGAAAATACAGGTGGTGATGATGTGGACATTGATCCATCAGATCCGAACACAATCTATGCAACTATGTGGCAGGACCAGGAAGGACCGTGGGAAAATGCAGAATGGGATGGAACAAAAGGTGGGATTTTTAAATCAACAGATGGTGGCAATACATGGCACCAGTTAAAGAATGGGTTAAGTGATAGTTTAGTGCAGGCACATATTGCCATTGCTCCGTCAAATCCAAATATTTTATATCTCGTTATCGGCACAACGGAAGAAAATGAATATGGAACAGGAACTGGAATGGGCATGTATCGTTCTGATGATAAGGGTGAACACTGGCAAGGGATTTCTGATGATGGAAGGCCTGAAGCACGCATTGGCGGCGGAGATGCGCCGGTGATTGCGGTTGATCCGAAAGATCCAAACACGATTTATTCTGCAAGCATTGTTTTTTGGAAATCTGTTGATGGTGGTAAATCATGGATTGGTTTGCGTGGTGCACCCGGTGGTGACGATTATCAAAACGTATGGGTAAATCCAAACGATCCAAACATTATGTTGGTAACGGGAGACCAGGGCGCATTGGTTACCGTGAATGGTGGCAACACATGGAGTTCATGGTATAATCAGCCAACAGCGCAATTATATCATGTAAGTGCTGATAATGATTTTCCATATAATCTATACAGCGGCCAGCAGGAAAGTGGTTCTGTTGGTATTGCATCAAGAGGCAATGATGGTGAAATTACTTTTCGCGAATGGCATCCCGTTGGTGCCGAAGAATATGGCTATGTTGTTGCTGACCCGTTGAATTCAAACATTGTTTACGGCGGAAAAATTACGAAGTATAATAAGCTGACGGGGCAGGTTCAAAACATTGCACCGGAAGTATTACGTAGCGGTAAATATCGTTTTGTAAGAACAGCGCCAATGTTGTTTTCACCCATCGATAAAAAGACTTTATACTACGCCGGCAATGTTTTATTTAGAACAAATAATGGCGGAAATACGTGGGATGTTATTAGTCCTGATCTAACCAGGAAAACGTACGATAGTCTTCCTGCAAGCATTGGTGTGTATACAGATGAAGCAAGGAAAACCTTGCATCAGCGCGGCGTGATTTATTCGATAGCTCTATCGTACAAAAACATCAATACGATCTGGTGCGGCACTGATGATGGGCTGATTCAACTTACGCACGATGGCGGCAAAACATGGAATAATGTTACACCAACCGAACTTACTGCATGGAGCAAAGTTTCCATGATGGATGTCGGCCATTTCGATGATCAGACGGCATATGCAGCCATCAACAGAATTCGCTGCGATGATATGCATCCATATATTTATCGCACACATGATGGCGGTAAAACCTGGCAAAAAATTATAACAGGTTTGCCTGATGAACCCATCAATACAATTAAAGAAGATCCTAAACAAAAAGGTTTATTGTTTGCCGGTTCTGAAACGTCAACTTATGTTTCGTTTGATGACGGTGAACATTGGCAATCGTTGCGATTAAATATGCCTGCAAGTTCTGTTCGCGATCTGATGATTAAAGATGATGATCTCGCTGTTGCCACACATGGTCGTGGTTTTTACATATTGGATGATATTAATCCTTTGCGTGCAATTGCTGCCTCAACAAATAAAGCAGATGTTGTTTTGTTCAAACCAAAAAACACGTACCGCGTTCGTTGGAATATGAATACCGATACACCATTGCCAACTGATGAACCTGCGGGAGAAAATCCGCCGGATGGAGTTATCATCAATTATTATTTGCAAAACAATTCTTCTAATGAAGTAACATTGGAAATATTTGATTCAGCAAATAACCTGATAAGAAAATATTCAAGCAATGATAAGCCATATGAAATGCCTGAGGTAAATGTGCCTTTGTATTGGATTCGTCCGCAACAAAAAATTTCAACTGATGCAGGTGCACATCGTTTCATCTGGGACTTACATTATCAACCTTTGGATGAAGGCATATCATTTCCAATGACTGCGATATACATGAACACGCCGCCGAAAATAAGTTCACCCTGGGTAATGCCGGGTACATACACTGTTCAACTTACTGTTGACGGAAAATTGTATAAACAACCGATCACAGTTGTAATGGACCCACGTGTGAAGACTTCAACCGCTTCATTAAAGCAACAACTTGATCTTTCATTGCAATGTTATAATGGTCAAAAAGCCTGCATGCAATTATCACATGAGATCACAGCATTTCGCGACAGTTTAAAAAAACAAGCAACTTCTGCTGTCGTTCAAAAGCTTGATACAACAGCAGCATTGTTGCAAAATAATTCAGCAAAGGGTTCAAATAGTTTTGCCAAACTAAATGGCGATTTTGCATCAGTGAATGAAACATTGCAAGGGGCGGATGTTGCCCCAACACAGCGCGCAATTGATGCGGTAAAACAATTGCAGAAAAATTTGCAAACACTGGAAGATGAATGGAAGGAGCTAAAAGAAAAGTTGCTGTAGCAAATGCCAATACAAAAAGATGGTCCCTTTCACTGTGCAGTTAGAATGAACTCCTGTGGCACGGGAATTGCCCATACATTACTTCATTATAAAATAAAGTGTATGCAACCAGGTGAAAAGCTTTCCATGATGGATAAAATTATCCGGGAACTGGAAGACATTATAAACAGCCAGACTTCTGTACTGAAAAAACTTTCACAGCTCGAAGCAGAAAACATAAACCTGGGCGATAAGTTTTTAGAGAAAAAATTGCCTGATATTCATGAACACATTGATACATCCCTTACTGAAACAACGTCTTTATTAGATGAATACAAGGATGTGCATGCAAAATTTATAAAAGACAACAAACTCGATGAACCATTGCCTGAAGCATAATCCACATCCTGGAGCAAGTATAAGTTGCATGGCTTAATACATTTTAATCCCATTCATACCTGCATAGCTTTTTTATGTTTTGATAACCATTGTTTGAGTATTCGCAACCTCACAACTTCAATGTCCGGCATCGTCTCGTTCAAGCGAAGATGTATCCCGTTTTTGAACGCTTTAAGCTCCGTCTTTAGCTTAGGGGTTAAATAATCCATGTAACTATCGAAAAAAATGATTTGTAATTTTTCATAATTGATTTTATTGAAAATGGTTTACTAATTTAGTTTCGTGAGTGAATATTTACTTCTCATAATCTGATTGCATCGCTGTTAATATATTCACACAAAAAATTTATTCTTCATCTGCTTATATCCGTTCGAAAATTATGAAAAAAATATTAGCCTCTGCGTTATGCTTATTGCTTACAAACAGTTTATTGTTTGCACAAATTGATGAGCAATTAAAAGAAGACATTCGCAACACGGGTTATGTGCACAGCCCGTTGCCGCTTGATTACAGCAAGTCATTTGAAACTTTTGGTCTTACTAAAAAAGTTTTGACTTCAGATATGTTGTGCGATATGGAAAGCGCTGATAAGTGGACACACAAAGGATTTGGCAACATGTATCTTACTTCTGAAAGAAGTATTTCAGGAAAGAACAGTTTACGATTGACTGCACAAACAACTAATTCAACATTTTTAGATTGGGGAATTGGTCTTGGTACTTCGATGGCAACATATGATGTTGGCGGTGTGAACTGGGAAAAATATAACCGCATTCATTTTTACATCTATCCAAATTGCGAAGGCGCACGCAGCATTTACCTTAATTTAATTATAGAAAATGATGGCAAGATTAAAGTGCCTGATAAATATGGTCGCGAAGGCATTCATGAAATTAATTTAATCAACGGGCAATGGAATGAATGCTTTGTTGAGATGAGTGAGTTAGCTCGTGATAAGGTAACCAGGCTTTCATTCGCGATAGAAATTTTTGGCAAAGAACGTACGATGGGTGATTCACTGAAATTTGATATTGATGATGTGTCGCTGCAAAAAATCGAAAACCCTGAAGTGGTGAGCGGATGGACGCCTGCACAAAATCGCATTATATATTCTACAACAGGTTATGGTGTGGAAAGTGAAAAGTCTGCGATAGTGAATGTTCAACATAATGATGGCAAATTTCAATTGATTGATAACATCAGCAATGGCGTGGTGTATAACGGAAAAATCAATTCGCATAAAACTGATATTGGAAATTTTGAAACAATAGATTTTAGTGATTTCAAAAAAGAAGGACAATATTTTATTCGTGTTGGAGACGTTATAACCAAACCTTTTTACATCAACAAAAATATTTGGGATAATTCTGCGTGGCGTGTGTTGAATTTTATTTTTTGCGAACGCTGCGGTTATGCTGTTCCCGGAAAGCATGGGGTTTGTCATACTGATTTAAATGCAATCTATAATGGACAAACTTTTCCTTTTAATGGTGGCTGGCATGATGCGGCGGATATGTCCCAGCAAGTTTTGCAATCGGGTGAAATAGTTTATTCATTGCTTGAAGAAGCAAACAGAGCAAAAGAAAAAAACGAGAAAGATTTATTTATTCGATTGCAGGAAGAAGCAGAGTGGGGCATTGATTGTATTTTAAAATCGCGACTCGGTGATGGTTATCGTGCACAAACGTGGGGCACGAATTTATGGACGGATGGTTTCATCGGCACAAAAGATGATTCTTCTTCCCGGCGTCATGTGCATGTGCATAACCGTGCGTTTGAAAACTTTGTTTTTGCAGGTATTGAAGCATATGCATCTATGCACATTGAAAACGATAGCATGCTGAAAGAAAATTTGCGTAAAGTGGCAATTGAAGATTATGCTTTTGCAAAGCATCGTTTTGATAGTATTGGGTTTGATGATTTAAATAGTATTGGTGGCGGCGGAGACCATGCTGCAATGTCTTCCAACAGCCAATACTCTGCGAACATTTCTTTTGCTGCGAGTTTGTTGTATAAATTAACCGCTGATACTTTTTATGCCGGTGAAGCAGCAAAAGCCATTCAATATACTTTGCAATGTCAACGTATAGAACCGCTGAATGATAAAGATAAATTACATGGGTTCTTTTATCGCGACCTCAACAAAAAATCCATCGTTCATTATAACCATCAATCCCGCGACCAGGTTTATATGCAGGCATTAACTGCGCTTTGCGAAACGCAGCCTAATAATCCTGATTATCAAAAATGGGCAGCATCAATTAAAATGTTTGGTGATTATCTCAAAACGATTATGCAATACGATGCGCCGTATGGCTTGGTGCCAAGTGGTGTGTATAATGTAGATGAAGTAAAAGATTCAGTGAATTTTTATAAAACACAAGTTTGGGTTCATGGCGGCGTAGATGAAGATTATAAAGAGCAACTCGAAAACGGTTTTAAATTAGATGACGCACATTACCTGCGTGTTTTTCCTGTTTGGTTTTCTTTTAAAGGAAATGATGCTGTTGCACTTTCAACAGGTAAAGCTGCGGCGCTTGCAGGAAAATTTTTGAATGATAAAGAACTGATGAATATTGCAGAACAGCAATTGTTTTGGATTGTTGGAAAAAATCCATTTGGTCAGTCATTGATATGGGGTGAGGGCAGTAATTATCCTCAATTATATGTTGCATTGCCCGGTGAAACAGTTGGTGGTATTCCTGTTGGAATGGAATCAAGATTTAATGAAGACACACCATACTGGCCGCAGTTTAACACGGCGACTTATAAAGAAGTGTGGGGTGCACCTGCTGCAAGATGGCTTTCACTGATTGCTGAGTTTTGAGTATCGACAATAATAAAATACAAACGAAAACTATGAAAGATTATTTGTTTTTATTCAGAGGCGGTCTTGATTTTACCAAAGCACCGCAGGAGCAGGTTCAGCAAGTGATCATTCAATGGAAAAATTGGGTTGATGAACTTACAAAAAAAGGAATGTATAACGGAGGCGAACGTGTTACAAGAAATGATGCAGTAATAGTAAAAGGAAAAGAAAGGGAAATTATTAATGGGCCATATTTCGCGAACAATGAATGTATAGGAGGTTATATCAGCATTAAAGCAGATGACCTGCAACAGGCAATTGAAATTTGCAAGGACTGCCCTATTTTCAATTTTAATGGCAATGTTGAAATAAGAGAAGTTGTAAAAATGTAAATGCTGCCTTAAATTCAAAGGAAGGTTTATCTAATATTTTTTGGCAGTGCAATCACGTTAATCAAGCCCTATGCACAGGATTCTGTTTTTTATCAAAGTTGCATGATAGTATATTACTAATTATTTAGTTGCTTAAGCTCTTCTAATGTGGCGTACACTTTATTACACGTTTTATATTTTTTTTCCTGTGGTGGGGGTTGCAGTGTTTTATAAAAAAGCACAATATTATTTTTGATTGAAGATGTTACCTCTTTGAAATTGTTTTCTTTCAGTTGAAGCAGCCATTCGTTATATGTCGCATCAGCAAGACTGTATTTACATTCCTGTGTAGGAAAACCTGTATCATAATTCTTATCTTTTAATTTTGCTTTAGTAACAGATGCCCCATGCACGAAATATGCGTATTGAACAATGATAGTATCAAAACTTGCATCAAAATATTTTTCAGCTTGCGCTGTTGGCACTTTAAAATGCAACGCTTTTAATGGCCCAACTTTAGGAAGTATTCTTATAAAGAAAGAAAACCCTGAAGCCCAAAAACCGGGGCGTTTATATCCTGTTCCAAAATCATTATTGTATTGGCGCATCTGCATTTTGTAGCGGAATACTTCACTGGTTTTAGTTGAATCTGTTTCAAACGATTTTTTATTTTTTGTAACCCATGCAGATTTCGTTATAAATGGAAATACATTGGCTATCATAAACCGGAATGTTTCAACTGACAATCCAAGGTGATTGTTAAAAACTTCATTGAGGTTTAATCCATACGTTTCTTTAAATGCTTTTGCAAGCAATGATGTATCAACTTTGAACCCGATAAAATTGTGATACGATTTAGATGCATAATTACCCTTTGCCACTTGTAAAACATCAAAACCAAATTCCATTCTTATGTGCGAAGTATGGTCATCAGCATAAGTAACAACATTGCCGAATTTTTTTTGCATATCTGTATATACAAGCGGCACACTTTTATTTGTAGCAAGCGGATGGCCATAGATATCAGCATAATAATGAGACAAGAACCCTAATGCAAAAGCAAACCCGTTCAAACTATCCGCATCTTTTAATAAAGCTTCATTTATATCGCCACTACGTGCATAATGAATAAGATCAGTAAACAACTTGCTGCCAAAAGGATAATAACCCATGTCAGGTGTAACTGCACCGCCATAAGCATACGCCCTGGCTTCTATGAATTCAGAATCAGTTGATGAAGGATATTTCTGCTTTAAAAAAGGTAATAATACATTATCCCACTCTGCATCAATAATAGCTTCGTGTGTTAATACTCCAATACTGTAACTTTTACAAGGCACGAGAAAAATGGACAGCAGTATAAGGCAAGATATATGTATGAATACTTTCATGCGTTAGGAACATATATGCAATTTCTTCGCCAGATAACCTGCAACATGCAACCCTTTTTGTAAAGACTGCTTATTTCGATTTTAACGTCAATCTTGAAATAAGAGATGTTGCAAAACATAATACAGTTATTTATTTGCATATTTTTCAGGCAAGCCAATGGTTTTTAAAATACCGGTAAGTATGCTTTTCCAAACAAAACCAAAAAATGCCTCCTGAATGTTTCGCTGCACATCCACCTGCACATTACGCGCATCACCACCATGTGCAGGATTTGCATTTTTAATAAGAAACACATTTGCAAAAAACGAGGTTATTGTTTTCTTATGCATACTTGTATCTTCACTATTATCTTTTTTAAGAGGTGTTAAATGCAAATCTTCATACAACATCAGCAGGTTTACATTGGAAGTATAATTATCACCATTTATTGTTACATCAGCTTTTTTAATGTTACCGGTTTTAATAGTAATTAAACCCAACGGCTCTGCAACAGGGTTTAATATATTTTTATCAATGCTGCTTATATTCATTTGCATTGAAAAATTACCGGTTTTATATTTCTTTAAATCAAAGCTGAAGTTGCTGGTGAAGGAAACCGCATTCATCAATAACCCGTTTAGTTTTGCTGTTGTGTGCCCGTATGTTTTCATTACATTGGGTATGTTGGAAATATTTGCAATCGTTCCATTGATATTATTAAATGTTATTGTTCCGCTTTTATCTGCTGAAGGATTAAATTCTTCATATGACACGTTACAATTATGCAGTTGCAGTTTCTTTACATCAATTTTCAACGGAACTTCCATTAATAACTGGGTTGGAAAATCTTTTATATTAGAATCACTATCTGATGATGGTAACCTTCTATCAATATAATCTTTAATGATGCCGTTGTATAGTTCCATGTCATCACACGTAAAACTTTCATTATTGGTAAGCGCCCACCAGTCTATATTTTTTGCAACTATTTTCGGAAAAAGCATGTCAAAACGATTATCCCGGTAATGCAGTTCCTTTTCAAATTGCACTTTATTACCCCTGGGAACAAATGCAACCTGGTTAGCCGTCATAGAATGTTCTGTTGCATTAATCTGCACTGAACCCATTTTAAACAAGTAGAGGCTATCAGCGGTGCGACTAACAAAATTGTTACAGCTTATATTTACCTGTTTTGAAAACAGCACTCTGCGGTTATCAAATTGCGTGGACGAATCAATTTGCAGGTTGTTCAACTGCATTGTAACATCATTAAATATTTTTTTGCGGTTAGTTTTTTCACTACTGATATATGTGCATTGCTGAATAAGTATGCTTTGAATATTTGCACTGTGTAATTGCTCCATTAGTTTTTGATACAGTGTTTTTCGTTCTTCCCGTTCACGTTGCAGGCGGTTGTATTCTTTTGGTTGATGGTTACAAGTAATAACGGGTTTTGAAATAATAATGCTGTCAAGTTTAATATCTGAAATATGTAAAAGATCATCTACATTAATGCCTGTTATATAAAGGCTGTCTAATGATATGGTAAAAATATTATCCGGTGCTTTCTTTAAACTATCAAGGGTTTTAAGTACCTGGACATTCGGTGTAAGCTTTACGCCAAAAGCAGCAAGTGTTGATGAAAGAATATCTGGTTCAATTTTTTGTATAGAGAGATCGTATAACCCATCTGACCCTGTTTTTACAAGCGATTGCAGTTTTGCAATGATAGCGGGCCTTACATCAATAGGAGATGTTTGTTTGCTTAGAACAGTTTTATTTTTTACTGAATACTGAATAATAACAAATGAAGCGATGGCTAAAACGAGGAAAACCAGTATGGAGATAAACAGCCACTTTTTGCGCATGGTATTTAACTTTCAAATTCTGCACCATAAAACAATGGCAGCTGTTGATAATAGTTAAGCTGAATTGCTGATAAGTGAATATTCGCCAGACGCAGTAGCCAAAAATGGATTTACCCGGATGCGTGTGATGATGCATTATGACAGTGCATTGAACAAACCTTGCGGTAGCTTCATTAACGGTGAAGCAGAAGATTATACAGTTATTATAACAGGTGGTACGGGTGCAGTTGTTGCAACAGCAAGCCCGGAAACATCGGACGATGCACATGCTTCAACTATCTCATCTCTTCTTGTGATTCCAAATCCTGTTAATTCTTCATCAGCAACAGCGGTGTTGAATATGACTAAAGAAGGTAGTGCATCAGTAAGCATTACAGATCTTTCAGGAAGGACCTTATACAAGAAAGATGTGACCAACTTGCACATAGGTAAAAACTCTGTTGCTTTAAATGGATTGGCACCTTTAACCAATGGCACTTATTTTATCAAAGCCGAACAAAATGGAATTATTATAGGAAGAACACAAATTGTAGTTTCAAGGTAAGATCATTATTGATCATAACTATAAACCCGGTTGTTGAATATGCAGCCGGGTTTTTATTTGAGAATATTTCCTGCTTACATCATTGCCGTTGCAGACATTTTACATAGCGCATGTAAAGCAATGCAGTGCCTGCAAAATTTATACAACACAGTTTTTGGAGCAAAGGAACTTTACTCATCAAAAATTTCTACCTTGAACTTTGAATAAAAAGCATACCATGAAAACACTACTTGCTCTCGTTGATTTCTCGGATGCAGCGATCAACGCTCTTTCATTTGCGGCTGAGTTGTCTAAGAGAGCTTCTGCCCGCCTCGTTATCGTGAATGTACTTCAGAATGGCAGTGGTGAGGAGGAGGCAAAAAATAAATTAAAATCTATAGAGTTGGATTTGAAAAAATCATTTGGTTCCGATCTGAAGTGTGAATCATTTGCTGCTCATGGAAATCTTATTCCTACTCTTAAAAAAATAATAGCAGTTCAGCAGCCCGACCTTATTATTATGGGCACCAAAGGAGCAAGTGGTTTGAAAAAAGTTTTGATCGGAAGCAATACAGTAAAGGTGATATCGAAAACCAAAGTGCCGGTGTTTGTTATCCCGGAAGTAGCACGGTTTGACAATTTTCTTAATAAAGGAAGAAACAGGATTGTTTTGGCAACTGATCTTGATGCATTGGAAAATGAAAATGCTGTTGACATTCTAAAGGAAATCGCCCTGTTAATTATTGAGCCAAAAGTTAGAGTGCTAAGTGTGCGGCCCGAAAATACCGGCCTCCATGATATAAAAAGAGCCCAGCGTAATTTTCTTCTTTCGATATTCGATCCTGAGATTGAAAGCGACAGGGTTACGATCTTTGATAATAACGTGATTAGTGGAATTAATTTTTATCTCAACGAAAAAAGCACGGATGCCGGGTTGATAGCGATGATTGCCCGCGATTCAGGCAGTCTTATTCAAAAGCATTATACAAGAGAAATGGCTTCGCATACACATTTGCCGTTGCTGGTTTTGTATGATGCTTTCCTTTCGTGATTATCTTCCGCAAAGCTTGCCTGCGATAAGCCATGCGGCAATGTAAAAATTACCGCGCTGCTTTTTTTGCCGTCTTTTTTATAGTTTTTTTAGGTGCAGATTTCCTGGCAGTTTTTTTCGCAGCAACTTTCTTTACCGCTTTTTTCTTTGCAGTTTTTTTCGGTTTCTTTTTTTCAACAAAATGTTTTACACCTTCTTTAATGGATTCAAAAGCTTCGCCTGCAAATTCAATTACATGATCTTTGCCTGCAACAATCTCATCTTTTAAATGAGAAGCTTTATCACCTACTTTTTTAAGAAATGTTTTTTTCTGAGCAGATTTTTTTGCAACCTTTTTTTTCGTTGGCATAATTTGAAGTTTAATTAAATATAGTTACTTATCTGATACCCGCATGTTTCACTGTCCGGCATCGTTTTACAAACAAACAATGCGCTAGATACTTTTAACGAAGACCATGCCGCAATGTAAATTTTAATGATCCTGTGGTTGTATAAGTTGATATTTTCCGCTCAGGTGCATTAAGCTGAATAAATACAACAGGCCATCATAATACGGATCAAAATAACCATCACTATATGGCGCAAGTTTAGCGTTCCATAATGCATGTACAAAATCAAAATTGTTTTTATTAATCATCTCGGTTGATGCAGCAGTTGCCACCAAACCAAGTGAGTGACGTAGTTTTTTAAAGCCACCTGCCGGAAGAATAAAATCAGGCTGTGAACCATCAATATTAAACTGGTCTTCGAAACTGTCAATGCCTTTTGATCTAAGAAAAGTTTGAAAACGTTTTGCATAATCCTGCTGCCAGCTTTTATCTTTTCCAAACCATGTATAATCCATGGCAATATTCATTGGCACACGCCATGAGTCATAGCGAAAAGCAGGCGCCATCCACAGTCTCAACGGTTTGCCATTAAAGTCGGTAAGGTCAGCATTTAAACCAGTTTCAGCATTGCATGCTCTGTGCAAAAAAGCACGGGCTGTATCAGCGCAATCTTTATAAAATTGTTCATGACCATCTTTTGCATATAAGGCCCACACTTCAAAAAATGCTGGCAATTGATACGAAGGGTCAGTGAAAAAATAATTTCTTTTTTCAGGTGTAAAAACAATTTGCTTACGTTCTGTATTGATGATATTAAAAATGCTGTCTTTTGTTCCATCTTTTTTCCACATTTCATCTAATATGTTACGTGCCTCGGCATAATAATCAATACCTGTATTATTGCCCCAGCGGTTTGATGCAAACAAAAGATCAGTAATAAAATACAACTCACCATCCGAAGCTGTTCCTTCAGAATTTTTCTTCATTGTTGCAGGATTAATGCTCCACGCGAAATAACCAGCACGCGGGCCATCCTGGTGTTGCAAATATTTGCTGGACCATCTCCATATTCTATCGAAAACATCCTTCTTATTCAATTGCACTGCTATCATCATTCCGTAAGACAACCCTTCAGTACGCGCATCATGATTTTTTATATCAGATACATAAGCCATTGAATCACCTACTTCAAAATAAACTTTATTTGATCCTTCAAACAGATCATGATAAGCTGCGTCAACTTTTGCATCAATATCTTTTTGGCTATAACCTGCGTTAAGAAAAGTATTTGGATAAACACCGGTATAAAAAGCGCCTCCCGTTGCATGATCATTTAAATTTTGTGCAGCTACCATTTCTTTGTTCATTAACACAATCAATAAAACAAGTATTAATTTGTTTGTGATGACGAATATTGATATGCATACTTTTCTATTCATATATTGATCTTTAAAGTTATTTATGGTTAGTGACCATCTGATAATAAATTTCTTCTTTTTTTAAATAACGTGACATTTATTTTTCTGTTGATAGTTTTTTGTTATACTTCGCAACATCGGTATTCATTGTCCGGCATCGACACGTCTTGCTATTTCCACATAAAAAAATTATAAATTTTATAAAAGAAAAAGATATGAATAATAAACGTTGTAATTGTTATTGACAAACTTGCTTAATACAGTACAATTAAAATCTCGTTATAACGTTTTCAAAGAAATTATTTTTTATTACATGAAACACCTTATGAGACTTATTGCCTTTGCAGCATTTCTTTTATGTTTTAACGCCTGTTCAAAAAATACCAATTCAGCAAATTCATCTGCACAACTTGAATTTGTTTTTAAATTTGATTCTACACAAGAACGACTAAATAATATCGGGTTACCGGCTTCCATACCAGATGGTAATTCTGCACAATCCCCGGCATTCAATACCATGAGTGCACATTACGTTGAACTCGCTCCAAGCCCATTAACACCATTGGGTAGTGGAGATGTATTATATAAGGCGCCGGAAGTAAACACAGGCGGGTCAATGGCCATTGATTTTTCCAAAGCAGAAGTTACAAAAGAAGGAGACGTTTTTTTATCTGTTCCTGTTAGCAGCATTACACCCGGAACTTACCAGTATTTGCGTGTGTCTCTCGCCTATCAGAACTACAATATTAAATTTAATGCTTTGGGCCAGGATCTTACAGGTACGGTAGCTTCGTTTATAGGGTTGGATACTTATATTTCAAATTACAAGATAAAAGACAGCGCGGTAAATGTTAACGCAAATAAACTGCAAGGCTATTGGGGATTTGAGACACCTTATGCAGTATTAACAGGAGATGCTGCTACCACCACTGTTCCTAATCCCATTGCATCAACATCTCCTATTCCTGCCGGTTCTTGTGTTGTTACCGGTGCTTTTACAACGCCCTTAGTGATAACAGGTAACGAAACCAAAAAAATCACGGTAACCGTTTCACTTTCTACAAATAAAAGTTTTGAATGGAAAGATCATAACCGGAATGGAATATATGAACCGCTTGATAACGATTCAGTAGTTGACATGGGTATTCGCGGCCTTATTCCAATAGTACAATAAGCAAATACTTCTGTTTAATCCGTTATTTATTTTCTTTGCAATTGCACATTAAATATGTTTGATGAAACCTGTACTACTTTTTGTATCAGTGCAATGCTTAAGGTTAAATTTCCTGATTTTGTATCAATGCGATCTCCAATAAACAATATCGCCAAACATTCAAAGTGGTGAGCCTGTGTTCACAAACACAAGAGTTCCTGTGAAAAAGATCTGCTGAAGGAACTGCAAAATTTTTTCAATAACAAACTGTATCTTCAATAGGGAAAGAATTTTCTTTATTGTAAGCCATTTGTATTTCACATGAAAGAAATTATTAATTGTGCAGCTTATCATGATGGTCGTCGCATTGCAGATGTGGAATTGAATAGGATACATGAGGTGCTTAAAAAATCGAACCAGTTTGTATGGATTGGTTTACACGAACCATCAGAAGAAATATTGCAAAGAGTACAGGAAGAATTTAACCTGCATGATCTTGCTATTGAAGATGCTCACCTTGCGCACCAGCGTCCTAAAATAGAATTATATGGTGATACTGTTTTTATAGTAATGCGTACGGCTCAAAAGAATCAGCAAAATCATATTGAGTTTGGCGAAACGCATTTCTTTGTCGGGAAAAATTTTATTGTGAGTGTGCGGCATGGCTCACAGGTTGCATATACGGAAGTACGCAGCCGTTGCGAGGCTATGCCTGAATTGCTTAGTAAGGGGCAGGGTTTCGTTTTATATGCTATTATGGATTTTATTGTTGACAGGTATTTACCTGTGGTAAATGATTTGGAAAAAGACCTGGAGACTATTGAAGACAAAATATTTAAAGAAAAACCTAATCGTGAAACTACCGAACAGATATATCAATTAAAGCGTGAATTGCTAGAAATAAAAAGAGCAGTATCGCCCCTGGTAGATATTTGTAACCGGCTGATGCGGTTTGATATGAAAAGCATTTCAGCAGAAACACAACCTTATTTCAGAGATATATATGATCATATTATAAGAATAAACGAAATAGTAGAGAATACACGTGAATTATTAAACACAGCACTGGAAGCCAACTTTTCACTTATCTCCATTTCGCAAAACGATACCTCTAAAAAATTTGCCGGATGGGCCGCCATTTTTGCCGTGCCAACTATGGTAGCAGGTTTTTGGGGGATGAATTTCAGGTTTATGCCTGAAGCAGAATTTCAATATGGTTTTTACCTTGTAATTCTTGGAACTGTTGCAGCATGTGCGCTCTTGTATTATTTATTCAAGCGCTCAGATTGGTTGTGATGCTTCATCTAATATTGTTCTACAGCAACACTGTGCCTCATCGCAATTAAGTTACAACTTATCATTCAACAATAGCATCAGGCATTAGCTCTTAAAATAATTGCCGCAATAATAATAATGCAATCAATTATCTTAAACCGGCGGCCATTTAAAACATAGCACTTAAATAAAGCCGCAGCGTATAAAACTGTACTTGAATAATCTTTATTGATTAAGGATGTACTGAAAACTTTTCTGTTCGGTCTGTTGTTTGTAATACTATTATTCAAAAAAAATTATGAAAAGAATATTAATGATACTATTCTTCGCCCCGTTATTAGGTAAGGCCCAGAATGATATAAGAACTGCTATAGTGAGCAGGTATAATAACATTCCTGTTTTTATAATGAGCGAACCTGTAAAAGAATATAATGTAGTTGGCGCTGTTACAGATAAATTTAGAACTGATACAGTTGGCATCCAAAAAGAATCAGCCATAACAATTGATGATATGATAAACAGGTTAGTTGCTTATGCAAATGAATTAGCCAAAACCAATAAAATAGATTTTGATGCCATCATTACAACCGATGGCAAATCGGGTTCATTAATAAAATTTAAACCGGGTAAAAGTGTTACGGATTCTGTGAAAGTAAAGCAGTAATAGCTTCTATCGCACCAAGGTCATTGTATACTGTGTGCAGCATGAGATTCTGCGCCATCAACTCAATATTGCATTTTTAGCGCAACAATGAAGCGATGTTTTATACGCTTATAATTTTAAAATTGCTTGCGGTCATTTGTCATACCTGATTAAATTCGTCAGCCCCGTTTGCAGCAATACTTTTATTAGTAGCCGTTGTTTTACCAGGCAATTTCAATAATTGTATTTTATTCTTTAGCCATTTTGTAACAAAATAAATAACTATAATAACTGCAATAAATATAAGGGTCGAAAGGATTTCCCATTTGCCTAAGCTGGTAAGCAACCAAATAATAGCGATAATACCGATTAAAGGAGTAACCTGTCCGCCGGGAGCTCTGAAAGTTTTCTCATCCCCTGGCATTTTTTTCTTTCGCAATTTGATAGTTGCTAAAATAACTGCGAGATAAACAAGCAATATAATGGCACTTGCCATAATGGCTAATTGTTGAAACCCTCCGGCAATAGAAAAAATAAATATTAGTAAGCCGTAAGTTATTATAGCAAGGTATGGTGTAGCAAACTTAGAATGAACCTTACTAAGGAATTTTGGAAATAACCCGTCGTTTGCTCCGGCAAACAAAGATCGTGGAGTACATAAAATATCAAGCGTTACATTTCCAAAACAAGAAAGAGCAGCACAGAGCAATAAAATAGTTGCGCCTGCCGGTCCGATAATTTTATCAGCAACTGCTGCTAAAGGTGCAGCTTTAAACAAAGCCATTTGCGTTCCCAACACGCCTTGTGCAACTGTTTGCAAAAGCATATACACAATCAGCACAAATATTCCCGCAAAGCAAATACTAACCGGAACAGTATGTTTAGGATTTTTTATTTCTCCGCTTGCACCCAGCGACGTTTCAAACCCGGCAAAAGCGAAAAATAAAACGAGTGTGGTATCGGAAAATATTTTAAGAGAAGGCAAATGCTCCCAGTGCAGGTTAGATACATTAACATAACCAAAGCCGAAAATAATGATGCCAAGCAAAGGAAGTAATTTTATAATCGTAATCATTTTTACAGCAGCAACGCCTTGCCTTGCACCAAATACATTTATTAATATCATGAAGCCAGTCAGGATAAAAAATAAAGCGTAGCGTGCCAGCGGATTGCCAAAGACAGGAAATAATACAGCCAAAGAATCTGCAATGATATTCATCAATGCAGCACTGCTAATAATACTCCATCCAAAAAAATACATCCAGTTAATAATATAGCCGGGCAGACTGCCAAACGCAGCTTCCACATAAGCATAAGAACCGCCGCTGGTAGTAACACGGCTTCCTACTTCTGCATAGCAAAGCAAAATAGCAGCCAGCAGGATCCCGCAAAATATATAACCAAACACGCTAAAGGCTCCGAGTGCAGTACTTACAATTGCGGGAAGTGCAAAAATGCCTGCACCAATTACACCATTTATAATTGAAAGTGTAAGTCCGGGAATGCCTATAACACGTTTTAAACTTTCGTCAGCATTTGCAGTTGGCATGGGCAGTTACGTTTGTTGATAAATTAATTTTTGAATGATGAAGTTCCTTAATGGCTAGCTTGTCCTTTATGTATCCCTGGTTTAATATGAGCAAAATCTTGCTGTTTGGTAAAATACTCAAGCCCTAAAATTAATAATGTTGAATTGATAAAATTTACTTTCTGCATTGTAGGCAATAAATCCCAATCGTTTGTAGCCCATAAGTATATACTGTAATAAAAAATCACAAGACACACCACACACAAAAATTTAAATAAATGAAGATTTGTCTTTAGAATAAAAACTGTGATAATAACTATGCATGTCCAAAATAAAGTGATTGATACGTTTAGCATTAAATCATGCAAAGGTGTTACGATTAAAAACATACATAAAACATTAATGGCACCTCCATATTTAAGAATATTTGCAGCATTTTTTTCAGGTATTTTCTTTGACATGTTAGTGAAAAATATTGCATAACTAAGAGGAAGCAAAATCATTCCTAAGTATGCCCAAATTCTGGATGGATTTTCATAGCCATTTAATGCTTTTGCTGCAAACAGGTTGCTTATGAAATTTTTCGACCAGTCAAAGCCAACAGAATTCTTGTCAAACATAGAGCCACCAGGATAAATTGAAATTGCTACTATGAGTAAAATCAAAGAAATAACTACTCCAATTAAAACAGAATATTTCTTAATCATTATGCTTAATATGTGTTTGTAAACCTACAAGAAATTAAACCGTTTGGCGTATGTTACTAATTGCTTTCACCTGATATATCAGTGAACAAATCCCAAACTTTGTGAAGTGATGAATTGATTAGAATTTCGTCATGTGTAATTACGGGTGCACTTGAATTGATATCCATAAATAGTTTTGTATTCTTTCAAAGTTAACCTGAAATTGCATTTGTCGTTTTTCGGGAACTGTTACAAACGGCGGCCAACGGTCAGGACTTTCTGTTCAGTAGAGCAGAACATTTTTCATTCATAAATACCGATATTGCACCAAACTGTCAAATGAGAAAATTACTTGTCTTTGTTTTATTGATACATGCATTATCAACACCATTACTTGCCCAATCATTATCACAAGCGCTTAATAACAACGATACTTCGGCTGCATTACAGATAATTAAAGCAGGATATAATTTCGATTCGACTGATGAATCCGGCAGCTCAATACTGCTTAGCTTCTGCAGGGCTACCGACGATACTGTCAACATAAATTTTTTATTGAATCATGGTGCTAAAGCTGATTATCCCAAATCTCCTACAGGAAGAACTGCCCTTATAGTTGCATGCGCATATTATGGAGGAGTTCCTTTATGCAGGGTGTTGCTGAACCATGGCGCAGATGTAAATGCTGTAACTAAAAAAGGTGAAACGGCATTAATGCTTGCTGCGAAAAATGCGAAGTATGATGTTGTTGTTTTCCTGCTGAAACAAGGGGCAAATGCAAAACTTACTGATGCATCAGGAAAAACCGCGCTTGATTATGCAAAAGCGGCTGACATTGATGAAACGATGAAAAAGATGCTCTCCTGCTGCGAGGTTGATAAAGAAAAAACAATACAATTACTTGCTCAAACATTAAATAAGTAGTTTTCTCTTTAAGCTACTACTAAACTATCTTCAGTAAATAAAATTTTACAACGCCCATCCAATAGAAAAAACATACACGTAATCGGTTTCCTTTCCAACTTCAGCCGGCCTGCTATCGTAGTTAACGGTTATGCCGAATTTTAAATAAAGATCATGCGGCAGGTCGTATTTTGTATCTAATTTAAAATCGGTACGCCACCTGCCTGATTCGGTAAAACTGGGATAAACATAGAGATTACTCAGCAGGCTGAAATCACCGATGTCGAAAAGATTTACTTCTGATCCGATGTATCCTTCAAGGCTGGTTCTTTTGGGTGTACTATTGGTAAATGTTTCATTGTTAAGTGAAAGGCCGCCGCCTATACCTACATAAGATTTATTGGTATGTACAATATATTTACCCGCACCGGCTTTTGTTGTAAACCTTAATTGCAGAGCCTGCTCTGTATTGGATAATGATGTTACTGCCGCAATAAGGTACCAGTCTTTTGGAAGAAAATAGGTGAATGAACCGCCTGCTTCCGTTCGTTTGGTTTCTGCAACACTATCTTGTTTTGTGCGCAGGTCATCATAATAAATCTCTGTCAGCCATCTGTCGGCAAGATAACCAACAGTACTGCGCATATTGTATTGCACCAGGTCATTTGCTTTGGTGATGCTTAAACCAAGGTCAACGCTTGCATGTGCCCTGCTCCAGAAATTTGATTTTATACCTTTAAGATAAACAACATCATCTAATGTTGTTTGTGTTTCCTTGTTTTCCTTGCTGGTGATAATTATTTTG
Organism: Bacteroidota bacterium; assembly: GCA_013285855.1. Lineage (GTDB taxonomy): Bacteria > Bacteroidota > Bacteroidia > Chitinophagales > Chitinophagaceae > Parafilimonas. The sequence continues at coordinate 92,156 of JABDGW010000001.1, forward strand.
GTGCCACTATCAGCAGAGCGAAACGTTCCTGTGATGCGTTCCCCGTTTTTTAATGTTACAAGAAACGTGGTAGCAGAATAAATTTCTTTAATGCCGCTCCATTCAATGGTAAAATCGGATTTGCTGTAACCTGTTTCAATAGTAATAACGCCTTTGTCCAGCGATTTTATTTCGCCCACGATCACATTGTTGTTCTTTAAGATCAGTGAATCCTGCTGGGCATGTGATTTCAATGAGATAAAAAATAAGAATGCTACAAAACACATCTGCAGCCTGCTGGATATTTTTGAGAAGTACATAGCAGAGTTTTTAAGATGGCTAAAAAAATCATTCAGGTTGAAGCTACAATACAAATCTTTACAATTACAGTTTTAAAGGCATGTAACCGTAAAATGAAAGCAATAAACGGGTTGTAAACATTTACTTAATTCCCCTTAAATATTACAGCTTAAATAAGAAAACAATTATTGATTTGTATTTTTAAAATCAAATGCCTGTTTACGATAATAAGCACATAAAACTTTTGCTGGTTATAAGCAGTGTTTTTTTTGTGATGATGGTATGTGCATTTTGTCTTACAGCTTACATGATACATCGTCAGCCATTGCAATTTGACACCATAATATTTTCATTGTTACAATTTATACACAATGCGTCAATGACGCATGTAATGATAGCAGTTACATTTCTCGGTTCACGTTATTTTTTATTTCCATGTTATGCAGTGTTGGTAATTTATTATTTGTTTTTTCAAAAGAAATTATGGTTTGCCGTTGCAATAGCGCTTACAGGTTTTTTGGGTAACCAGTTACTTTTTTTTATGCAGAATGTATTGCATCGTCAGCGCCCGGCGAATCCTTTAATTGATTATATAAATGGTTATGGTTATCCAAGCGGTCATTCATTTGCATCATTTACGTTTGCGGGTTTGTTGAGTTATTTGGTCTGGAAAAAATCTTTCAAAACAAAATGGAAAATAATGCTGGTTGTTATTTGTTTTGCTATGGCAACAATAATTGCAATAAGCAGGATTTACCTGCATGTGCATTATCCAACAGATGTACTTGGCGGTTTTTATTTAAGTATGATTTGGTTGATACCTTGTTTATGGGTGTTGTATTTTATTGATAGAATATATCGCTAGATCATTTACTGCCTGGTTACTGATCTAACTTTTTAAATTCTACATCTCTTGTTCGCCAGAAATAAAATTTTACTGTTGAAATTTTATTTCCCGTATCTCTTATAAACTGCACATCACAGTCTAATTCATTTATTTTAAAAGCATCTTTATAAGTTGGCATTAACTGATACACTTCATCGGCATTTAAATGTATCATTAATTTGTTGCTGTCAGGTTGTATAATTAAAGAAGAGTTAGTTTCATCTGAAAAATATTTACCCGAAAAAAAATTGAAATCCATATCAGCAACAGTAACTTGTTTCACTTTTGTAAAATGAGTCGTATCTGCCGGAGAAAAAGCAATATATAATCCTTCATCACCTTTAATATTCAAAAGAAAATTATCAGACTTAAATATATTTTCAGATACACTTGTAAGCGGCAAATAATCATCCAATATTAATGTATCATTTTTCGCAGTTAATTGAAATGTTGAATAATTTCTTTCATTCAAATACATGCCTGCAATACCTTTTAGGTAAGCAGATGGTAAATGAATGCTGCTATCTTTTTTTACCTGCCCTGTTTTATCAGGCACAAATATTTTTCTAACATTGCTGGCAACTTCATTAATGCTGAACTGAGAAGTATTGCTTAAGATGGCAAATGATAAATTCAGCTCGGGGAATGTTTGTAAAGAAGCACGATAACCAGCTGTTGCGCCATCATGACTAATACTATTCCAGCCCATAACTTTTTTAATAACCAATCCTGCTGCATAAGAATTTATTGAGCCGTTGTTCAATGGTAATAATTGTGTTTGCTGTGATAACAAAGAAGGATTTCCAAACTTGCCGCTTTGATAAAAAGTGTTCCATTTTAATAAGTCTTCTGTTGTAGTTAACAAACCACCCTGTCCATAAACATATTCATTCGGCATATTTATTTCATAGCCTTTTGCAGATTTTGAATAAGCAACAGCACGATCAGGAACAATGCGATTTGGATCATCTCTCCATTGTGTGTGCATCATTCCAGCGGGCTCGAAAATATATTTCTTTGTAAAGGCCGCTAACGTTAAACCACTTACTCTTTGAACGATGATGGCTAAAAGATTATAATTTGAATTACTGTACAGGTACTCAGCGCCCGGTTTAAAATTTAATGTTTTCTGTCGTACAATGATCTCTAACACATCTTCATTCGTATAAAATTTCTTTCCACGTGGCCAGCCGGTTAACTCAGCAATATCACCCCAGTCTCTTAATCCGCTGCAGTGATGCAACAGGTGATATAGTTTAACAGGTGTTCCATAATCAGGCAATTCAGGAATATATTTTTGAACATCATCATTAAGTGAAAGTTTTCCCTGCTGCTCTAACAAAAGAATAGCAGCCGCAGTAAATTGTTTTGAAACAGAACCTGCTTCAAGAATTGAATTAGTGGTTAGCGGTACATTACGTTCCATATCTGCAATGCCCCAGGCCTTTGAAAAAATTATTTTGCCATTTCTTGAAACAGATAATTGAATGCCTGGATTTTGAGGTTGATATTGTTCAAGAGTTTTGTTTATTGCTGATAATGTATCCTGCCATGTTTGCGCAAAAGAAATTTGAAAAGCGAATAAAGAAAGTAACAGCAAACGTATATACTTCATCTGGAAATATTTTCAATTATACCTGGAAATGTGCGTTTGCAACTTACAAATTTTAATCGCATATACATTATAAAGATTATCATTGTATCATAGTATTGAACAATACATTCTTTACTAAAGGAATAGTTTTTGTTCAGGAATAATTGGTATGAAATATATATTGGCAGCAGTTTTATTAGTTACATCATGCATCCAAATAAAAAGAAATCCTGTAATTGAAAAACATGCTGATACAACTGCAGTTATCCAGCCTTCATTTTCTTCAACAATAAACGCAGGTAACGCTACACCTGCAGAAGTAGTTAAATACGCTGAAACATTGATTGGAACACCATATCTGTATGGTTCAACAGATCCTCAACAAGGCTTTGATTGCTCAGGTTTCATAACATATGTGTTCAATCATTTTAATATAACAGTGCCACGATCTTCAATAGATTTTACAAATGCGGCTGCAGAGATTCCACTTCAGCAATCTAAACCGGGTGACTTGATTTTATTTACAGGAACGGACAGCACCGAACGCAGTGTAGGACATATGGGCATTATTATTTCGAATGATTCTATTCAAACATTGTTTATTCATTCAACTTCGGGCAAAGCAAATGGTGTTACTATTACGCCGCTAAATAATTATTATAAAGGCAGGTTTGTAAAAGTGATCAGAATTTTTCCGGAGAATAATTCATAATAATTATAATGACTGGGCATAAGGTCATCGCCTTTGCTTATTGCAATCGTACAATAGTTGAATGTTATTGTATTAAAGCAGAAACCTGGTTATCGAAACTATTAAACGCCGGGGTTGAATATTGCTGTTTCGCTCTGGTGGTTCCGTCTACAATTATTTCAAGTATATAGGTAAGTTGGCTTGATGAAGAATTCTGCCCTTGCACCTCTAACATCACAGGAAAATTGGAATAATGTTCAGTAACCACCTTAGACCAGCCAACGGTAGAATCTGCTGCAGAGGCGCTTTCCTGTATGCCTAAAGAATCTGTATATGAGATATTGTTGAAAGGTGTGTAAATACTTCCCGTAAGTTTATAAGTTATAACGTGCGTTACAGCAGACGAAGAGCTGGTTTTCTTACAGGCATAGAAATTACATATAATTATAAAGCTTACAATAACAGTTAGGCATCTTTTATTATTTGTTTTGAAACTCATTAATCAAAAGTATTAAAGATTTTTTACCCGCGACTTATAGCTTTGAAACACTTTATTTACTTACGTCAACTATTTTTCTAAAAGAAATTTTATTTGACTGATTTTTTAAAACATTTTTGTTGCTACAGCAGAATCACGTTTGTAAATATCATCCCTGAAATTCAACAGACCATCTTCATCTACCCAGGCTGTGTAATATGTTATAAATACGGGCACTGGTTGTTTTATGTTTACAAATTGTTGGTTACCGCTATTCATTGCTTCTTCTATTTTATCAGGCGTCCACTGCGGTTGATCTCTTAAAAGATAATCAGCCATTTTTTCTGGCTCGCTTAATCTTATACAACCATGGCTATAAGCTCTTTTATCTTTACTAAAAAGTGATTTGGCAGGTGTATCATGAAAATAAATATCATAGCTGTTCGGAAATAAAAACTTCACACGACCCAACGAATTTTTTTCACCTGGCAATTGTCTTATAACAGGCAAACCACCTGAATTTCCTGTTACTTCCATATCCTGTTCTTTAAGATAATTGGGGTTGCTTTGCATTTTAGGCATTATCTCTTTTTTTACAATGCTTGGCGGCACATTCCAATACGGGCTGAACACAATCTGGCTAAGCTTGCCTGTAAACATCATTGTGTTATGCCCTTCTTTTCCTACTACAACTACCATGTCGAATACTTTATTTTTCCCGTCTACAAAATGCAAAATGAATTCAGGAATATTCACGAGTATCAATTGCCCCTGCGGCTCTTGCGGCATCCAGCGCATGCGATTCATGTTAATTAGAATTTGCACAAGCCGTTGCTGCGCAGTTACATTAATATCTTTTAAAAGATCAGTGGTAACTATTCCATCCTGCGTTAAACCAAGCCGCTTCTGAAAAACTTTAATAGCATCTGTTAGGGTATCATCAAACACATTACTTGTATCGGTCGCCTGCATATCGCCTGAAACCTGTAATCTTTTTTTCAATATAGCAATTTGTGGAGAAGATGCACCTTTTTTATATGATTTTGCATCACCTGTAATTTCCGGCCATCCACCGCTTTTCACTATTTGAAGATATTTTATTAGCTCACCTTTCAGTGCTTTATAATCATCATTTACATCAGCAAAATATTTATCGTCTTTATGTTTTTTGTTGATCAAAGAATCAGCAAAAGCGGTTGCATCTTCTTTTTTAAATGGAACAAAACGTTCTGTTTCTTTTCGCTTCACGTATCCTTTTTCGTAATTACTAAGCGTATAATAAATGAATGACTGCGTTAATGAAAGTTCTGTATTCAAAATAGAAGAGTCCGATGCACTTACCTCGAGCGAGTCTTCACTCAACAAGTCGCCCATCTTTTTTTCAAGCGGCTTATTTTTTAATGATGTATCACCTACATAACCTGAATAATTCCGAAGATTCCAAAAACCCAGCGCCTGTTCTGTTAACCCGTTTGAAGTAAACCATGCATACTGGTAATTTCTTGTATTGTAAAAGCTTCTTATTCTTTGCGCTACAGAATCTGAAATAGCATTTTGATTAATAAAGTTTTCCAATTTCACACTGTCAAAAAAAAGATCGCTGTAAGAATTTGAGGGCGTGATGCTGTAATCGCGGTGGCTTATTTTTTTCTCTGTTTTTGATGATGAGCTATTTTCTGTTTGTGAGTTTGAATGTTGATTGTTGCATGCAATAAATGAAATGCATAAAATTATACAAGCACAGAAGTTTTTTTTCATACACGGCTGTTTTGCAAAACCTGTGCCTGTTGTCAACTCATACAATAGTATCTGCTGGCACTAAGTTTGAAATGTATTGTTTTTATTAAATACGTTGTATAAACTGCTTTTGATATTGTGGTTAACTGCTTTTGCAGTTCATGGGCTTTCTCAAACTAAGGCTGATACATCTGCTTTTAAAACGGTTAGTGCCGGCGCACAATACAGCAAACCACAATTCTATCAATGGTTATGGGGAAAAAATTGCCGCACAGAATGGACAACTCCTGTACAGGCTCGCATATTATTGCTCGATAGTGTTGATGGTGGCCTGACACCCTATAAAACCGGCGGCGGCAATGAAACAAAAACACTCCATTTAAAATCGCCCGACGGAAAACAATATACCATTCGTTCGATTGATAAATCAAGAAATGATGTTGTGCTGCCGGAATTTAAGAACACGTTTATTGAAGATATAATTGATGATGGTGTTTCTATGTCATATCCCTATGCTGCATTTGCAATAAATGTTTTACAGGAGCATGCAGGCATTCCGCATACAAACCCCCAATTGGTTTATCTACCTGCACAGCCTGCGCTTGATACTTTCAATAAAAAATTTGGAAATGATCTGTACTTGTTTGAACAGAAGTTAGGTGGGGACTGGAGTGCTGCGGAAAATCTTCATAACCCAAAATATTTTACAGCAACGGATGATGTTACAAAAATTCTTTTGAAAGATAATTCAAACAAAGCTGTTCAATTTCAATTTATAAAAGCAAGGTTGTTTGATATGCTGATAGCAGATTGGGACAGGCATGAAGATAACTGGCAATGGGGTTCTGAGGATAGTATTTCAACTTTATATTTTCCAATTCCGCGTGATCGCGACCAGGCTTTTTATGCGCACAACGGTGTTTTGATCGATCGCATGTTGTCAGCCCAAAGTTTAAATTTCATGCAGAACTTTAATGACGATACTAAAAACATCATCATACTGAATTATGAAGAACGGAATATGGACAGGTTCTTTGCAAATGAAATGACATTACGTGATTGGATAAATGCTGCAGATACACTTCAGCAAGCATTAACAGATGATGTGATCGAAGCGTCTGTTCACGAATTACCGTCTGAAATATTTAAAATATCCGGTAAGGAGTTAATAGAAAAATTAGAATCGAGGAGAGCACATCTTCAAAAATACGCAACCGAATATTATCGCTTTCTTGCAAAACAAGTTGATATAACAGGCAGCAACAAAAGCGAAAACTTTGAAGTAGATGGCTCAGCTGCCGGAACAACAGTAAAAATTTTCAGAATAGATTCAGCAAGTAATAGAGATGATACAGCTTTTTATGAGAGAACATTCTATCCATCCGAAACAAAAGAAATTATGTTGTATGGAATTGATGGAAAAGACATTTATAAAATAGACAATGCAAATAATATCGCAATAAAAATCATAGGTGGCCCACAAAGCGATTCTGTTATTGAAAGCAATAGTAGCAACGTAAGTATTTATGATAATAAAAAGAATTCATTTCAAACTTCAAACACTTCAATGCATTTAAAACAGGATAGTGCTATACATGCATTTCAATACGATTGGTTCAACTATAATAAGTGTAGCATTTCGCCATCATTTTTTTACGATTATGATGACAGGCTATATGTTGGGCTTGGTTATAAATTTACCGGCTATGCCTGGCGACGAAGCCCTTACAATACCAAACAAAAAATTGATCTGCATTATTCTCTTTCTCAACATGCAATTAGCGCAGCCTATAATGCGATCTATCCAAATGTATTTGATAAATGGAACGCTGTATTTGATGCAAAGTATGATGCTATACGATGGACAAACTTCTTTGGTTTAGGAAATGAAACGCAGTTAACAACCACAGATAAAGATTATTTCAGAATGCGCACAAAAGAATGGCTGTTGAGTGCCGGGCTAAATAAAAATTTTGGAAAGAGCAGTGTAACTGTTGCTGCATTTTTTCATAGTGTAAAAATTTTAAATGATTCCGAAAGATATCTTTCAAAAGAGTTTTTGCCCTTAAATAAAGATGCATTGGAAAGAAATAATTATATCGGCGCCCAGATAGCATACACCTACTTAAATGTTGATGATTCTGTTGTGCCAGTAAAGGGTGTTTCATTTATTGGTACCGCAACAGGTATGTTTAATACAATGCATGATGAGTTCTTTCAAAAATATTATGGAAGAGTAAAAACATACATGCCTTTAGTTGATAAGTTTTCTCTTGCCGTTACAGCAAGTGCTGCAACGGTTGTTGAGGATAATAATATTTTAAATAGCGCAGAGTTTTATGAACATGCTACAATTGGAGGCCCGGAGAGTTTGCGTGGTTATAAACGTGAAAGGTTTTGGGGTAAGTCATCATTTTATAATAATAATGAACTGCGTTATATAACAAAACTGCACACACATTTGGTAAATGCAAAAGCTGGTGTTCTTTTATTTTTTGATGATGGTCGTGTCTGGATCCCGAATGAAGTATCTAACACATTGCACACAGCTTATGGTGCAGGTATTTTGTTCGCTCCGTTTTATAAATTTTGTGGTACGGTAACTTATGGCGTTTCTAAAGAATCAAAGATTGTCCAGATAAAATTCAGCAAGCTTTTCTAAACTGTAGTTATTTAAGATTTTATTTGATTCAACATTTTTTGTACAGGATCTTCATCTGCAATTAACTGTTTTATAAAATAACGTTTGCATGGGTTATGCTGCCGGCAACCTATTCATAAAAAAACATGTTTTATTGCAACAGCATCTCCTATATGAAAAGACGTATCTGGATTAAATTAGCAGCGTGGATACTTGCATTTGTTATCATAATAGCCGTTGCAGATATTATTTTAAAATCAGTGGTTGAAAAGAAATTAAGAACATCACTTCAGCAGTTTCAGCCATATATACAATCTGGTTTTTCAAAAGCCCATGTAAACCTGTTTAAGGCTTCGGTACAAATAGACAGCTTATATATTTTGTATAATCCTGAAATGAATGAGCGGCATCAGCATAAAATATTTTTTTCACACGCTGACATAAGCGGTATTAATTTTTTTAAACTGTTAGCAGGTAAAAACTTTTCAGCGGCTTCGCTTAAACTATCTGATGCAAACATTAAGCTTGACAATTATTTGCTTGATAAAAATAACAGGCTGCCTGCAAATATTTTTAAAAACATACAGCTTCCTTTTGATAATATCTCTTTTTCTGCAGTTGAAGTATTGAATGCAAAAATCTCTGAACAATATAAAAATAAAATATCCCCGCTTTGCACAGCTAAAATATTCCTGAATGATGTTGCCATTCCTCATATTGATTCTTCATTCACAAAAAACAGCATTCATTTTTCAAATGTTATTTGTGATCTGAATAATGTAAACTACAACCTGCCCGGTTATTATTCAGTAAGCCTTAAAGCGTTTCATATCAGCAGTAAGGATTCTGTTATGCAGCTTGATTCTTTAAAACTTATTCCGCAGTTAGGTAAATTTCAGTTGGGTGAAAATCTCGGGCAGCAGGCAGACCATGTTACTGCATTTGTAAACAATATTAAAGTTTCAGGACTGGATGTAAAAGATATGATGCAAAAGAAATTTGTTGCGCGTGAAATAAATATTTCTAAAAGCAATGCTTATGTTTTCAGAGACAGGCGTTTGCCGCGAAGCAAAAAAGAACAGCCCATGCCGCTGGATTATTTAAAACAAATTCCTTTTGAAATGCAGGTTCAGCGTTTCAGTCTTAATGATGCAAACATAACGTCAGAAGAGTTTCCAAAAGATGGTGTGCACAGCGGTTTTATAAAGCTGGAGCATATATCTATAACCATGATGCCGTTTACAAACCAGGTTCAGGGCAATACTGCATTCATCAGTTCTAATGTGAAAGCGTCAATAATGGGTGCAGGAAATATTCATGCTGTTATTGATCTTTCAATGAAAGATGGCAGTTCGCAAATAAAAGGAGCTATTGATAATTTAAACTTGCCTGCATTAAACCCTTCAGCAGAAAATCTGGGAAAATTTCATATACAAAGCGGTGTACTTAACCGTTTGGATTTTGAGTTCACCGCTACAAATACCAAAGCAACCGGGCAGATTGTAGGCGTGTATCATGATCTTATTATTGACCGTTTAAAAATTACAAAAGATGGTTTGAAAACTGCATGGCTTTCGAGTTTTGCTTTGCATCATTTCATTATACCAAAAAACAAAGATGCTTCGCTTGATATTAAAAAACGTACAGGAAAAATAGACTATGTAAGAGATCCGACGCGGCTTGTTACATTTTATTATTTGAAAGCTTTACTTGATGGAATAAGAGACAGCTTTAGCCTTGGGTTTTTACTACCTGAATAATATTGAGTGTGTACATTATTTAAGATGGAGAGAAAATTTTTCTTTCCGGCATGTTGTGTATGTAACGACATCGTGGTTTAATCATCAACACTCAAGTGGTACAAAAGCATAGTATAAAAGCCCAATCATCTCAACAAGCTGATAGAGTTTTGTTCATAAAACTTATATTTACATCAAATAGCAACCAGGTTTTCTCAAATGCTAATTTATAAATTACACCGTATGCTTAAAACATTTTGTATTGGTTTTACAGGCTTATGTATTGCATGTATGCCCGGCTGCAGTTCATCAAAGAAAGCATCAACAGTAACTGTTATAGGTGCATGGGTGAAAAAAGATTCACTTCCAGCCACTCCGCGTAACAGTGTTTTTATTACAGTGCTCACACAAAATATGAATGTAAGATCCTCAATGGAAAATGACCTGGCATCAGAAGCTACTGCAAACGGAATTAAAGCAGTAAGAAGCCTGAGTGTTTTAACACCTGTAACCGGCGTTCCTGATTCTGTAATAATTGAAGTTTTTACAAGAAAGGTAAAAGAATCAGGTTGCAGCACACTCCTGATGGTTTCATTACTCGATTCAAAAAATGAAACTAAATACATCGAAGGTTCATCCTATACTTATGACCCCACTTCTACATATGGATTTTACGGATACTATCCTACCTATTATGCTTCTACGTACAGCACCATATCTACACCTGGATATTATGTAAGCAATGATACTTATTATATAGAAAGCAATCTTTATGATGTGGCCACCCAGGGTATACTTTTTTCAATTCAAACCAAAGCTGTAAATCCTGATGACATTAGCAAAGCAAGCCATGAATTTGCAACAACACTTGTGGATGAATTAAAAAATAATGGGTTGCTTAAAAAGAAGCGATGACCCGATAGTAAGATTCCTTCTTTTCCGCAATATTTGTTCGTATGACTTTTGTGTGCAGATAGCAATACCGGGTTCTAAAAATCTATTTTCAACTGCCGGAAAAGCAGCAGTAAGAATTTAAATTGAAAGATTACTGCGGCATTATTTTTGCTAAAACCGGCGCATGATTAAACATACCTATCTACCTGCCATTCTGTTTCTATCGGCTATCTTATTCTCATGCAAAAAAGATATTGCTGATCAACAAGCTGTAACCAATTCTTCTGTTGAAGATTTTTATACAGAAACTTCTTTACCAGTTCAAACACCAGTAAGCTATGATATTAATCCAAATATTGGTGGTTATCTTGAAGCCTTGCCAGCCTCGTATGCAAAGCATAAAGGCAAAAAATATCCTTTAATTATTTTCCTGCATGGCCAGGGAGAACTTGGAAACGGTACTACAGATCTTTATAAAGTTGCTGACAATGCGATTCCTAAACTTATCCAAAATCATCAGTTCCCGGCAAACTTTGTGGTTAATAATAAGCCTTCCCAATTTATAGTAATATCACCGCAATTTAAAGCATGGCCACTGTCTGCAGATATAGACGCTGTATTGAATTATGCCATAGCTAAATACCATATTGATACTATGAAAGTTTACGTTTGCGGGTTAAGCATGGGCGGAGGCGGCACATGGGATTATACTATTGACTACGGCAAAAGGCTTGCAGCTATTGTACCTATTTCAGGAGCTTCATGGCCAACTACAGATAAGGCTCTTAAAATTGCACAGTCCGGTGTTTGTGTATGGGCATTTCATAACCAGGATGATCCAACTGTTCCTTCCTGGTATTCGGTAGATTATGTGAGTTATATTAATAGCAGTACTCCGCGGCTTCCTGCACGATTAACTATTTTCCCGGTTAGTGGTCATGACGCGTGGACCACAGCTACTGATCCAAATTATAAAGAAAAAGGTAAAAATATTTACCAGTGGATGTTATCAAAGCGCAATACAAATTATTAGCGCTCTATTTAAAAGATGCTCTGCAGGAGTTTGCATTATAACCAAAGGATTTATTAATTTTCTTTCCGGATGTTTGTTCGTGCGACCTTGTTCAATCTATTTATTTAAAAGATTATCATCAAACAACCTAAGAATGCGTTTGTATTCGTCCGTCCAGCTGCTGGGTTCAATAAAGCCGTGATCTTCTACCGGATAAACTGCAAGCTCCCAATTATTTTTCCCAAGCTCAATCAATCGCTGCGTTAAACGAACTGCATCCTGGAAATGCACATTCACATCAATCATACCATGGCAAATAAGCAAATGATTTTTTAAACCGGCTGCAAAATTTATAGGCGATGAACGTGCATAAGCAATACTGTCTGTAAAAGGTTCATTCAAAATTGCAGAAGTATAATCGTGATCATAATGCGCCCAATCTGTTACAGGCCGCAAAGCTGCGCCTGCTTTAAAAACATCAGGCTGCGTGAAAAGAGCCATCAACGTCATAAAGCCCCCGTAGCTTCCACCATATATACCAATGCGTGTTGAATCTATGCCAAGATTTTGCACGAGGTAATGTGCTGCATCAACCTCATCGTCTAAATCTTTGCCGCCCATATACCGGTAAATCCCGGTGCGCCAATCCCGGCCATAACCGGCGCTTCCGCGATAATCAACATCTAAAACTGTATACCCTTTATCAGCCAATAAATTATTAAACATCATTTCGCGGAAATAATAACTCCACCAATAATCTTCGTTTTGCAAATAACCTGCACCATGCACAAAAATCACAGCTGCGTTATTTTTTGTTCCTTGTTTTGGTTCGTAAATGCGTGCATGTACATCAGCGCCGTCTCTTGCTTTGAATGTAAAAATTTTTGTATCGCGCCATGGGTAAGCTTTAAACGAATCACTCATAGCTTTACCTGTTATTTGTTGTGGTTTAGCCATTGCCTGTGTTGGTTGCAGATACAATTCCCATGGTTTAATTTGATAAGAATAACGGTAAGCAATATACTTTTCATCAGGTGATAAAAACATTTCATAGCCGCCGGTTAGCGTGGTTAATTTTATCTTATTACTTCCATCAATATTAATGCGGTAAATATTTTGTTTGGCAGGATCTTCTTCATTCGTAATAATATAGAAATGTTTTTTGTCTTTACTTAAAATTGCCTTTTGAACTTCATAGTTGCCACTTGTAATTGCAGTATGTTGATGTGAGTTAAAATCATAAGTGTATAAATGTGAAAACCCGGTTGCCTCGCTCTGAAAATAAAACATGTGGTTGTTAATCCAGTCAATATTTGCCGGTTCAATCCACCCGATGCCAGGGCCGGCGATCCACGCCTCGTCGTGCTGATGATCTAATAAAGTAAGCTTGCCTTCTGCAGCATTTAACTGCATAATCCAGCGATCTTTATTATCCGAAGAAAAAATATCAACAATACATTCAGCTCCATCATCATTCCACAGCATATTTTGTACAATTACATTTCTTGTAAGCGTATCAGCATCTTTTATTGTTCGCACGTAATCTTTTACATAATCGGGAGTATATTTTATTAAAGGAATTGAATCAGTTGAAACTTTAATAACAGTATCTTTTAATTTATCGAAAACATAAAAAGAATGAATGCCATCCGGTCTTCCAACTTTACTGCGTGCATTAATTTCTTTCGTATAGCCATCCTGTGTTACATAAGAAGGCACAGCAGTTTCTTTTGCTTCATCATTTTTTTCATAGAGGCTATAAGATATAAACCGGCCATCAGGGCTAATAGTTAAGTTCTGCAATTCCTTATTATTAATATAAATAGCACGGAGACCTTTTTCTTCTTTATTGCTGTCAAGAAATTTTTTTGCGGCATCAGCCTTGTCTTTTCTTTTTTTAATTACTGCTGATGTTTGCAAAGCTTCGTCATTCAGCCACTTTTGCTGTGGTGATAAGATTTCTTTTTCTGCCGGTGCAACTCTTTTTTCAAAGTGTGTTAATTGCTCTGTTTTTCCAGTTGCATTATTCCAGGCATACAGATCATCATTCAATTGATAAACTATAATATTCTCCTCTTTTAAAAAAATAGGATTTGCTTCTTCATCAGCAGTTTGCGTAATGCGCAGCAAATTTTTCGTTGCTGTTGTAAGCAAATACACATCACCATTATGTATAAATACAATCTTTGTTTTTGATGCATTATATTTCCCGTTTGAAATATCTTTTGCAAGTTTTGCATCAATAAATGAAGATTTTAAAATTTTATTATCCGGTAATTGATAGCTGTATAATGAATCGCTGATGCCTTTGTCCGGGTTCCATTTAAAAAAAATTGATCTGCTGTCATAGTTCCAAAAAATCTCTGATGGAGATGTTCCAACCCATTGAGGATCTTGCATAATCTGCTCAACGCTAAGCTGGGCTTGGGAAAAAAAAGGGGTAAGAAGTAACAGAAAAAGAAATTTTTTCATTTTTTTGTATTAAAAATAACAAATCAACGTTTTTATGTCAATCAATGGTCAAATTTCCTGTTCAGTAAACAAAAAAAGCCAGATACCAAAAATTTTATTTTTCCATGTTATAAAGAATAGCGTAATTTGACAATCCAATACGAAATCCTATGTACAGAGCCAAAGTAAATGTCCTCTTAATTGATGATGATGCCATCTATCAATTTGTATCCTGTAAAACGCTTGAGGCAACAGGTCACGCTAATAAAATAAAGGTTTGCTCAAATGGTGAGGAAGCATATCGTTTTCTTGAAGAAAATATGGATAACGCTGATGAGTTGCCTGATGTAATTCTGCTTGACGTGAACATGCCTGTGATGAATGGCTGGCAATTTTTAGATGCTTATCAGTCTTTAAAGCCAAATCTTTCAAAAGAAATTCACATTTTTCTTGTAACCTCATCTATGAACGATCAGGACAAGGAATATTCAAAGCGTTATAATTGCGTGCAGGATTATATAGTTAAGCCGCTTGCAAGAGAGAAAATTTCAGAAATACTTTCTCATACTGTGCCGGCTTAAAATTTAAGCACAAACAATTCACATTTCTGCAATCCTGCATTTACAAGTAATAGTTAACTGTGGGCATGTAAACATTTTGCTTTAGGTTTGCCTTAGCTGCAGGTAAGCAGCTGAAATATATCTTATTCAGCCGTTCTGCTTATCTGCCTGCATAAAATCTAAATAAAGTTTACATAATGAAATTCATTGTTTCTTCTTCCGCTTTATTGAAGCATTTACAACAAATAAATGGTGTTATAAATGCAAACACAGTATTGCCAATTCTTGAAGATTTCTTGTTTGAAATTGAAGATAAAAAATTAACAGTTGTTGCCACTGATCTTGAAACAGTAATGGGCGTGCAGATGGATGTGGAAAGTAAAACGAACGGAAAGATTTGCATACCTGCCCGTATATTAATTGATTCGTTGAAAAATATTTCTGACCAACCGCTTACATTCAACATTGATAAAAATTTTGCTGTTGAAATTACCAGCGATAATGGCAAGTATAAAGTAATGGGCGAAAATCCCGACAACTTTCCCAAAGCGCCGGTGGCTGATGATGCCAATAATTTTACAGTAACCAGCAGCGCATTGCTTAATGGTATAAACAAAACTTTATTTGCAGTAAGCAGTGATGATTTGCGGCCTGCTATGACAGGTATATATTTTGAGCTCTCCAAAAATGCCTTGCAGTTTGTAGCAACAGATGCGCATCGGCTAGTACGTTATAAAAGAACAGACGCAACAAATGCAAAAACAGATAATTTCATCGTTCCAAAAAAACCTTTAAGCTTATTAAAAAATACTTTGCCTGATAATGATGAGGAAATTACCATTAGCTATAACAGCAATCATTTTTTTGTTACACATGGCGAAACACGTTTAAGCTGCCGCTTAATTGATGCGCGTTTTCCTGATTATAAAGTTGTTATTCCCGCAGATAATCCATATAAGCTTACAGTAAAGCGCAGCGATTTTCAAAGTGCATTGCGCCGTATAAATATCTTCAGCAATAAAAGCACTAACCAGGTTGTGCTAAGTATAAATGGAAGTGAATTGCAACTCGCAGCACAGGATGTTGATTTTAGTTCAGAAGGTAATGAACGCATGAACTGCGAATATGATGGTGAAGATTTGCAGATTGCGTTTAATGCAAAATTTTTGATTGAGTTATTAAATGCTTCAGATAGTGAAGATGTGGTGATTGAATTGTCAACTCCAAATAAAGCAGGCATTATAAAACCAACCGAACAAACTGAAAACGAAGATCTCCTTATGTTGGTAATGCCTTTAATGCTGAATACATAGAGAAGTCTGAAAGACAAGTTTAATCTTTCGGACTTTTTATTTGCTGAAAATAAAATAAAGATTAAATTATCTCTACAACTAAGTTTCTATTTCTTTCAGACTTACTGACTTCCGCTCTTTCCCGGCTTTTTATAAACATCAGGATTATGCCGCATCATAAAACGATAGATGTAATCATCAGGAGGTTTTATCCATCCTAATTGTTTATACAATTCATGCGCATCCTTTGTAGTTAACAGCCACCTTCGTAAATTTTGCAATTCAGGATGTGATTGAATTATTTTCATTAACCATTTGGATAATCCTTTGCCACGATGTTCTTTCAAAATAAAAACATCGGCGAGATAAGCAAACGTTGCTTTATCTGTTATCAATCTTGCAAAACCAATTTGTGCGTTATTATAAAACAAGCCAAAGCATAAAGAATTAGCAATTGCTTTTTCAACAACATGTTTTGGAATTCCGTTTGCCCAGTAAGATTCTTCAGCAAGAAATTGATGTATAACATTAACATCAAGTTTTGAATTATCTGTAGTGATGAAATATTTTTTATCACTCACTTCATATACTTGCATGAAACAATTTTTTATAAATTGATTTTTGTGAGAGCTCAATCATAGTTCCTGGTTTCATTTCATTCAATTTAATATCTTCTATGCGATAACGTATCAAACGCAATGTTGGAAAACCAACATGAGCTGTCATTTTTCTTACCTGCCTGTTCTTGCCTTCTTTCAAAATTATTTTTATCCATGATGTTGGAACAGATGCACGGTAACGCACCGGTGGATCACGTTCTTCAACAGCAGGTGCTTCATTAAATATTTGCACAACAGTTGATTTTGTATGATGCAACATACCTTTAATATTCAGCTGTAATCCTTGCTGCATCTGCATTACAGCTTCTTCAGTAATTTCCCCTTCAACCTGTACCCAGTATTCTCTTTCATGTTCAAACAGCGGATTTAATAACTGATGATTGAGTTTTGCATCATTCGTTAATATCAATAATCCTTCGCTGTCTTCATCTAATCTTCCAACAGGATAAATATTTTTCGGAACAGAAAAAAAATCTGCAAGTGTTGTTTTATTTAATGCAGAAGTAAACTGAGACAAAGTTTTATATGGCTTATATACTATGAAATAACGAAACATAAATTCAAAAAAAAATCCCGCAGATGCGGGACTTTGTATATATATGGGTTAGTAAGTAAGTGGGAAAATAAATTTCCCGACACAATATTAGAAATAGTTTTTACTTACACAAAAAAAAATGCAAACAATTTTATTCACAATTTTTTTTTTGGATGTGCATTGCACTGCATAAAAACAAAAATGAAATTTTAAAAGCGCAAAATTTCATTGCTTAAAATCAACTTATAAATCTTTAATGATGCTTCACCGCACAAACAACAACCTAACTTTGTTGCTCTAAATTTTTTTACATGAAGTTTCCCCAACCTGTTTCTATACAATGGATCGCAGAATTAATAAACGCTGAAACTATTGGCAGCACTGCATCTCAGGCTTATGGCATAAATGAGATACATAAAGTGGAAGAAGGTGATCTGTGTTTTGTGGATCATCCAAAATATTATGATACCTGTTTGAACAGTGCAGCAACACACATTATCATCAACACAAAAGATGTTAGCATACCTGAAGGAAAAAATTTACTTATTGCTGCCGAACCGTTTGAAGCATATTTAAAAATTGTAAATCACTTCCGGCCTTTTCATGCAACAAAAAATTTACAAAACGAAAATGCAGTGATTGGAGAAGGCACTGTTATTATGCCTAATGTTTTTATTGGAGTTGATGTAAAGATTGGTAATAACTGCATTATTCATCCAAATGTTTCATTAATGGATTACACAGAGATCGGTAATAACGTTATCATTCAATCAGGAACTGTAATCGGTAGTGATGCATTTTATTACAACACAAAAAAAGCCCGTGAAGTATGGTATAAAAAAATGCAGAGTTGCGGTAATGTAATTATTGAAGACAATGTGGAGATTGGCGCCAACTGTACAATTGATCGCGGCGTTACAGCATCAACAAGAATTGGTAAGGGAACAAAGATGGATAATCTTGTGCATATTGGTCATGATACAAATGTTGGACGCAATTGTTTGTTTGCCGGGCAGGTTGGTATTGCAGGTGCTACGATAATTGAAGATGGTGTTACGTTGTGGGGACAGGTTGGCGTAAGTAAAACATTAACCATTGGCGAGAATGCAATTGTATATGCCCAAAGCGGTGTGCCTTATACATTAGAAAGTAATAAAACTTATTTTGGTTCACCTGCAATAAATGCCAACGAAAAAAAGAAAGAACTTATCTGGCTTAAACGTATTCCGGAAATGTGGGAGAAATTGAAACAGCTTACAAATGAAAAATAAAGTCAATAATATTAGTGCCTTAGTGCCAGTATAGTTTTAACTAATATATAATCATTGAAGGAGAACTGATGCACAACGAAAAAATAAAAATTAATCATTCAGATTTCTTCCAGCAATGAATTTTCTGCATCATTATAAAATACAAGTTCAATGGCCTTTTTTATTGGCGATGCATTATGGGGGTTTACAATATGAGCGGAATATTCAGGCTTTAGATATTTTTTTAATCAATGCTGAGTAAATAATTCCATTGTAACGCGATGGAATTTCCTGCAGCTTTTCTGCTATGCAATTGTATTGCGTAAAAAATTTTTGCAATTGATTAAAGCTGATTGGATAGGGCACCCAAAAATTTGAAATATCCGTATCATATTCAATCATTATAAAATAACCATTAGCATCAAGACAACCGGAAGCCTTATTAATGAATGTGATTTTATCTTTTACAAAATGAAAAGAGTTTGCCATCATTATACCTGAAAGATTATTAAATGGCAATTCATCACTTATAAAATTCAGTGCAGTTTTTTTAAGCTCAATGCCACTTTTTACCGAAACCTTGTTTAATGAAAGTTTATTCTTATCAACAGCATAAATTATGCTTTGCTCAGCTATTATTTGTGAAAGCGCATTTGTAAATAAACCGGTGCCGCAACCTAAATCTGCCCAAATAGATTTTTGCTGTGAGGTTGGATGTTGTATAAGATTAACAGCCTGCGAAAGCAGCATAATATTAATATAACAGGTTTATGTAAGCCGGTTAATTTCTTTTAGCTCAAAACAAATTCTTTCCACAGAATTTTTTAAAGACGTATAACTAAATTCAGGGAGTGCTTTTAATAATTTACTATTATCAAAATAAACTTTCGCTAAAGCTGTGCGTGCAGTTGCTTTTGTAATAAACGGTGCTTTACCGGTAATTAAACTTCGTATAGCTTCTAACCGCCAGATAGAAGCCGCCATAAATGGTGTAACGTTTTTATGCGGTGGTTTCTTGTTAAAGGCTTCAGCAATCATAGCAAACAAATTTTTATAAGAGATGTTTTCAGCGCTTACAATAAAACGTTCTCCTGAAATATCACTATTCATTAATTCAATCATTATTATGGCCACATCATTTGCATCAACAAAACCCGTTACACCTTCAGTATAGTAAGGAAACTCTTTATAAACTGTTTTAAAAATTTCAGATGAACCTTTATTCCAGTCACCTGCGCCAAGTATAATAGTTGGATTTATTATTACCGCATTCAATCCCTCCGCAATGCCCCGCCACACTTCCATTTCAGCCAGGTATTTACTTTCTCCATACCGGCTGTTGTTTGTTTCTTCGCTCCATTGCATTGCTTCATTTACAATTACATTTTCTCTTAGCCTTCCTAATGCTGAAACAGAACTTACATGCAAAAGTTTTTTTACGCCTGTATTCAAACATGCATTTACGATATTCGCTGTGCCTTCAACATTTGTTTTAAAAAGCTCCTTTTTATGTTTTGGATTAAAAGAAACTTTGGCTGCACAATGGTAAACTTCATCAACATCATTTAATATTTCCTCAAGCAAAACGGTATCAAATATGTCACCTTGTATCCATTCAACGTTTGGCGAATTATAAGGAATTTCAGTTCTGTATAAAGCTTTAATATTTTTGTTCTGCCTTATAAGCTGTTTAATTAAATAAGCCCCAACAAGGCCTGTTGCACCGGTAATAAAAATTTTTTTCCCGGTAAGCAATTTGTCTGATCCTGTATCATGCAGCATGTATAAATTCCTTTTGGGGTTCAGAATTTAATATTCATAAAAACCCTTTCCTGTTTTTCTGCCAAGTTCTTTTGCATCCACTTTATTTTTTTGTATGCGTGATGGTTTTAAACGTCCAGGCTTTTTCAATGCTTCCCAAACAATATTACTTACAGAATAATTAATATCCATACCAATCATATCCATTAATTTAAATGGACCCATTTTAAAGCCTGTTGCTTCCATAACTTCATCTATTGTTTCAATGCCGGCAATATTTTCTTCAAACAACTGCATTGCTTCCAAATAATAATGGCGCGCAACACGGTTTACAATAAAGCCCGGAGCATCATTACAAACAACAGGTGTTTTACCTAATTGCTTTGCCAGATCAACTAGTATTTCAATAACATTACCTGATGTTTTTTCTGTACGGATTATTTCAACCAGCTTCATTATTTGTGCAGGATTAAAAAAGTGCAGGCCTGCAAACCGCGAAGCATAATTTTTATTTTCACTTAATTCAGCAATTGAAATAGAAGAAGTATTAGTAGCGAAGATTGTTTCGTTACTGTTTATTACAGAAAGTGAGTCAAACAACTGCTGTTTGATTTCTTTGTTTTCAACAACAGCTTCAATTATTACATCGGCAATGCAATTATTTATTGATGATGTAAAGATGATACATTGTAAAATCTCTTCTTTTCGTTGCGCAGTTATTTTTCCTTTTTCAATAAGCTTCTGCAAACTGCTTTCAATTGCCTGTTTGCTTTTCAAAAGCATTGATTCATTTACATCAAACTGAATTACATGAAAATCATTCTGCACAGCTATCTGTGCAATACTGCTGCCCATAGTGCCGGCGCCGCAAATACATATTTTT
This sequence comes from Bacteroidota bacterium, assembly GCA_013285855.1. Taxonomy (GTDB): domain Bacteria; phylum Bacteroidota; class Bacteroidia; order Chitinophagales; family Chitinophagaceae; genus Parafilimonas. The sequence goes on from JABDGW010000001.1 coordinate 113,459, forward strand.
TTTATTGAATGCAGATAAAAATATTTTTACAAACATAAGATTAAAGTGCTGTTGTTAAAGTACCTAACGTGTGGCTGCATAACAAATATTTGTAGCTTTACGCTATGCAGCAGTTAGATCTATTTAATAGTGAGTCAGGAAATAAAGTGGCCGTTGTAAGACGTAAACAAATGCCGCCTGAAAATATAAAAGAAGCCAATACTAAGGCTGAAGAAAAGCCTGAACCAAAACAAGTGCAGCTCATAAAACCGCTTTCAAAAAAAACAGAACTACCTGTAAAACGCGGCCGAAAATCTTTGAAAGAAATTAATCTTGATGTTGCATTGCTTGAAATTCCAGATGATGAGGTTCTTTTTCAGAAACAATATTATTCTATAAGCGAAGTGGCTGAATGGTTTAATATGAAACCATCTTTATTAAGATTCTGGGAAAACGAATTTGATATTTTAAAGCCAAAAAAAAATAAAAAAGGTGATCGGCTTTTTCGGCCGGAAGATGTAAAAAATCTCCGCATTATTTATTACCTGTTGCGGCAACAAAAATATTCTATTGAAGGTGCTAAACAATTTCTGAAAGACAACAAAAAAAAAGCTGAACTGCAGGTGCAGCTGATAGAAACCTTAACAAAATTCCGTTCCTTTCTTTTAGAATTGCGGGCTAATTTAGGCGCATGAAAAAATACGCTTGGCTTTTAGCAATCCTGATCTCTGCTATTTCATGCAAAACACAAAACGTCGTAAGCAAAACTTCAACTCCGTTTCATGCTTACCAAATAAGTTATGATGATAAAAACAGGAAAGTATTGCGCGGTTTAATCACACGTGCAGATATAGAAAACGATACTGCTTTCAGCTGGTTCAAAAAAAATTATAATCTTGGCAGGCCTGATGCCAGCGCAGTTGCAGCGTTTAAACAACATGCGAATAATTTTCATATACTGATATTTGGCGGAACCTGGTGCTCTGATACGCAGAACTTGTTGCCTCAATTTTATCGTTTAACTGATGCTGCCGGTTATGCTGACAGCAGTATTACACTTATTGGTGTTGATAATGAGAAAACCACTTTAGACAATCTCAATAAAACATTTCATCTTATAAATGTGCCAACATTTATAGTATTAAAAGATGGTAAAGAAGTTGGCCGTGTGGTGGAATATGGAGAAAGCGGAGACGCAATGAATGAACTTGGAAGAATTGCCGCAGGTTTATAAATTTTTATAATCAGCCTAAAATTTTTATGGCTTCTGCCGGTGTAAAAATTTTCAAATGCTCGTCTGCATGTTTATAGTCTTTCGTATTTCGGGTTACAAAAAAATCTACTGATTTATCAGCCGCTGCAGAGTAATATTGAACCGCATCTTCAACATCTGTGAAAGAAGAGTTGTACGCTTTGATGATCATAATTTTATCTGTTGGGCAAATTTTTATAAATGGAAGCAATTTTTGAATTGCAGATTTTGCAGCATTTCTTCCGAGCAATTTATCGCCGCTATATTGAACATTTAAAATAATCGAAGCGGTTGTATACAGTTGCGCCATCTTATTAAATTGTGCTTTAAATAATTCAAAGCTTTCATCAATAAAAGGTTTGCGTTCAACTAATACATCAAGAAATATATCTGAATCAATGAAAAAATTATAAGCCATGTTTTTTCTTTAAATGATCCCAACGTGCATTTTTAATTACATCTTCAATATCTATAGATTTTTTCTTTGGTTTTAATATTCCGATTAAAACTGAAGGATCTTTTTTGATTTCATCATCCGGCAGCTTTTCAAAATAATTTGCAACAAGTTTTGAGATGCTTGTTTTTTTTCTTGCTGCAACGCGTTTTGCCTTTGAAATTATTTTATCGTCAAGGCTTAAAGTAAGCTTCGTTGTCATTGCTTTTATTATAAAGATACGTAATTATAAAAATATACGTATTGCAGTATTATGGCTGATCGCTTTAATTGCCAAACAAATCGTATTTGGTTTTGGGGCGCCGGTTGTCGAGCCATTTAAAGTTGCGTAAACGCATGGCCGAAGGATCTATTTGCCGCATAGGATAAGAAGTGCCCACAAGATTACTTCTGAATACAACTTTTTGTGCTTCACGGTTGGCAAAGTACATATCAATTACGTCAGCCGTTGCCTGGTTTACACCAACAAATTTACTGCTGTCATCCTGGCCGTAATAAATACTTTCTGCATTGCCTTTTGCACGAATGGAATCAATTTCGCCGTTAATAAAATAACCATTTATTGTTCTGCCTTTTACCTGGTTGTAATAATCCGGGCCAACCTTTTGCACGCTGATCGCATTCTCAAAAGCATACATTCTTTTTGGTTTTTTATTCAATGTAAAAAGATAGATCGTATCTCCGCTTATCTGGCTCTGCTGGCTCCACACAACAGGGTCTTTAAACAACCTGAATGCAGAATCTTCCGATGAATAAAACAAACTATCGCCAACAGCCTGCAGAGAATCAGAAAATATTTTTACATTATAATACGCCTCTACAAAGCGGTCTTTGGCACTGTCTTGTTTTGCTTTTGCAGAATCAGCAATAACAATTGAATCTTTTGCCGGTAAAGAATCAAGTATTACAGGAATTATTCTATACTTGCGCAACGTAGAAAGCCGTGCAGAAAAAAAAGTATCGGCAGCTATATAAATAGAATCTTTATCCTGCCTTATAACCATTACCGGTTTTTGCGTAGCAAGAAATGAAGATTGAGTACCATTACTTTTAAGATTGTTTGAAAAAATAGTTATACCCTGCGCTGTATCTCTGTAAACAACATTTCCATTTGCTTCGCTTTCTCTTGTAGAATCATTTGATGCAACCTGGTCAGCATCTAAAATAGTTGTGCTGTCTTCAATATGCGGACGCTTACCGAAATAGGCTTTTTTGTGCGTGAGATCATAATAGCCGTCGCTGGTATAAATCTTTCTTTTATCATTGCTTACAATTAAAGTTGGAACAATAAATGTTGCAACATTGGTGTAAGTATTAAATAGTAATGTGTCCGTTGTTACTATATAATCAGGATTAACCAGCTTCACATTTTTCTTAAAAAAAACATCCTTTGTTTCGCCGTAATAATAACCTTCTGTACTTGTTAAAACGCTTTTATCACTTACTACTTTTCCTGTTTTTGTATAAATGCCGATGTGAGTATTCAAATCATAATCCAGATCAGGAGTGGTAAGCACACCTTTGCCGTCAGTTAATTTTACATTGCCTTTCAGGTAAGCTTTTTTATCATTCCCGAGATAGCGCAGATAATCAGAGTATGTATCAATACTGTCATTATCATTAATGTGCACATGTCCGAATGCTTCCAGTAAATTTTTCGTTTTATTCAGCACAATGCTGTCACCATAAAACAAGGTGGTTTCCTGTTGTATAATTACTTTGCCGGCGGCAGATTGAAATTCTGCAGAATCTATTTTTTGATAATTCAGCCGCTCTGCATTAAGAATTATTATTTTCTTTTTAGAAGAAGTATCTGCAGGCTGTTGTGCGTAAAGCGATAAATGAAAGAAAATAAAAATCGCGCAGAAAAAATAAATTATCGCTTTGCACTTCTTCATGGCTTGTGAGTAGTATCAACCGGAAGCGGGTCATTTAAAGGTGCTTCTTTGCTTGCCTTACCGCCAAACACAGAAATACTTACATACCGCTTTGGATGTACGCGAAGGTCATCAATCAAAACATTCAGGCTGCGTGTTATGTTGTTAAGATTATTGTATAATGATTTATCATTTATCAAAGCACCGATTGATCCATCTGTAGAATTTACGCGGTTAATGATATTAGATAAAGAGTCTGCACTGTGCTTAAAACTATTTATCAAACCATCTACATCTGCGTGTGATAAATTTCTTGTAGTTGTTTGCAAATACATAAGCGTACTATCTATTTTATCATTATTCTTTGCAAGATTATTTGTAAACTCATTTACATGCTCAAGCGATTGCGCTAATGCTCCTGATTGTGTATTTAATAATTTCTCCAAAGAAATTGTTGAGCGTGTTACACTTGCTGTAGCATCATTTAAATTGACAATTACACTGCGTATGTTTCCTTTAGTGTTTGTATCAAGCAAGCTGTTAAAATTTCGCATTAAAGTATCGAGTGTTACCAATGTAGATGTAAGCTGGTCTGAAAGCGGGCCTAATTTATTTGATATTGCTCCAAGCATGCCGGCATTTTCAACACTGCGGATTGTATCACCTGTTTTAAGAAATGTGGTGCTGCTTCCAAGTTGTATATCCATTACCGGCGCGCCAAGAGGGTTGGTTTCAATACCTGCCAGTGAATTTGCTGGAATCTGGTAATCTGCGCTCAATTTTATCTCAACAATCAGATCACGTAAAGAAGGGTCAGATGTTGTGCTGTAAACGGTGCCTATCTGAAAACCGTTTGCATACACTGCATTTGAAGCAGACAGCTTTTTAAGATCGGAATATTTAGCGTATAAAAAAAAGCCCGTTTTTAAAACGCTTTTCCCTTTTAAAAAATTAAATCCAAGAATAAGAAATACAATGGCGACTACTGTAAGAGCGCCTATTTTGGTTTCATTAGAAATTTTCATGCGTTAAATTTATCTTCATGCTAATTACTTGCAACAGGTTTATAGCATTGAAATATACAATTATATACAACCGTGCCAAAGCATTGTTATACAACAAAGCTAACAGATAATGATTATTGAGGCAAACGAAACAACAGCAGTTTACTCAGAATCAGGAGAAATGTTTTGAAAAGAATTTGTTTCAAGCGCAGTTTTGTAATGCTGAACGGCATTTGAAATGGCATCGCAAATTTGTTGCTGCCCATTTACACTGTTTAAATAATCTTCATCTGCAGGGTTTGAGATAAAGCCTGTTTCAACCAAAATACTTGGCATTGCAGTAGCCTGTAAAACCCAAATGCCCACACCCCTTTGTTTTGCCTCACGGCTTGTTCGTCCCAATTTAATAAACTCATTTTCTACATCCAATGCAAGGTTGGCACTGCGCTGAAAATATTGCTGTGTTTTTATAGAGTAGTAGATTTTATTTTCCGGAGAACCTGGATCAAAATCTCCAATTTGCTGCGCTACTGTACTATCTGCATATAAGGATTCATTTTCACGCATGGCAACTTCCTTATTATCGTTTCTGTCTGCAGCCCATATATAGGTTTCTGTACCGGAGGCAGGGTTGGGTGTTGTCCAGTAACGATATGCAGGCACCTGTTTTGTGTGTTTCTTTTTTTTCTTTCCCTTGCCTGTATAATAAGTTTGTGTTTTATATCCTGTTTGTTCGCTATGACGTATGGCAGGAGCTGAATTGCAGTGAATACAAATAAACAAATCGCCTTTAGCAGCATTTGCTTTATTTGCTTTTACAGGTGGGGCATCAAAAACATCTGTGGTACGCGTCATTACAATTTTTACATCAGGAAACGTTTGTTGCAATGTTGCCTGCAGTTTTAATGCAACTGCAAGCGTAATATTTTTTTCGTATGAGTAAGAGCCTTTGGCGCCAAAATCTTTACCACCATGGCCTGCATCAATTACAATTGTATGCAACGTATTTTGCTTTGCTGCTGTTTTAATAGCAGGTGCTGTGCGAAAAGATGTAAAACAAAAAACTATAATGAACAGATAGAGTACGGCTGCAATTTTTCTCTGCATGATTAAGTTCGTTAAAAAGGTTTCTTTATAAATCTTTTATGGTATTAAACTATATTTTTGTTCTGCTTGTATGCATAACCATTATAAAGTGTACGCAAATATAAAAACCACAGGAATTGTTTTTGGCGTATTATTCTTTATAACGTATCCTTTACTTGCTAACAATAGGTGCAAAACTAATTTTCCAAAATCATTAACAGTAATTACTGATACTGTTCCTTCCAAACAATTTGATTCTTCTGCTTTAAAAAAAGTTATTGCAGATACGTTAAACCCTGCAGATTCTATTGAAGACGTATCTGAAGATTCAATTGAAAACATATCTGACAGCTTACCTGACTCCTCTGAAATAATTAAAGTTGATACAACCTTATTTTCAAAAGATTCTCTTGATGCGCCGGTTAATTATACTGCAGATGACAGCGGCGTATTAATAATACCAACCAAACAGTTTATTTTATATGGTAAAGCAAACACTACTTATAAAGATATTAAGCTTGATGCCAACACTATTAAATATGATCAGAATACAAGTTTAATTACAGCTTATGGAGGAACAGACACATCAAAGGGCGCTTTAAACTTACCTACACTAACACAGGCAGGTTCAACATCAATAATGGATACTGCCACATTTAATATGAAAACTCAAAGAGGCCTGATAAAAAATACTTATTATAAAGAAGGGGAACTTTTTGTAAATGCACAAACTGTAAAAAAGATTGATAAAGATGTTGAGTTCGCATATCGTGGAAGATTTACAACATGTAACCTTGATACGCCCCATTTTGATTTACGCGCAAAAAAATTAAAGATCATTAATAATAAAATAGCCGTTTCAGGACCAGCATATCCTGAATTTGAAGGTGTACCGATTCCTATTTATATACCTTTTGGTATTTACCCGCTTAACCGCGGAAGGCACTCCGGCTTATTGCCGCCCCGATTTACATCAAATGATGTGTTTGGATTGGGCCTGGAGGGATTGGGATTTTATAAAGTAATAGATGATAACTGGGATACACGGCTTGAATCAGATCTTTATTCTTATGGCGGTTGGCGAGCGGCTGTTACAACTGAGTATTATAAAAGATATAAATACCGCGGATCTTTTGCTTTAAGTGCTCAACATACAAAGCAGCTTAATACGAATATTTACGAGCTTTCCAAAGAAGAATTTACTGTAAGCAATACTTATTTTATAACATGGAACCATTCTTCCGATTCAAAAGCAAGACCCGGAACAAGTTTTAGTGCAAATGTGCACGCAGGAAGCACCCAGTATAACGCTAACGTGCCCAATAATGCTTTTCTTAATTATAATAATAGCCTGGCATCATCTATTAGTTATAATAAATTATGGGATGAGGGGAAATATAATCTCAATGTTTCTTTAAACGAAAATCAGAACAGTGTTACCAGGCTTATTAATATGAACCTGCCAACAGTTGCTTTTTCTACAACCACTATTTATCCTTTTCAAAGTAAGGAACAGGTAGGCGCACCAAAATGGTATCAAAAATTTGGTATTGGCTATACCGGAAGTTTACTTAATATAATGTCTTTTTATGATTCAGCTTTTAATTTTCAAAAGCTTTTAGATACCGCTCAATGGGGTATTGACCACCGCATACCGATAACGCTTTCTTTACCACCTGTTGGCCCGTTAATTTTTTCGCCTTCAGTTGATTTTGAAGACAAATGGTTTGCGCAAAAAGTTATGTATAACTGGGATGATAAAACAAAAAAAGTTGATACCACAATAAAAAAAGGTTTTTATACGGCAGCAGAAATGAGTTTTGGCTTAAGTATGAATACCCGCATTTTTGGTACATATAATTTCAAACACTCTGATGGCGTGCAGGCAATACGCCACGAAATAGATCCATTCATTGGGTTGAGCTATAAACCAAACCTCGTAAGCCACTTTTACCAGGATGTGCAGGTTGATAGTTTAGGACATATACGGCGCGTATCTCAACAGGGAAGCGTTTTGGGTGGATTTAGTGAAGGGCGTTTTGGCGGCTTAACATTCGGCATAAATAACCTGCTGGAAATGAAAGTAAAGAATCACAAAGATTCTACAGGAACTGATAGTGTTAAAAAAATAAGATTACTGGATAATTTGGGCATCAGCAGCGGCATTAATTTAATTCCCGATAGTGCCAACAGGGCAACGCCAATAAGCCCGATAACTATAAGCGCAGGCAGCAGCCTTTTTAATAAAGTGAATATTACAGCTAATGCTATTATTAATCCTTACAGGGAAGATACAACAGCGCCAGGCAACAGCCGTTTGCTTTGGAAACAAGGAAAGATAGGAGATTTTCAATCGGGAAGTCTTTCTATATCTACTTCATTGCAAAGCAAATCAAAAGACAAACGTGATGATGACCAGCGGTTAGCGCAGGACGAAACACTTACGCCCGATGAACAGCAAAGACAACTGGATTATGTGCGTGAGAATCCTGCAGATTTTGTTGATTTTAATATTCCGTGGACATTGCAGCTATCTTATTCATTAAGCTATAACCGCTATCTTTCTCCTGATTTAGTTCATTTTACTTCTGACTTGAATACAAATATTAATGTAAATGGCACCATAAGCCTTTCGCCGAAATGGCAATTAGGCGGAGGGTTTTATTTTGATTTTCTTACGCAAAAAATACAGGCCTCAAATATTTTTCTTACCCGCGATATGCATTGCTGGCAAATGGTTATTGATGTTCAGGTTGGCCAGTACAAGTCGTTTACAATAACATTAAATCCAAAAGCCGGTATACTAAGGGATCTGCATATAAATAAACATTTCATGCAGCAGTAACCGAAGTATGGCATAATATGTATGAAGTAAGAAAATTCCAATAAATATTCTCAGTATTCATTTATATCTTTTTAATTTTTCTGGCAAGGTTGTTGGGAAAATCACAAGTATAATAACATTAAAAAAATAATTTTATGAGTGCACAGCGTGTATTAATTGCAGCATTATCTGGCTTTGTTGCTGGTGTTGCTGTTGGCTTAATGGTTGCCCCTGCAAGCGGCAGTGAAATTCGTCAGCGTATTGCAGATTCTGCAGGCGATCTTGCTGGCGGGCTAAAAGATAAAATCCGCAATCTGCGGAGTAAAGCTGAAGATGAATTAGATGATTATGGATTAGATACCGGCGCAAGCGATAGCGGGTATAATAATCAGTAAGCCTTTGAAAATATAATCCGGGAATTTTTATTTCCCGGATTATATAACATTAGCTAACCTTGTTTCTTTATTTTACCGCCGCTGCTATTTGAAATATTGGTTATTACACCATTTCCCTTATAATTAATATCTCCGCCGCTGCTGGCAGCTGCCTGCAATTCTTTATTTACCGTTATTTCAATATCACTCCCACTGCTTGCGTTAGCCTTACATGTTTCAGATACAAGCTCATAACCATTAAAATCTGAACCGCTACTGGAAGTAATATTCAAATCACTCACTTTACCTTTTATCTGCATGTTTGAACCGCTGCTTTGTTCGATATCTAAATTAGTTGCTGTTACCATACCGTCAAAACCGGCACCTGAAGATAAATCAATGCTTAAGGAACTAACATTAATACTTCCATCGGTTGAAGCATCAGCACCTGAACTTGCTTTAAGCATATCCAGGTTTTTAAAACTTACATAAGCTTTCAGCTCTTTTTTAGTATTATTGTTCCAGTCGTGATTATCAAAATAAATTTTTAATTTACCATTTTCAACTTCAGTTTTAATTCTGTTTCTTATATCAGGAGTTGAAGCACTAACTGCTACAGCCTCTTCGCTGCCTTGTTTTATTATAAGCTTAATGCCGGTTGAAACTTCAATTGCGTGAAAGCTGCTTACTTTTCTCACTTCTGCGTTAGCGTCATGCACAATTGTGTTTTGTGCTGAAAGAAATATAATTGAAAATAAAAATGGCAGAAAAACAATTAGCTTTTTCATTATAAAAATTTTATTGATTAATGATTCATGCTGCTTGCATGTTTGCTGTTATACGCAGCAACACAAAAAATGTTACAATAAATTTTATTGGAATGATAAACAATGAAAGGAGCTTAATTATGATCACTGTTTTTTAGGAGGCAACGCAAAAGCAATTGCTTCATGCTCAAAATGGCCTTTATGAGAAGAATCACAAAAAGGTTTGTTATTAGAAAGCCCGCAACGGCAAATAGAAACTATTGTTCTCCCACCAAGGTCATATACGCCGCCATTTTTATCAACAATCTCGAAATCGCCTTCAATTTTTAAAGATCCATTACTGTTTACTGTTATTCTTGTTGCTGCCATAATTTATTTCGTGTTAATAAAGCCAAAGTTAATCATTACATAAAGTGTGTTTCAGCTTTTCAGGTACAATCATTAATTTTTTATTTTGATAATCGTAACAAAACATTCCTGTTTTCGCTTTGCCGGCAAGAATTAAATTCTGATCATTTATTATTTCAAGCTTATAAAAAATATCAAATCCATATTTATCAAATCCTGATGCAGCCACAGAAGTTTTTATTTCATCTTTATAATTCAATTCTTTTTTAAATTCAATGGAAGCGTCTGTCATAATTAAAGAAACATTTTCAATATTTAATTCAGAGTAACCAAAATTATTTAAAAACTGCTGGCGTGCTTCGTGAATGAGCGAAAGAAAACTATCGTTGCCAACATGACCTCCATAGTTTAAATCGGTGATGCGTATTTTTATTATGGTTGAAAAATTAAAGTGTTCAGGCAAATCTATTTTTATGCGTTCCATTATTGTTGTTTTAAAAACTCAATTAATTTATCAGTTGCTTTTCTGCGATGACTAAGCAAATTTTTTTCAGCCATTTCCATTTCACCAAAGGTTTTATTGCTGTCTTCCGGCATAAAAACAGCATCATAACCAAATCCATTTTTACCTCTCCGTTCATTAATTATTTTTCCTTTTGTTACTCCTTCAAACAAATATTCTTTAGCATCCCACATTAAAGAAATAACGGTTTTAAATTGCGCATTACGATGCTTAATTCCATTTAGTTTACTAAGTAACTTATCAATATTTGCTTCAAAGTTTTTTTCATCACCTGCGTATCTTGCACTTTTTACACCGGGTTCGCCGTTCAGCGCCTCTACTTCAAGGCCTGTATCTTCTCCAAAACAATTTTGTTTTGTAAGCTTAAAAATTGTGTTGGATTTTTCTGAAGCATTTTCCTGAATAGTATTGTGTGGTTCAGGAATATCAATATTAATTCCTGCTTCTTTTAAAGTAATAATATTGAATTGTGTGCCGGTTATAGCACGTATTTCCTCAACTTTATGCTGGTTGTTTGTTGCAAAAATCACTGTACTATTTCTCAAGGCTGAACATTTTTTGCAGACTCTTCCATAATTTGGCTTTTTCTGTTTTAGCCGCAGGTGTTTGTTTATTTAAAACGTTTAATGCAGGCGCTGTCACAATCTGGCAATTATTGTATTGCTGAACCTGGTAATCAGGCATGGCAAAAGGCAATTCAATTTGCAGCGCGGTAATTCCAAACAACAATAAAAATTCTGGTTTCATCTCTTTTTTTAATTCAGGAAATTCAAGCGCCTTGTTGCTAAAATTTATGATGGCAATATGTGCAAGATTTAACTTGCATGCATTTAAAATGCCTGAAAGAAAATCCAGGCTTTCTTCATCTAAATAAATATTTTCATAATCGTTAACCAGCACAATAATTTTCTTTTCATAATTGCCAAGATAGCTTAAGCCGCTTTTGTTTAAATCTTTATTTACAGGCTTATAATTTTCTTCGGTATCTATTAAAGAATTACTAAACAATTCTGCCAAAACAAAACCCGGTAATTGGTCTTTCATTTGTAAATTTTTTAAATTGATTTTATTATCTCAATGCAAAGTTTTTTCATTCTTTTGTAATGTATGATTAGCGGTTCTTTCTTATGGCAGATTTTTATTTTCTTTGCATCAAATTTACAGGTATGACGGAAGTATTAGATATAAACATTACAAAAGTTGAAAGAAGTAAGTTGAATGATTTCAATCTTCAAAATATTCCTTTTGGAAAATACTTTACAGATCACATGCTTGAAGCAGATTATGAAAATGGTGAATGGAAAAATATTGAAATAAAACCATATCAACCATTATTGCTTGAGCCTTCTACTTCTGCTTTGCATTATGGCCAGGCCATTTTTGAAGGCATGAAAGCTTTTCGTAATCAAAAAGGCGAAGCATTTATTTTTCGGCCTCACGATAATTTTATGCGTTTTAATCTTTCTGCGCAACGTATGAATATGCCTGAAGTTTCAGAAGAACTTTTTATTGAAGGTTTGCGCCAGTTAGTTGACATTGATAAAAACTGGATTCCGGCACAACCAGATCATTCTTTATACATACGCCCGTTAATGTTTGGTACAGATAATATGCTTGGAGTAAAACCATCAGATACCTATAAATTCCTTGTAATTCTCAGTCCGGTTGGAGCATTTCATGCAGCGCCAATGAAAATTGCAGTGGAAGAAAAATACACACGAGCTGCTCCTGGCGGTGTTGGCTTTTCAAAAAATGCAGGTAATTATGGCGCCAGCATGCTGCCCGCTACAAAAGCAAAACAAAAAGGCTACGACCAGGTTTTATGGACAGATGCTTTTGAACATAAGTGGCTGCAGGAAGTTGGGATGATGAATATTGGATTTATAATTAACAATGTATTTGTAACACCTGCGCTTGGAGACACAATATTAAATGGTGTAACAAGAAACAGCGTAATTACCATTTTAAAAGATATGGGAATTAAAACCGAAGAACGCAGGATAAATATTGATGAAATTACAGAAGAATATAAAAAAGATGGAATTCAGGAGATCTTTGGAATGGGCACTGCCGCAGTAATATCATTAATTGAAGAATTAAAATATAAAGATATCGTGCTAAAGTTTGATACAAACAATTTCACTATTGCACAAAAAGTAAAGGATAAATTAAATGAAATACGCAATGGATTAACTGACGATGTATATAATTGGATGTTTAAAATTTAATGATAATTACAAAGTTTGAAACTTGATTTTTTGTTTTTATTAGGAAGAGTATCTTCAAAGTTTTTGAAATTTCAGGTTAAGCCATTACCTTTGCCGTCCTAAAAATTAAGGGTAAGAATGCCTACAATACAACAGTTAGTAAGAAAAGGTCGTGAAATCATCAGGTCTAAAAGTAAATCAAGAGCACTGGATGCTTGCCCGCAACGCCGTGGTGTTTGTACAAGGGTTTATACTACAACACCTAAAAAACCGAATTCAGCATTACGCAAAGTGGCAAAAGTGCGTTTAACAAATAAGATTGAGGTGATCGCATATATTCCTGGTGAGGGACATAATTTGCAAGAGCACTCCATCGTGTTAATCCGTGGTGGCCGTGTAAAAGATTTACCTGGTGTTCGTTACCACATCGTAAGAGGCAGCCTTGATACAGCCGGCGTAAAAGACCGCAAAAAAAGCCGCTCTAAATACGGCACAAAGAAAGAAAAAGCAAAAAAATAATTATTATTTAATTCATTCATCATAATTAACGATGAGAAAAGCACAAGCAAAAAAATTACCCTTAGCTCCCGATGCACGTTATAACGATAAGCTGGTTACCCGGTTTGTTAATAACATTATGTGGCAGGGAAAGAAAAGCACTTCAATCAATATTTTTTATGACGCGGTTGATAAAGTGAGCAAAATGACCAATGAAAACGGTTATGAAATATGGAAGAGGGCTTTACAAAATGTTACACCGGCTGTTGAAGTTCGCAGCCGCAGAATTGGCGGCGCCACTTTCCAGATTCCAACAGAAGTACGTTCAGACCGCAAAATTTCTTTAAGCATGAAATGGCTTATTCGTTACAGCCGTGAACGCAACGGAAAAACAATGGCCGATAAATTGGCTAACGAAATAGTTGCTGCAAGCAAAGGCGAAGGCGCTGCTTTTAAAAAGAAAGAAGATACACATCGCATGGCAGAAGCAAACAAAGCATTCTCCCATTTTAAAGTTTAAAATCGAACATAGTTTATAAAAAAGCCACGTTTTAAAAACGTGGCTTTTCTTTTTTATTCTTTTGTAACCAACTGCATACATACTATGTAGCGCGGTTGCGTAGCACACTTCAACAGCATATTTTTATAGCAGCAATCAGCCTTTCATCTTTTTAATTTCCTCTGTAAGTTTTGGAACAATTTCGAAAGCATCTCCCACAACACCGTAATCGGCAGCTTTAAAAAAAGGAGCTTCTGCATCTTTATTTATCACAACAATTGTTTTACTGCGGTTAACACCGGCAAGGTGTTGTATGGCGCCGGAAATTCCAATAGCAATATAAAGATTCGGAGCGATTTGAATTCCGGTTTGCCCAACATGTTCATGATGCGGTCTCCAGCCAGAATCAGCAACCGGGCGGCTGCAGGCTGTAGCTGCATGCAGCACATGCGCTAAATCTTCAACTATTTTCCAATTTTCCGGGCCCTTTAAGCCACGGCCACCGCTAACAACAATTTCTGCCTCAGTTAAAGGCACTTCTCCTATCACTTTATTAACTGAAACAATCTTCACTTTAGGATCATCAATCTTAATATCCAATTGTTCAAAAGTTGCAACTTCACCTGCTTTTTTTACCTGGAAACTATTTGGATTAAGTGAAATGATTTTTATAGCTGATTTAATATTTACATTGGCAAAAGCCTTACCACTAAACACATTTTTCTTTACAACAAACCCATTTGCTATATCCGGTAAAGCAACAGCTCCGGAAACAAGTCCTGCCTTTAACCTTGCGGATACACGCGGCGCCACAGCTTTTCCTGTTTGATTATGACTGAAAATAATTATTTCGGCATTTAAAGAAGTTACGGCTTCAGCAATCACCTTCGCATACAACTGAGCATCAAGGTTGTTCAAAGTTTCATTTGAAACCTGGTGCACTTTTGAAACACCATAATTACCAAGTGTTGAAAGATCATCTTTAACTGTTCCAAGAATCAATGCTTCTGCTAATACTCCCAATTGCTGTGCAACTGCAGCACCATAGCTTAAAACTTCATAAGAAGATTTTTTAATTTCTGAATCTGAATGATCTACATATATAAGTACCATTATAATAACTTTTAAGTAAAACTCGAGCAAATATTTACTATATAACTTTAGCTTCTTCGTGTAACAAGCGGACTAACTCCTGCATATTATCTGCAGCTATAAGTTGTACTCCTGCTTTTGGAGGTGGCAATTCGTAATTTAAAATGCTCGTCAAGGCATCGATTACTACAGGTTCAACTACTTTAAGTGGTTTGGTGCGGGCTGCCATTATACCCCGCATATTTGGTATTCGTTGTTCAGCAACTCCTTTTTGACAACTTACAACAACAGGCGTGCTTACTTCATCTGTTTCTTCACCGCCTTCTATCTCGCGGGTAACAATAGCAGCACTATTATTTAGTTCAAGCTTTACAGCCAGCGAAATATAAGGCAGATTAAGCAATTCCGCCAGCATTCCGCCGACTGATGAACTGTTGTAATCAATAGTTTCTTTACCTGTAAGCACAAGATCATAATTAACTTGTTTTGCAATTTCTGCTATTTGCGTAGCTATATAATAACTATCATCGCTGGTTGCATTAATCCTGGTTGCCTCATCGCCACCCAGTGCTAAAGCTTTGCGTATTACAGGATCACAGTCTGCACCACCAACAGTAATAAGGTGTAATTGAATTGATGTATCTTTTTCTTTTAACTCAATAGCTTTTACCAGAGCATACCATTCATCATAAGGATTAATGATCCATTGTACACCAGCTTCTTCAAATTTTGTATTGTTATCTTTAAAAGAAACCTTTGAAGTAGTATCAGGAGTTTTACTAATGCAAACCAAAATCTTCATAACAAAAAAATTAGTGGCGCAAAGTAAATGAAAAGTTGTTTATGCGACTTCTTAATTCAACTTACAAGGCCGTGCATTTCTTAAACTGTTAAATACTGTAGGTTATTTGAACGTGTGATAAAAATATTGTATTTTTGTAATCTTTATTTGTGGAAATGGAACAACGGCATGATTATTGCCGATTCTGCAAAGCTTTTCAAACAGGATTTATTTTATAAAAACAGGAAGACATTTATCACCTAAAGTCTTAGTGCTTTACAAATAACATCACTTATGAAGCGATTTTTTGGAATTTTTCTATTTCTATTAGTGTCAGCTCTTTTTTCGCATATTAGCAGCAGCGCACGTACTAATACATGGCCCCCGATTTTTCTTTTTTCAACGAAAACAACTACGGTTAATTCATCAAAAGGAAATATTATTACAGGTCTTGCCACTTATTATGCCAGTAAATTTGAAGGCAACCTTACGGCTACAGGTGAAATCTTTCACCATAGTAATTTAACAGCAGCCAGCAATTTTTTCGCACTAAATACATGGGTTAAAGTAACCAATATGTTAACTGGTAAATCTATTATAGTACGCATCAACGACAGGATGCATCCAAGCATGTCTCAAAAGGGAAGAATTCTTGATCTTACTATGACAGGAGCAAAACAATTAAAAATTGTGGATCGCGGCATTGCCAAGGTAAAAATAGAAGCTGTTTCCAAGGATGTTGTTGCTTCAAATTAAATAACTAAAATTTTATTCCAAAAGTTAGTAGCACATTTGTGCGCTTGTTTTTCAGCGTTGCAAATGTGTTTGCTTTATCTGTTAAACGATAGGGGAAACTTACATCGTTATTAAAAGTTTCGGAAACAGTTAAGTCAACAAACATTCCATGATTACGATAACCTAAGCCGCCAGCAATCATCATCCGGTTTGCTTTTAAAGTTTTATCATCGTAAGGGCTTCCGTAATAGGCACCTCCGAAACGGATAGCTAATGGCGAAAATTTTAACTCGCCGCCTAACCTGAAATCAAAAGCGCCTTTGTAATAAGATTTTATAATATCGTTCAGGGAGTGATAATAATCATCAACAGATGGATCATTTGGCCCATCTCCGCTTTGCTGCGTAAACCTTGAGCCCCGATGATTTACATATTCAACATCAGCACTAATAAAGCCTTTCTGCAATTTTACATTTTCCACTTCCTTAAAAACATAAGCTGCACTCGCAATAATTTTATATGGTGTTATCTCATTATATTTTACTTCTGAGGCTGCATTGGTAAAATCACTGCTTTTTGCAGTTTGAATGCCTGCATAATCTTCAGTATTCGTCGTCATTGTTGCATTCAGTTTATCAGTATAACTCATAAATGATGGTGTGTGAAAAGCAAGCCCTAAACGTAAAGAGTTTTGCGGCCTGTAAATAATTCCAAACCTTCCGTTTATGCCTGCACCATTTAAAGTATGGTCTTGCGTAAGGGTTGAATAGCTGAAATTGTTGTGCTCATCTGAACTTACATCAGATTCCTGGTAAGTTATATTTTGCTCATAAAAAGAAAGCGGAATATTAATGCTTCCGCCTAAATAAATTTTATCTTTTGCATTGCTTGCAAACCCAACAGAAACTTCATATAAGCCACCTCCGTCTGTTTCATCATATTGCTGCATGATAGCGGGGCTAAGAGGAACCAGACTTTGATAACCGTTTACATTTCCTGATGAGTCAGTTGTATAATCAATCAAATATGTAAAATATGCAAGGGAAGATCCAAAAGGATAATTATTTGCTGCAGCGTTTGTATCAGCATTATTTGCAGCAAGCTGTTCCAGGTATTGCTCGGAGTAAGAACTGTAATCATTCAATCCTTTATAATGAATTTTATTATTGTAACTCGCAAGCTGGTTTACAGAAATCGAAAATGCTGTTGAATGATTTTGCTGGTCAATTTTTCCTCCAACTACAACTCCTGTAGCCCCTAACTGGAAAGCAGATTTTTTTATATTACTCGCCGCAGTACCACGAAAATCTGATTGATTATTGTTGGTTAGAAATCCTGGTGAAATAACAGCTTCTTTTGTTTTATAAAATCCCAGCCCCGCGGGGTTTGTATATGCCGCAGAAATATCACCGCCTAAAGCACCTGTTGCGCCTGCAATTGAATTACTGCGTGCTGTACCATTTGGAATAAACCAGGCATTTTTTACAACATCATCAGGGTTTTGTCCGAATGAATAACCAAATGAAAAAAATCCTGTTAGTAAAAACAAAAACTTCCTCATAAACATCTTTATGATTTTATGCAATAAATGTATAGTATAAGCAGGAACAATCAGGGCCGTGTACGCACGCCGCCACCGCTAATTCTTGAACCGGAACTCATACTTCCTCCGCCACCGTTAAACATTCTTGCAGGGTTAGAATTATTGTTCTGATTGAAAATAGAGTTCTTGCTCCTGTTTGCGTTAGAATTGCTATTGCTGTAGGCGTTGCTTCGGTTGCCGTTTTGCAAAGGCATATTATAATTGTTATACGATTTGTTATTATAGGTGGAAAGGCTATTATAATTACGAACCGGCCTATAATAAACAGTTGGATTTTTATAATATACAACTGTATAGCAAGGGCTATACCAGGAGCTCCATGGGTTATACCCGTAAGGGTTATATGAATGATAAGGTGCATAGGCATATCCGACGCCTAATGAAAAACCGGAGATATAAGGGTTGTAATAATTATTACTGTAATAGCGGCTATCATACCAATAATCATAATCATCTATTGTGCTCCACATTTCATGATGTCTTACCTTCATATGCAGATATTCATCATCGGCAGATGCATTATCAGTTTCATAACTGGCATTACTATAAATTTTCTGTCCGGGTGAATAATAAACATCATCAGGCGTTTGGGATGTTTTATACGCCGTTGAACAGCTTGTAAGCAAAGCAATCACGCACAGCAGGTAAACTAAATTATTTTTCATTCTCACTTGTTTGTATGCTAAGTTATTACATTTGCGGCTTTCAAATTGTATTTAAATTCAGTTTTTTATAAATGGTATGGGCAAAGCAATAACATCAAGAAGTGAAGATTATTCGCAATGGTACAACGACCTTGTTTTAAAAAGCGAACTAGCTGATTACAGCGCCGTAAGAGGCTGCATGATCATACGGCCTTATGGTTTTACTTTATGGGAAAATATGCAGGCGGCGCTTGATAAAATGTTTAAAGATACCGGCCATGTAAATGCATACTTTCCGTTGTTTGTACCAAAAAGTTTATTTGAAGCCGAAGAGCAAAATGCAGAAGGCTTTGCAAAAGAATGCGCAATTGTTACGCATTACCGTTTAAAAGCCGATCCTGATAAAAAAGGAAAATTAATTGTTGATGAAGATGCAAAGCTTGAAGAAGAACTTATCGTTCGCCCCACAAGTGAAGCTATTATCTGGAACTCGTATAAAAACTGGATTCAAAGCTATCGCGATCTTCCTATCTTAATAAATCAATGGGCAAATGTGGTCCGGTGGGAAATGCGTACGCGCTTATTTCTGCGTACTACAGAATTTTTATGGCAGGAAGGTCATACTGCACACGCAACAAAAGAGGAAGCTTTATTTGAAGCAAAGCAAATGCTGGATGTATATGCTGAGTTTGTTGAAAATTTTATGGCTGTACCTGTTATTAAAGGAACAAAAACAGCCAATGAACGCTTCGCCGGTGCAGAAGATACATATTGCATTGAAGCGCTGATGCAGGATGGCAAAGCATTACAGGCAGGTACTTCACATTTTTTAGGGCAGAATTTTGCCAAAGCTTTTGATGTAAAATTCAGTGATAAAAATAATACGCTTGATTATGTGTGGGCAACAAGCTGGGGTGTTAGTACAAGATTGATCGGCGCATTAATCATGGCGCACAGCGATGATGATGGCTTGATTCTTCCGCCAAAGATTGCACCTTTTCAGGTAGTGATCGTTCCGATTTATAAGAATGATGAACAGAAAGCACTCATCACAGAAAAAGCAAATGAAATTATTGTGGCATTAAAGCAGAAAAATATAAGAATAAAGTACGATGACAATGATAATACACGCCCCGGTTGGAAGTTTGCTGAATATGAAATGAAAGGCGTGCCTGTTAGAATAACTCTTGGTCCGAAAGATCTTGAGAACAATGTTGCTGAAGTTGCACGCAGGGATAAGAAGGAAAAGCAAAGCATAAGTTTAGATAATATTACAGAAGATGTATTACGCTTGCTGGATGATATTCAAACAAACATGTACAGCAAAGCAAAAGCTTA
Source organism: Bacteroidota bacterium (assembly GCA_013285855.1). Classification (GTDB taxonomy): domain Bacteria; phylum Bacteroidota; class Bacteroidia; order Chitinophagales; family Chitinophagaceae; genus Parafilimonas. The sequence continues at coordinate 133,344 of JABDGW010000001.1, forward strand.
TCGCGATGAACACATTACCGAAGTAAATACATGGGATGAATTTATAGATGTGCTTGAAAATAAAACAGGATTTATAAGCGCACATTGGGACGGTACCGGCGAAACAGAAGAAAAAATAAAGGAACTCACCAAAGCTACCATACGCTGTATTCCTTTTAATGCAAAACAGGAGGATGGCAAGTGTATATTAACGGGCAAGCCATCTACACAAAGAGTATTGTTTGCAAAAGCTTATTAAGAGTATTAGTTAATATAAAGACGCTTTATATTGCCCGTCGGTGATGTGTACAATATCACCCTTTGCCGTATAAACATCACCACTAAATGTGCCGGTAACAATACCTGTAGCGTTAATAAAGCTTTGAACATTTACCGTAAAAACAGCTGTATGCCGGCTGGCTAAAATATCATCGGGCGAATTATGATCATAATAATAAAAAGCTGTTGTATCGGTTGTAAGTCCATAACGATCCTGATCTAATGGTACAGAAAGGTACACTGAGACAACAATACCTGTATCAACAGAACAGGCAGACGGTCCGAAAAAAGTAAAAGAAGTTTTACTGTGCCCGCTAAAAAACCCTGAGTTTGTATATGTTCCGCACATTCTGCTATCTCCTACCTTAAAACTCCAATGGCCCAACGTAACCTGGCTTGTATCCACACACGAAGCACATTGCGGAAATATAATGGCCGGCGGCGGTATTACTGTCGTATCAAGCGTATCGGTTGGAATAGTGTCTGCAGGTATTGTATCGTGTGGTGCGCCTTCAAAACTATATTCTTTTACACAACCTGTATTTTGCACTATTAATATTGGTAAACAGAAGAAAATGAAAAGATAATATCGCCATAGCTTCTTCATAACACTACTTACCAAATGTACTTAAAAAAATTCCGCGCTTTCTTTCTTAGTACGTTCTGGTTTTTTGATTATATCAAACAGTGTTTTTACAATAGAAGTTGCGTTGCTCTGTTTATTTACACAAATCGGGTTCAGATTACTGCCAGAAGTATACACTCCAGATCGGAGGTGACACCATTGAAACAGCGAAGTATGAAATTGAATTGATGCCAATAACTAATGCCCGATCTTATTCAAAATATTTTGCGCAGCAACGCGACCTGAAGCAGCACCGCCATTCATATACCCCTGGAAATTGTAAGAGGTATGTTCACCGGCAAAAAATAAATTGCCAACAGTTTCACCTTCACTGCCGGCAATGGTTGTGAACTGACCAACTGTAAATGCACTGTAACTTGCTTTAGTAAAAGCAAACTGCGGCCACACCATGCGGTAAGCTTTATTATTATACTTATGTTTTATGCCGGGATATATTTCGTTAAGCTCATTCAAATATTTTGATGCTTTATCATTCACATCTCCATTACCCAGTTTTACAGCAGCATCACCGCCAAGATAAACGGTCAAGCCACCATCATTACCAGGTTGCAATTGACTATTATCCCATGTGTTTTCGGTACCGTTATCACTGTAGCTCATACCCACACTATTATATTTAGTGCGCCATATTCTGCCGTTAAAGCCTAACATTAATTTTGAATTGTTGCCATATCCTAAATTCATTATCGCATTGCGTTTTACTTCAGGCAGATCAACATCAATCTCTACTTCTCTTAATAAAGTAAATGGTAAGGCAAGCAAAACAATATCAGCGTATGTTGATTTGGTTTCGCCATCAAAATATAATTTATAGCCAATGCCCTTGCTTTCAATTTTTAAAAGCCTGTGCTGTAAATGCACACAATGTTTTAATTCTTTGTACAAAGCATCTACTATTTGTTGATTACCACCACTTACTTTATAGCGTTCATCACTGTAACCATATAAAGCCGGATCACCATTTGGAGCCAAACCAAACAGGAATAAAAAATTGATCGCATTGCACACATCTGTATTCAAACCATATTCACCCAAATACGCCACCAATAACAATTCACGCAGCCATCCGGTTAAATTAATACTATCGAAATATTGTTCAATATTCATGTTATCGAACTTCTTATCCGTTGATGAATAATGATTATACTTGATAACACCACTTAAGCTATTAGCATCTTTATCAATTGCAGGCAGGTAATGTGCGATGGCCTTCAGAAAATCATTATCACCGTAAGAAATGCCATTGAAGTAATAAATGTTTTGCTGAAGTTCTAATTCTGAAGGTTGATACAGGTCAATAATCGGCAGGTTAAAATATTTTGCCAAAAGCCGCATATCATGATGATCTGAATCAATAAACTCACCACCCAGTTCTGTACTTAAACCCGGGTTCAATAAATTTTGCGCAGTAAACATTCTGCCACCGGCTCTTGTATTCGCATCGTAAATAGTAGAAAAAACACCGGCATTTTGAAGGTTAAATGCTGCATTTAAACCTGCAATACCGCCACCAATAATAGCAATAGATGGAGTAGCAGGACCACCGTTGCTGTTATCGCCGTTGCTTTGTGGTGATGATTCAATTAATTTGGTACAGCTTGCCAAAGCTGCTGCAGCTACTGCTGCCATTGACGATGTTTGCAAGAATTGCCTGCGGGAAAAATATTGTTGCTCCGCAAATTCTGTTTCGTTGATCTGTTCCTGCTTTGCCTTCCTTGTCATTGAAGTTAGTCTCAGCAATCGTTGCATTAAAGGTGTACGAGGCATTAATCTGTTTTTCGGTAAATCTTTTGCAACATTAAGCCCAGATGTTGCTGTAATAAATTTATTTATCCATATTAATGTACGAATAAGGCATTTGTGTTTTCATACAGCTTCAACGTTATATCTTCCCGCACGGCTTATTCCCTCCTTTTGCAAGTTCCCTTTTGCAGATGTCTTGTTTTGAGAACGCAATGTCAAGGGAAGAAATAGCAATATTGTGACCTGATATTGCAATGTTGTAGGTTGATATAGCAATATTGTAGTTGGATATTGCTATGATGAGACTAAGTATACCAATATTGAACGGCAATATAGCAATGTTGAGGTCTGATATAGCAATATTGAAGCTTGATATTGCTATGTTGAGCTACGATATAGCAATATTGGGTTTTGAGTTGCAGCAATGCAACTTTCGGGTGATGGATTGTGGCAACAAAATTTTGTAAGTTGCGGCAATATTTGAGTTGTCCGGTCATGCTATGACGACAGTGCGAACTTGTAACCGACTGCAAAAAACCGACAGACAAAATGATTGACTACATAAAAGAAAATATAAGTTGGCTCAAAGACTTCTTCACGCTTGTGTTTGTGGGGACAGGAACAATTGTTGCAATCCTGACTTATAGGCGAGCAAGGGCTACCATTCTTCAACCCATAAGGACAGAGGTAATTAAAAAGCAATCTGAGCTTTTATCAAAACTGTTACAGACTTTAAGCGACAATAATCAATCATTTGAAGTTGGACTTGACTATGTAAACCTTGTTCAGATAAATGTTATGTTGACCTTGAGAGATTATGGGTTTGTGTTTAAGGAGCAAAAGGAACTTTTTGAGAAAATAAAAGATAGTGTTGTGGGTTGGACTCCTTGCTGGAGAACGAACATTCTTAAAGACGTTGAAATCATTGGAGCTTTTACCGAACCGACTGAAAAGAAAAAAGAGAGTGAGTATGGAGTTGAGAAGTTCAACAACTTAAAGAAAGGTGATATTGACATTGATAAAATTTACCTCACCAAGCGACATTCAGAATTTGTTAAATTGATTTCGGATTTTAAAGGAGACCCTTTTATGCCTACTTCTATCCAGCAGACAATGACTGAATTATTTAAT
>JABDGW010000002.1 GCA_013285855.1 Bacteroidota bacterium
CAAAACATAAACCACCCAAATAACCAACAGCATAAGGAATTCTTACCGAAGGTAATTTTTTGTTCAACGACCTTTCTGAAACTTCGATCAATTCGTTCATTGAATAATCCGGTTTGTCGGCATAATTATATAAATGATAACCTGTGAAATTGTTATCAATACAATATTTAATAAACACAACAATGTTTTCTACATAAGCCATTGATTTTTTGTTGTCACCTTTTCCAATCATAATAAATTTACCAGATGAAATTTGTTGTAATAAATTAAACACATTTCCCCTGTTTTCAGGGCCAAACACAACAGTAGGCCTTATAATAATTAATGTTCTGTTTGCGGGGTCTTCATTAAACCAGTTTCGTAAAACTTCTTCTGCCTGCCATTTACTTTTTCCGTAATCGTTGAACGGATCTTCTTTAAAATTTTCATCAGGATTTTCTTTATTTAAACCATACACAGCAACCGTACTTGTAAATATTATTTTGCTGATATTTTTTTTATTCATTGCTGCCAATACATTCTTTGTGCCTTCAACATTTACATCGTAATAAAGGCTTGCAGGCGAAACATCATCCCTGTGTTCTGCAGCCAGTAAAACCAGCCATTCAGAAATTTGTAAAATATTATAAAGCGCTTCTTTATCTCTTACATCAGCAATATTTGTAATGGAAGAAAAATTTTTGGATTGTGCCTTATCAATATTATTAACCGCATAGCTTGCAAAAAGTTTTTTTATAAGGTTTGTGCCTATAAAACCAGAGCCGCCTATAACCTGAATTTTTTTCATTTAGTATTTTGTTTCAATTGCTGCAATACAACCTTGTTTACTCTTTTTCTTTCATTATCAAAAAACCAGCCCCATTTATTAAAGTACTTAACCATGTTTGTAATATGAATGCCAAACATACGCATGTTTTTAAATGATGATTTTGCATGCTCGTGAAAAATTTCAACATAAGGATAAAAAACAGTTTTATATTTTTTATGCATTCTTCTTGTAAGATCAATGTCTTCAGGATACATGAAAAATTGTTCATCGAATATGCCGACTTCTTTTAACGCACTACATCTTAAAAACATAAAACAACCCGATAAATAAGGCACATCCATTATTTTATTATATCCTGAAAACCTGAGTTCAAATTTTTCATTATAGTTTTTTAATAAATTTCCCGGCAATAATCTTGAAATTAAATTGAACGGTGCAGGAATAAGCTTACAAACGTATTGAAGGCTTCCATCAGGATATAAAACTTTTGGAATAAGCTGGCCAACATCATTGTTTAATTCCATGTATTTATATATTTCTTCCAATACACCATTGCGAAATGTTACGTCAGGGTTTAAAATAAGATGATATTTATTTTGATCAATAACTTTTCGTAAAGCAATGTTGTGTGCGGATCCGTAGCCTATATTTTTGTCATTGAAAATATATTCAACATTATTTCCGGTTGCGAGGATTTTCAATTCGTCAGTCGGAGAGTTATCAACCAGGTATATTTTATAAGAAAGTGTTGTTGAACAAAAACAGTCAAGTAAATTCTGAATTTGTTTTTCTTTATTGTTATATAGAACGATAGAAATAGAAAGATCAAACATTAAAGACGTATGAAGTAAACTGGCTAACAAATATGCCGCAACCTAAAATTATTTTAAGCAAAGCAGGTTATTGATATATAGATGAATTTATTTCTGAACGAATAACTATTTTTTGTAAATATGTTTTGTTTTTACGAGGCCTTTTTTGAAAACTTTTCTTATAAAATTTCTCAGAATTCTATCACCTGTAAGCGCCACTTTTTTTACAGGTTCTTCAGGGCGACCATAAAATGATGTTACATGAAAATAGCTGTTTTTTTCAGCAGGCATACTCGAGAAATAATAATTGGATACACAACACCTTTTTGAATTTGCAACTATTTTACTCACAGAATGATATGATGATTTATTAGTTATCATCAAAACAAGCCGGTTAAACCCAGACACAATAGTTCTTGGTTCTCCTTTTACTCCATGATCCCATAATTCCAGATTACCGCCGTTTTCTAATTTCCAATCCGGGCTTACATAATAAAGCAAATTGAGTACCCTGTAGTTTTCTATGTCTTTATCATGCGAATTATCCAAATGTGGATTTAAAAAGTTTCCCTGAGACATTAAACTGATGCCACCAGCATATAATTTATCATCAGGAATCAATTCTTTTAATCCTGTAATTTTTTCAACAACTTCTACTACTCTTGGATCCTGGAAGGCATAAACAATCTCTTCTAATAATGGATTGTATAAATCCATTTGTGCGGCTATTCTTTTATTCTCCCTTATTGACTTATGGATTGCCATTTCTTCAGGGGATGGAAAGGCATTATAAATTGAGAGTGCCACATCGGCCGGCAATAAATTATCTATATAACAAGTATTTATTTGATCTTTTGATTCGAATTCCTTTTTAAGTTTCTCCTGATTTGATTCAAGTTTAACCAATATGATATCTGCAAGGGTTTTACGATTTAATTCCATAAAAAATATTTATATTTTTCAGAATTGGGTTTCAAAATTATACTTTTTATAATTCTACCCATAACCCCACTTCTAAAAATAATAGAAGCATAATGTATAAGCGTTTCCATCCTATACCAATTCTTTAAATGCAATTTGAGTTTGCGTATTAAATATCTGCGTGTATTTATCAAACTGTTCCTGTTGCAGCTTTTTTTTATGCTCCAGTTCAATGTTAGTTAATTCCAAAAACTCAACAATTTTATCACGCAGGCTTTCAACACTATTTGCTTTGACAATATTCTCCTTTAATACTAACGGATGAGTTTTTAAACTGGGAATATCTGACGTGATAATAACTTTACCCATAGATACCGATGTACTTAAAACTGCGCTATTTGTTCCAACAATGTAAGGCAATACAACAATGTCTGCATTATTGACGAAATCAATGTACTCTTCGTCTGAAAGAAATCTTGTTATTATTGTTACGTTGTTTGGTAAAGGCATATTCTTATCAACCAAAAATTCAATGCCTTTTGGCAATTGCCCTGCCAGTATCAATTTTGCTTTATGTGGGCTATCGTTTTTGCCGAATATTTCCTGCCATGCCTGCAATAGAACATTATACCCTTTTTCTTTTTTAAATGCGCCAATAAAAAGAAATGTGCGTTCAAATTGCGATCTTTTATACCGGCTTACATTTATTTCAGCAAGATTCATAGGCGGAAAAGGAAAAGATAAAAACACCTTGCTGTTTACTGAAAAATTCTCTTCAAGATAGGTTTTTGAAAATTCGTTATGTACAATAATATAATTGAACACATTGTAGAAGGTTTTTCTTTTATCTGCCGACATTCTTTTATAGCCAACAGCAAATTGTTCTGCATCGTGTACCGTATAAATAACCTTTATATTTTTTCTCTTTAATGCCTTAACGAAATTTAATTCTACTGGCAGTAAAGTGGCGGTGCTTAAATTAAGGTAATCAACCTTTTTAGAAATGCAGTAAAAGTATATACCCGCAAAAACAGAAATGAATTCGATAAACCGTATAGGATAACGTATAATTCCCGTTATGTAGCCATTAGCTTTGAACCGGTCTGTAAACGGGTGAAGCCAACGTTTAAGAAATTTTTGTTTTAAGGGAGAAACGGATGAAACAAAAGCAACCTGTTCAAAGTTTGATTCAAGTGCTTTTACGATAGTCGAGATATAAAGAACATTGTTTCCTCCACTTGCCGGGTAAATATGAACTAGTTTTTTTCTTTTTGGGTTTGTCATTTATATTACTCAAATACGCTGGATTCTTTTATTTGATATTATCAATGAGTTGTTTTTGAATATTTCTGAAATCGGAAACATTGGTGATGTAATGATCTGTATTTTGAACTACCTGGTTTATCAGTTTATTCGCTAATTGCGGATTTTGTTGTTCCAGTTTTTGCAACAATGCATAATCTTCAAAACCATCTTTGAGTGTTTCCATGCGAATGGAAGACATCAATCCACCGTTCTTTGGATAGACGAGATAACCATCACCCGCAGGCTTTATCCTATTACCGCTTTCAGGTTTGCCTGACTGGTTGTAGACATCTGTGTTTTCCCAGTAGTTAAATCCCCAACTCAATACACCTTTTAAATTATACTTCGCAAGTATCCAGAATAAAAGCCTGTGTTGCAAAGCCTGCTGCTCAATAAACCTATTACCAAAAGTTCCCTGCGGAAGCCAGGAAGTATATATCCAAACCTCTTTGCCTGATGAAATAAGATTTTTAAAATAGTCAAGATTCTTAGCAAAGAAATCGAGTTGTGGAACAGGCACTGTTATAGCGCTTGCAACCTTTGTAGTTTGAATCGCATCAAGTGTTTTTATACGTGGTGCAAATTTATTTACCACATCCAAGGCGGCGAGATAAGATGCAGCATTTCCATCAACAGGTTCGTCTGCTATATGTTGATAATACTTGTTAAACAAATTCTTTTTCTTCAAGTAATTAGTTAATGCCGCAAGAAAAACTTTATAGTATTGCTGAACACCCGGATCATCCGGATCTCCATCTGCAAAAACTGCATTGCCATTGGCATCTTTTTTTACATAATGCAACACATACTTTGTTCCCCAACCACCCGGCCTTCCGCAAAAGTGAGCGCCTTCGATTCTTCCTATAACACCATTCTTTTGAAATATATCTACCATTTTATCGAAGGCAGAAAGATCAACCACAAGATTATCGCCCTGGTAACTGTATGAAGCAAGTTTAGCGGGATCGATCATAATAACATTTTGATCTTCATTATGCATAAAGGAAGCAATGTCATTTGTGAGTTTCCAATAAGAATCACTAAATAATGTGGGGTCATTGTTATTGTTTAGAAATTTTAGTTTTTTGGTACTGCCCATTGTAGGAATATCGATAAACAACCAGTTTGCATACCATGGATAATTCGCAGAACTTATTATTGCATTATGAATATTGAGTGTTATGTTTTTCTCTTCTGAGAATTGTTGTTTGCCTGCAAGACCGCCGGAAAATTTAACTGAGATACTTAAAGTACCAGTGCTGGCAGTTGAAGGAATATGTAATGAAACCCAAATCGGGGTAACTGAATTTTGTGCCAAATTGAGAGATGATGTAACATCTATCAGCGGGTCAGGATATTTTCCATCAGAAGGGTTTACGGGATTATCAATAGCGTTTGCTTTTTGTTTGATTGAAACATAGCCGACCCTTTTTATAGCGTATTCAATGTTACCTGCAATATTTCCCACCGTAACATTAAGGTTAGAAACAGGCTCGTTATTCCAGATTACAAACTGAACATTAACATCGTCGTTCCGTGCAACGTCGTATGAATTTGTTTCTGTACTTGATGAAGGTAAATCATGCGTTACTTTAATAAGTGGATCAATACTTTTAATTGTAACATTATTATCAGCCAATTTTGCTTCACTATTTTTTGCAACAATATCATTCTTAGCATTCTTTTCCGCCGGGTTCTTATCTGCAACAACACCATCATTGGCTGCTAAAAAAGGCTGAGGCTTTTCTTCCTGAACCGTGTCTTTCACCAAAGATTTCACGTTATTATTTGTTACAGAATAGCAGCCAATAGCTGCAACCATTGCAACCAAAACAATTATAATTACAGCACGAGATTTATTGTAAGGCATTTTCATAGTTTTAAAGATCATAAATTTTATGCCATGCTTTAGTTGCAGTTAGTTGCCCGAATAATTGTTCTTCAATATTTGCTAAAGAAAATTCTTGTTTAAAGCTTCGTATATTCTTTTGCATCTGCCTGTAATCATCTTCTGCAATTTCTCCTGACAAAACCTGTTTAATAATCATTTTTACTTCGTTAACCGAATCGCATACAAACCCAATCTTACCGGCATCGTTAAAAAAAGTTTCAAACAATTGGTTGCGTAAAGCTATAACCGGCTTCTCAAAGTCCAAAGCATCCATTAATGCACCACTGCCTGTAAGCTGGTATGCTTCACTATAAAAAAAGAGTGTATAATCTACCTGCATTAACCTCATATCAAATTCATCCCGGCGAAGCATTTCTTTGTTATGAATGCCAGGTATCAATTCACTGTTTTCTTTTATTTCAATGTTTTCATTTTTACCAATTATTTCCAATTGCATTTTTTGTTGCCTGATCTCATTTTCGAATGAAGTTGCGATATCATAGAGATAATAAGAACGTTTTTCCAAACTGGCTACTCCAATATGCGCAAATTTGAACTGAGTTGTGTAAGGCTTAACCGTAAGTTGATCGTGAAAAATGTATGGATGATACACTGCAATCACTTCATCTTTTTTCAGAAACTCTTCCTGTATCAAATTTTGTTTGATCACTTTATTTAATGCAAGGTATACGCAGTTTTGTTTTTTGATGTTGAATGAAATTCGAAAAAGTCTGCCGATTATGTTTCTTGAAAACGAGTTTTGCATCCGCGCAAACTCAACATCGCCATGAAGCGTTATAAGTGTTTGCCTGTTTTTTGAAAAGAAAGATTTATAAACGATTGTCGGCAAAGGCGAAAGCGATAAAAAAAAAATCTTATTTACCGATTCGGTCTTCGCTTTGCCGAGCCGGCGTATATAGTGCAACTCGTTTTTTATTCTTTCAAATACAAGTCTTGTTCCTTTTGCTTTTAGCTTGATCTTAGATGGCTTCCACTCAATATTTCCTGCTTCAATATTATTAAGTTGCCAAAATTCTTTTACATTATTTAAATGAGTTTCTTCTGCAAAAAAAGCAACGGGCGAATCTGAATAATGTTTGCAGATCATAAACAATAAACTTGCATTAACCGGCACATGTTCGTTTCCGTAACGATAAAAATCTGCAACCGTAATCATTGCCCTGTTACCTTGAAATTAAAATATTGAACAACGTTTGATGAAAGTAATTTTTGAATGTCGTTATTCATATACGAGTTGGCATAATCAGCACCGGGAACTGCTTCCACCGCAAGTAATTTAAAATTTGAATACACATAAAATGAGAGCACAAGCAGTAAGATCAAAACCCGCTCATTTTTTGCAATGCGTATATTGAAAAGATAAATAACGGCCATTATATAAAATGGAAAATATCCCGATACATAGCGTATAAAGTTGTGAACGTTGTTGCGGTTGATCAAAAGGATACAGAAAGCGATGGAATGAACGAGAAGAAATTGTCTCTTCTTGTTCTTCAGCTGTTCATTTGTTTCAAAAAAATAGTCAGCATATAACAAAACAATCACCAAAAAATACATCGCAAAATCTGCATAGAACCGAAGGCTTAAAGTCCATGTTTCATAATTGGTGTAAGTCTGAATGCGGTTATAAAGATTGCCTGTACGTGTAAAAAAAGATATGACCTGGCCAAGCAATTCATTGAAATTAAAAAATGACAATACCAGCGAAAAAAAGCCAATCACAGGAATATAGATTAAAGCTCTTTTAGATCTTGCAAGAAAGTAAGCAGGTAATAGAAACAATGAAGAAAAATGCACAAGAACAGATATCACCAAAAAAAATATTGCATGTTTTTGCTTATTCAATTTAAGCAAAAGTGCATACCCAAAAATTGCAGCCGAGGCAGTTTGTTTAAGTAATTCAGTTATGGTGAAAAAAGTAATGATACCAAGTATCGAGAATGTAAGAATAAGTATGTACGATTTATAATTACCCGGCGAAAAATACAGTGCGCATTTTCTTATAGAAAGGAACGTAAAAAAATATGTTACTGTACCCCAAAAAAATGGTAATATCTGTGGGTTGCCTGGAGCAACCCTTGTAAATATAAACGTGATGCTGTAGAATAAAGGATTATCGTTTCCCCAAAGTAAAAAGCCTGTAAAAAAGCCCTTGAAGTTTTGTAAAGAGGCAATACTTCGGTAGCTGGCAAAATAACGGGCAATATCACTATCACGTACGCCAACAGATTTGGTGGTATATGCAATCAGCCCAAGGCTTATTGCGATAAGCAGGAAGAGGAATGTTTCAATACGTTTATCAAACTTAAAAGTATACAGTAAAACAAGCAGAAGAATAATGCTTATTAAAGGCAGAAAAAACCATACTGCTAAAACAACAGCAAAGAATAATAAAGCGGGTGTAATGCTTTCTCTTTTTGATATCGTGATTACACTATCCAAAAATCATCTCTTTAAAAAGTAATCTTTTACAAATTGTTCAGGTTTTACCAAAAACATTATTGGAAACCTGATTATAGCTTTGATCATGTTTCCTGAATATCTGTCTAAATAAAACCTGCTGCGTAAGAATTGATAATCAAATAATGATTTGTCTTTAGGATAAAAACTATTTAAAACTGCATTGTTTTTCCTGCGGGCGAAAGCATTAATGCGCAACCGGAAATGTATTACAGCGGCTGCATTTATATTGTTTAATGTTGATATTCCTTTATCGTGAATGCGGTAATTATAAAGCGGTTCCGGTATATAATATGATGGCCCGGTTTCTTCAAGTTTATAATATAGATCCTGGTCAACTGCTTTTTGTAAAGTAACATCTAACCTTATGCCGCGGCTATAAAATGCTTTTTTAAAACTTGCGAAGTGATGAATTACTTTTCTGTTTGGATTAACCAGGTATGAAAAACCAATTTCTATTTTGCCGGTGTAAGGCGATATTTTTTTGTTTGAAAGTGTCGCATCACAAATATAATGGTCTGAATAAACCAACGAGCATTCAGGATGTTCTGTGTGCGCAAAAATCATTTTTTGCAAAGCAGAAATTTCGAGGGTATCATCAGGATCAAGAAAGCCACATATTGATCCATTACTGAGATCTATGCATTTGGCTTTTGTATATCCGCATCCATAGTTTTTATCATTCAGATAAAGTTTAAATCTTGAATCGCTGAGATAAGGTTGTATGATATTGATTGAGTCGTCTTCTGAACCGTCATCAACAATTATCACTTCCCAGTTTGTAAAAGTTTGCGCAAGTATGCTTTCGAACGCTTCTTTTATAAAACGCCCGTTGTTGTAATTAGCAACAAGTATAGAAAACAAGATGTTCAATGTTTTATTATGCTTTGCAATTTTCTAAAGATGGCCTGAAGAATAAGCCAGCCCAAATTCCTTTAAAATAAATACCCGCTTTTTTTGCACCTTTTGTGGTGCCAAAACATTTAAGCATATTTTTTACATGAAAGAACAAAGCCTTGGCAAAAAATAGAGTGGAGTTATCACGACGTACTAAGTACACCGTATTTCTTATGTTGTAAAAATGTAGCGCTATTCTTCGTGGCTCTGTTTCGGTAAGTATATCCGGTGTTTTTGGATTTGCACGTAAATGTTTTACAATGCTTTTGCCGACCATAAATGCAGGTCCGGTTTTATGAAGACGTGTAGTAAAATCAATATCATCAGCCCAGAAATAAAAATCCCTGCAAGGCAACCCTGCAGTGTATAAATTTTTCGCATTTATAAAGAGTGAGATATAAGTTGCATTTTTTACAGCAGTAATGGCATATTCTGCAAATTGCCCCCAAACAGGATAATTATATTTAGACATTGTATTATCAACAGCCGGGGCGTTCATAAAAACATCATCCCTGCTTATTATTTTGCTGCATAAAAAAGAAAAGTCTTTTACAATTTCTTTTGCATTCAATAATTGTTCTAATGCGTCTGTATTCGCAATGCCATCATCGTCCATCAACCATATATAATCTGCTTTTATATCCAATGCCCGCCTTATACCTGCATAGTATGCGCCCGCACTTCCATCATTATTTTTATTGGTCACATCAAGACCACTTTGCGCATCAAGCCAGTCTTTTGTATTATCAGTACTGCCGTTATTTATCACGATAATATCATCAGGCTGTACGCTCAGCAGGCGAATTGATGTTATGCAATCTTTAAGAATTTCTGCCCTGTTATATGTTACAATAACTACTGCTATCTTATTACCAGCCCACATACTTACTTGTTGATTCTAAAGTAACCGGCCAATCTTTTAATTTCCGGTAAAGAATTATAAATGATGTTGATCAGAGTTCGTCGTTATATTTCTTTATCACCAAAAAGCCTGCTGTAATAATGCAGCCAATAATCCCACCTAATATCAAATAAATGAGCTTGCTTTTTGTTTCGCTTACTAATGGAAGTACAGGTTCGTCAATGATCTGGTAAAGAGGTGTTTCTTTTTGAAGGGTGATCTTTGCTATCTCAAGATTTTTAATTACCTCGCCATAAGCTGTGCCCAGCACTTGCGCCTGTGCCTGGTTTTGCTGAGATGCTGATCGTTGAACCTGGTAAGCGGGGTTTAAATTATAAACGGCATCGCTGGCTGATTCTGCGTTAGTAATAGCACCCTGAAGCAATCGTCTTAAACTGTCTGCTTCATGATTGAGCATATTTAAATTGTCTTTGGATGTTTTTGTCTTTGTATCAATGTAGAAGGCGGAAGTAGCGTCAACAATATATTTTGTGAGATAATAAGAAAAAGTTTCGTTTTTTGAGATTGTTGTAACCTCGTACACTGCCTTGCTTGCATCCGGTTCATCAACAGTTAAATAATCAGTTGAAACCTTAACATATACGTCTCTGAATAAACTATCCTGTACCGGCGATAAAGCATTTAAAGAGTCAGGAAAAGGAAAAGCAGCAGCTGTTCTTTGATTTTTCTTCCAGCCTTCAGGCAGGTTGTTGAAAGCGCAATAAATGTTTAATAAGGTGCTGTCTCTATTCGGGGGCTTTTTCATCATCGCCTCCTGTATCATGCGGCGCGATTTCATCAATGCAATAATATTATCCCCGGTAAAAATATCGTTGCCGCCACCACTTAAGTCAATACCGAATTGATTAGCTAAACCAAGTAGTTGTCCACCTGATTCAGAAGAGTTCGCAAGCACAAAGTTTGATGTGGCAGTATACACAGGTTTGGATATAAATGCGTATAAAATTCCGAGGCTGGCAAATACAATTCCAATAATCAAAAAATATAGCCATTTAGACCAGAAGTATCTTATCCAGCTTTTAATGATGACTATTACATATTTGATTGAAATTTCTTTTTGTTCCATTGAATTTTGAACTTGATAATTTGATCTTAAAAATCAATAATGAAGAATGGCTATAACCACACCTGCAAGTGAAGCGATAGCACTTGCAAGACCGATAAATTCCGCAGTCGAGATCTTTTGTTTTTCTTCTTTTTCAGGAACTACTATTTCAGAACCGGGTTTTATATCAGGCCTGTTTTTGAAAAATAAAAATCCACGTGTTGTGGCTGCTCTTCCATTTGCATATACAACGTATGTTTTACTTTTTCTGCCATTTTCAGCTATACCGCCGGCAGAAGAAATATAATCATGTATATTATATTTTTCGTTATAAGGAATTTGTGTGGGGAATAACACGCTTCCGCTTATTCTAACCTGTGCATTATATTTTGGAACGATTAGTTCATCACCGGATATCAGCACCACATCCTCCGGAGAGCCCGGCGCTGAAAGTATCTTAGTTATATTAAGGGGAATTTGGTCTGATTGTTTTTGAACAGATTGTTGAACAAGGTTACTTGAATCATTAAGCTGGCTCTGAATATTTGAAATCACCTGTTGTTTTGCCTGCGCTGTTTCATCGCTAACATTAAGGCGTTTTATATACGCACCTTCCAGATAAGCTTCCGGAGTAAAACCACCCGCACGCTTTATTATATTGCTTACCCTTTCTTCACGCTTTTCTAAAACGTAAGGACCCGGATATTGCAATTCACCTGAAACGGTAATAGATTGAAATGCTACAAAACCAGGCTTGCGTTTTACAGTTATAAGATCAGAAGGTTGCAGGTAAACATTGTTCTGTGTAGCTGAAATATCAGTAATATCTTTTACTTCTATTATCATGCTTGCTCTTACATCCTGCGCTGTAAGCGAATCCCTTCTCATCAATCTTGCTACTTCAATTCTTTGAGGAAAAGCAGCATCGGTAAACCCGCCGGCCTGAAGAATTACATCTTTCAGCGTTAAACTGTCTCTGTATTCATAATAGCCCGGATTTCTTACTTCACCCAAAACAGAAATATAATATTGATCTTTTAAATCGAATATGGAAGATACTACCACCGAGTCTTCCCTCTTTAATAAAATACTTTTTTGCTGAATGGTATCAGAAGGAGTAAACGAAAGCATTTCTTTTGAAAGATTATCCTTAAGCCTGAATACCTGCGCACGTTGCATAAATGCATCTTCTCTGAAACCATCTGCTTTATTAATGAGATCTCTTAACGTCATGCCATCAGTTAATTCATATATTCCTTCCCTGTAAACAGCGCCGGTTAATGTTATCCTGTTTGTGAACCTGTTCAGCACTTTACTTACGATAACGCTATCGCCGCTTTGCATTTTATAGTTACCAAAATCTGTAGCACTTACATCTTTTACACTTAATTCTTTACCGGTAAACTGCACAATTTTAACCGAAGATGTATAAGCGCTATCCGCGAACCCTGAACTGTATGTAAGCAAATCCTGCAACGTTTCGTCAGGCAACATTTCAAAAATGCCGGGCCTTTTTACATAACCATCTATGATCACTTTTATTTTATAAGCGGGTATTCTTATCACATCATTATTCTGTAATGTGATGTTATCGCTTTGATCTCCGTTTACAAGAAACCTGTACAAATCAATATTTTTGAAAACCTTATTGTTTCTTATTAATTGTATTTGCCTGAAGCTGCCAAATTGAGAAGGACCACCCGCAACAAACAATGCATTAAAGGCAGTAGCAAGAGATGGAACTGTATAATTGCCGGGCTTATTACTTCCTGTAACTGTGATAGCAATGCTTTTTATCTGACCAATGGTTATACTTAGTTTGGATGCGCCTGTACGTAAAGTGCTATATGCCGTACGGCCCATTAAAGAGGTTATCTTTTGTGTGGCATTTTCTATAGTAGTACCAGAAACCTGTAACCGCCCAACATTAGGAATAATGATATTTCCTTCCGGGGAAACTGTAACAGGAATATCTATTTCCTGTACTCCATATACAGAAATATTAAGCTGGTCGCCCGGGCCAATTATATAATTTAAAGGAGTTGCAACAGATATATTGGGCTGAAAATTCAGCGTGGAATTATTGAATAGTTCTGAACCAAATATCCGCGGATTTATAAGTGGCCTTCGATTAGTTGTATCATTACCATATAACTGGTTAAAGCCTGTATCCTGTAAATTGTTTCTGTAAGCAGGCTGAGTATTTGCAGGATTATTATAATTATTCTGTGTAGATGTAGAAGTTCCGGCAGTGGCTAATTGCTGTAATCTTACCCGTAATTTCTGTACTTCGGTTATCGGCATTCCTTTTGCAATTGCGATTTGCTCAGCCTGTTGTTCTGTTAATCCTGAAGCATCTAACTGCTTTTTGAATTTTAAAATATCTGCGTCGGATATTTTATCAACTTTAATAGAACTCAGGTCGTAATTGCGTAAAAGATCCTGTGCTTTTGTATGCACAGCGATGCATAAAAAAAACAATACGGCAGCAAAAATTCTAAGGATTATTTTTTTAAACATTAACATAAAATCTAAAAATGTAAATATATAGCTTCGCCCTCTGAGTCACATGTAAAATAAAAAAACCTTCATGCAAACAGAAGGTTACAATCTTATAAAAACAATATGCTCATTAATAAGAATAGGGCCGCAAATATAGTAATTTTAACCCCCCATGTTAAATTCAGAAAAAAGCTTTATCGTATTTAAAATCATTGTCTAGGATTTGGTATAATTACTCAATTAAAAAATGTCAACATGCAGAATAAAGCAGTTTAATTTTTACTAAAAAGATTTAAACTTTTAACTGCTGTTTTATAATATTTAATAGTAAGAACATTCTTATCAATTAATCTATAGCCCTTTTTTCGCAAAACATAAAACTGAGATGTTGAAACTATGCATTCAGATAATGTCCATATAAAAGCTGTGCCCATAGCGCCAAATTGAGGCACAAAAATAAATGTAAGTATAAGGCTGATCACAGATACAATTATTTGGATTCTTACATATATTACATCCATACCCATTGTTAACATGGCATTCACACCAAAAAAATAACCATAAAACACAAAGAATAAACCTACATTAAGAATAAGAAAAATTGGAATACTGGAGGTAAACTTCGAACCATACAAAAGTTTTATAATTATCGGCCCCAACACTTCACTTGCCAGGAATATGAAAAATGTAAACATAATAAACAAGGGCAAATAATTTTTTAGCAGATTTATTCCTTTCTCATGTGCTTCACTGAATGCCTTAACCGTTATAGGGAACAGTGCCTGATTAATAGGCATTATAATAACACTTCTTAAAATATCAATTAATTTTTGTGCTGAAGTATAGTAACCAACTTGAGTAATTGGCATAAAATATCCTAAAATTATAATACCTGTAGTTGTGTAAACAGAAGTAATTACATTGGAAAAAAATAATACACGATCATTCTTTATTATAATAACTAACTGCTTTATGCTTACCCAATACAATTTTAATCTATACCTTTTCTTTGCCCATGTAAACGATAAAAGAGCAATTACCAAAGAAACACAGTTGCCAATGAAAGCATATTTCAGGTAATCACTTTCTTTCCTGATAAAAAACACAACAAATACTGTGATAACTATCCTTGGAATTAGATTTAGAAGGGCCACTAATTTTAATTCCTGTTTGGCTTGAAAAAGCCAGTTTTGTGTAAATAATGCGCCGACGCAGCTTAAATAAGAAAACCACGCTAAAGTATTTTCATTACGAACCGGTGTAAAATATTTTATGGAAACAAAAAAAAACGTTGTAGAAATAATAAATAATAATAGCTGTGCAAAAAATACTTCTGAAAATACCTTATCAACAAAATATGAATTATTAGGATCCCGTGCTATTCTTCTTGTTCCTGTAATATTAAAACTATATGATACAAAAAGTGAAAAATAACTAACGAATGAAGCCATATAATTGATAATGCCAATCTTCTCTGGCCCTAATGCCCTTGCAACTATTGGAATTGTAATTATAGGAAATAAATAGTTGGAAATATTTACAATCCCTAAAGACGCTATATTCCCAATAAATTTATTTTTTATTGCCTTTTTAAACATTCGTATTTAATGCTGACATAGCATTGAGTTTATTAATTTCTTAATCTATACGCGATTTTTCTTTTTAGTGTAACGAAATAGCTAAACCATTTCTTTTTAATGCCCGGATCCAACATTTCTTTCAGGTTTTTTTCAACGAAATTCAAATATAAAGGGAACTCATTCAACTTACTTCTTTCATTCACTCTTGTGGCCTGTAAAAAATGTACTCTAAAGTTTACGAGGTGTTTTTCCAAAAAAACAAAATCAAAGTTTTTTAACGCTCTGTACCAAAATTCATAATCAATAAATTGTTTACCGGATGTGTTGTATAATCCTGTCTTTTCAAATACAATTCTGTCAATCAAACCAACAATCGGTTCCCCGATTTTATTATAAGGCTGTTCTAAAAAACGCTTGTCGCTAAAAATTGATTTTGTAATTATTTTATAATTATTTCTTTCATGTATGCTAATATTCTTTTGCAAATCGCCAAACACACTTAACCATCTTTTCAAATCATCATTGTTTTGATAATTGCCATCAACAATAATATTTCTTTTGCAAACACAAATTTTCTCATTGGATTGCTCAATAGCAAAAAGCATTTCTTCTATACAGGATGGTTCCATAAAATCATCCTGGAAAATAAATTTTATATATTTTCCATTTGAATGTAGAATACAGTTATTCCAATTGGCGCCAATGCCACCAGGCGAATGATTGTAAATAATTACAGGAAATGCTGCTTCAGATTTAAAGCTTTCTGCAATTGCCAGTGTTTCATCGGTGGAGTTATCATCACTTATAATCAGCTCTATATTTTTGTAAGTTTGATCAGCAACTGATGCCAATGTTTCTCTTAAATAGCGGGCGCCATTAAATGTTGGAATGCATACAGAAATAAGCGCTTCATGATTCATTTCAAAACAAATATTTATTGCAGCATTTAAATTTAATGGCTTGTAAAATAGATCAGAGATGAACGGTTGTCTTAAGGTGTAACTAAATAGCTTTGCCCTCTGAGTCACATTTTAAAATAAAAAAACCTTCGTGCATTTAGAAGGTTTTTTTATAACAACAATGCGTTCATTATTCAAAAGAAATACGGGCGCAAATATAGCAATATTAAAACTGCTTTAATAAGTCGGCGATGCTTAACTTATTTAAAATCATTTATTAAAAAGGATGGCAGCCTGTTGTAAATTTTCTAGTTTTCCCACATCAATAAATTTTGCATCAGAATGATCAAACGATAAAATTTTGCTTTCTGCACATAAAGAAAGATACGCATCAACCATAGAGAATTTTGTTTCGCTTTGCTGCATTAGTGAAAATATTTTCGTGCTGATAACATGTATCCCACTGAATGCTTTTGCCATTAAATTTTCTTCATTCCGCACGATTTTTTCTTCACCTGTTTTTACATTCTTCCATCCACACAAAATATTTTCTTTATTAAATAAAAAATAGCGCGATGTTTCTCTTTTACTTGTTGCCAATGTTGCCAGCGGGTTATTCTTTTTATGAAATGAGATCATTTCATTTAATGGCAAATCGGTAAGTATATCAACATTCATCAAAACAAAATCTTCTTCATCTTTAAAAAAACAACCAGCACGTTTTAAGCCACCGCCGGTTTCAAGAATCGCATCTGTTTCGTCAGAAATATTTATGTTGCTGCCCCAGCCATTATTTGTTTGTATTGAGTGAATTATTTGTTCTGCAAAATGATGCACGTTTATGATCACTTCATAAATGCCAAATTGCTGCAGGTATTCAATATTATATTGCAATAAAGTTTTGCCATTTACTTCAGCCAATGCTTTTGGATGGTGATCTGTAAAAGGTTTTAGACGAGTACCAAAACCTGCCGCTAATAACATTGCTTTGCCCCCTTGCCCCCTAAAGGGGGAATTATTAAGCGAATCAATATTCATTAATCTTTTATAAGATTTGAAGATGTAATTTTCTCCCCTTTAGGGGTTGGGGGTATCCAGTTCTTTTCATTCAAATGTTGCACGTTTACTTTTACCTTGTATTTATTTTTAAGATGTCTTGCAGTTTGTTCGGCCGCATATACGCTACGATGCTGCCCGCCTGTACACCCGAAACTTATGATTAAACTAGTAAATCCTCTTTTAATATAATCTTCAACAGAAATATCAATAATATCATACACACCATTCAAAAACTCATTTATGCGTGTACGCTGTTCTAAAAAATCTATCACTTTTTTATTCTGACCGGTAAGCGTTTTAAATTCTTCAAACCTGCCTGGATTCAGTAATCCTCTGCAATCAAAAACAAAACCGCCGCCATTACCGCTTTCATCCTGCGGCATAATTTTTTTATAAGAAAAACTGGAGATATTTATCACAAGTGGTGTTTGTTCATCAGCCTGGAAGGGTTCAAAGTTTGTAATTATTTCAGCGCTGGTTATTGCTTCAAGCATGCGGCTTAATTCAGATGTTATAATTCCTACACGGCTGTTTTGCAAAAAGTTTTTCAGATTTCTTAAAGCCAAAGGAATACTGGTAAGAAAATGTGCTTTGCGCTCAAACAAACCTCTGAAACCATAGGCGCCCAATACCTGCAGTAATCTTATCAAAACATAACCATCATACTGACCGATAAAAATATTTCTGTCAATTGGTTTTGCAAGCAGTTCATCAATTACATCAAGATAATAATTCAATAAACTGTTTTTCCATTCATCATTCAATTGCGCTTTAGCCTGCCACAATAAACTGGCAACATCATATTGCAAAGCACCCTTCATTCCTCCCTGGAAATCTATAAAATAAACTTCATCGTTATTTACAATTATGTTCCTGCTTTGAAAATCGCGGAACATAAAATATTTATATTCCGTTTGGGTAAGATAAGAAGCCAGCGCTTCAAAATCGTCCAGCATTGCCTGTTTATCGTAGGGCAATTGCAACGTATCGAGAAAATAATATTTAAAATATAAAAGGTCACTTAATATAGCCTGCCTGCCAAATTCCTTTGCAGTTAAGCATACATCGTAATTCAATCCTTCATCACCTTTTATCTGCAGCTGCGCCAATTGCTTTAAGCTTTTTTTATAAAGATTATATGCATGATCGTTACGGCCATTTTGTTCTAATATATCAAGCAGTGAAATTGTTCCGAGATCCTGTTGTATGTAAGTAACTGCTTCATCATTTACAAAAAGAATTCCCGGTACAGGCAGGTTTTTTTCTTTAAAATGATTGCTGAATGCAATAAAGGTTTTGTTCTCTTTTATATTGAGATTATATGTAGCAATAAAAGTTTTATCATCATAAAATATCCTGAAATAAATGCGGTCGCTTCCGCTGCGTGGCAACTGTTCAATGCGTTGAGGCGCTTCATCTAAAAAAGAGATAAGCGCATCCTGTATTTTATCAATAATTATTTTCATCGGCAATCCTAAAATTTTCAGGGCGGTAAATGTACTTTTAAAATCTGTTTGAAAAGCATAACGATCACCAACAAATTTGGCCTACGGATCACTATATTTGAATGATCTGTAACAATACTTATTCCGAAAATCAGGTAAAAATTTTTGTGTGAAAAAAAATTATTCTTTTTATCATCACAAACCTGAAGAAATTGTAATTGATCTGCACCAGATCAATCATACATTTTTACCGGGACATAAAATGATGATCCAGGTACAAAGTACATGGTTTCCTATAATTGACCGCAATCCTCGTTTGTACCAAACATTTTTGAAGCAAAAGAAAGTGATTTTATCAAAGCAGCTAAAACGCTTTATTGCACTAATAAGCTGGCTTCTTATATAGAGTTGTCGGTGATGAAAGAATGATGATATTATTTCGGCATAATCCAAAATCATAACCATTAATTTTGCCTTATGAATTTTGAATACAAACATTTATTGCCTGTAGATTTTAGTGACGATTCCAGAGTTTGGATTTACCAGGCAAGCCGTTTATTTACATTAAGTGAAGCATTGCATATTGAAGATATGTTGAATGATTTGGTAACGAACTGGAAAAGTCACGGCACGCCGGTTAAAGGATATGCTAATTTATTTTTTGGCCAGTTTATTATATTAATGGCCGATGAAGCTGCAACAGGTGTTAGTGGTTGCAGCATTGATAGTTCGGTGCGCATTATTCAGCAAATAGAAAAACAGTTTAGTGTCGAAATGTTCAACTGGCAAAATCTTGCTTTTGTTGTAAAAGATAAAGTGCAGGTCATTCCGCGACAGCAGTTCAATTATGCAATTGAAAATAATTTCATAACACCTGATACTTTATTTTTTAATAATGTTGTAAACAATAAAACCGAATTAAAAAATAATTGGATAATTCCCATAAAAGAAAGCTGGCTGAAAACAAAAATTAAAACTGTAGTTAAGCATTCCTTATAACTCTATTGTCTCAGTTAGCTCTGTGCGATAAAAATTTATTAGCGGAAGTAGCTCATCCGGCAGAGTATTAGTTTCCCAAACTAAAGGTGGCGGGTTCGAGTCCCGTCTTCCGCTCATAAAACCTTAACCTTGCATTTCTGACAATCTGTCTGAATTCAATATCTTTGCAAGCTCAAAATTTATTAATGCTTGATTTGGTTGGAGATAAAGTACATGATGAAATGCGACAGGGCGAAGCATTTGCTCCTTTTGCGAGTGATGTTAATCAATATAATAAGAAGTTTTACATAGAAAGTTATGGTTGCCAGATGAATTTCAGCGACAGCGAAATTGTAGCTTCCATTTTACAAGGCGAAGGATTTGGAGCAACGAGAAATTTTGAAGAAGCCGATCTTGTTTTGCTGAATACGTGTTCTATTCGCGAGAAAGCTGAACAAACAGTTCGCAAACGCTTGACAGAATTCAGAAAGATCAAAGAAGCAAAACCAGGAATGCTGGTTGGTGTATTAGGTTGTATGGCAGAAAGATTGAAATCAAAATTTCTGGAAGAAGAAAAGCTGGTTGATCTGGTTGTTGGCCCCGATGCTTACCGCACTTTACCTGTATTAATTGAAGAAGCAGAAACAGGACAAAAATCTGTAAACGTTTTACTTAGCCGTGAAGAAACATATGCTGATATTTCCCCGGTAAGATTAGATAGCAACGGCGTTACAGCTTTTATTTCTATTATGCGTGGCTGTAATAATATGTGCAGCTTTTGTGTGGTGCCGTTTACAAGAGGAAGAGAACGCAGCCGCGATGCACATTCCATCATTGCAGAAGCACAAGATTTATTTGATCGCGGTTATAAAGAAGTAACGTTACTCGGGCAAAATGTTGATAGTTATTATTGGATTGATGAAGCAAATGATGAGATCGTAACATTTGGCAAGTTGCTTGAAAAAGTTGCACTGGTTGATCCATCTTTAAGAGTTCGTTTCAGCACTTCACATCCAAAAGATATTACGGATGAAGTATTGTTTACCATAGCGAAGTATGAAAACATCTGCAATTATATTCATTTGCCTTTACAAAGTGGAAGCACAAGAGTTTTGCAATTAATGAATCGTACATACACGCGTGAATGGTATAAAGCAAAAGTGAATCGCATAAGAGAAATCATTCCTGATTGCGGTATCAGTTCAGATATTATTGCGGGTTTTTGTACAGAAGAAGAAACAGATCATGCAAATACATTAGATATAATGCAAAGCAGTGCTTATGATATGAGTTATATGTTTTTTTATAGTGAAAGACCAGGTACATTAGCAGCAAGAAGATATAAAGATGATGTACCTGAAGATGTGAAAAAAAGAAGATTAAAAGAGATAGTTAATCTGCAGGGAAAACTATCTTATGAAAGCAATAAAAACGATGTTGGCAAAACATTTAAAGTTTTAATTGAAGGCAATAGCAAAAAAAGTGAAGCAGACTGGATGGGCAGAAGTTCGCAAAACAAAGTGATCGTTTTTTCTAAAGAAAATTACAAGTATACAAAGGGTGATTATGCTTTTGTAAAGGTGAACGATTTTACACAGGCAACGCTTATTGGTGAAGTGGTAAACGAATTGTAATGAATAGTTTAATCAAAAATAAATTATCAGAAATAATTAAAACCTGCGAGCAAATGCAGGTTAAGAGTTTGTATTTGTTTGGCTCGGGCATTCGTGAAGATTTTAATAAAGAAAGCGATTTTGATTTTTTGTTTTCCTTTAAAAATGATAAAGAGGGAAATCTCTTACCTCCTTATTATGATTATTTTGATTTGATGTTTGAGTTAGAAAAAATTACAGGACGAAAAATTGATTTGGTAGCGGAAGAAAGAATTACCAATAAATACTTTTTAAATAGAGTCAGCAATGAAAAAATAAAGATCTATGAATGCTGAAACTATAAAATTTTTATATGATATTCTTGATGGTATTTCAAAAATTCAGTTTCATATCCAAAACATTAATTCATCTATTGAATTTATACAAAATATTACAGTTACAGATGCTGTAGAAAGAAGGCTGGCAATTGTTGGAGAAGCATTATGGAAAGCATCAAAAATCGATAAGTCAATATCTGTTTCAGATCAGAAAAGCATTATAGCGTTACGTCATATTATCATTCATGAATATGATATGATTGATAAGGGAACGTTATGGAGAATTATCCAAAATGACTTGCCCGTTTTACAAGCAGAAGTAAAAAACATTTTAAAAAGTTTAGAAGAATAAGAAATGGCAGAAATTCAATCAATAAAAAACAGGTTTGGAATAATTGGAAATTCACCGGCACTTAATTATGCAATACAGGTTGCAATACAGGTTTCATCAACAGATCTTAGTGTTTTAATTGTAGGTGAAAGCGGTGTAGGGAAAGAATCATTCTCACAAATCATACATGCATTATCGTCAAGAAAACATAATCCTTTTATCGCCGTAAACTGCGGCGCTATTCCTGAAGGCACGATAGATTCAGAATTATTCGGCCACGAAAAAGGTTCGTTCACCGGTGCTGTAGATTTTCGCAAAGGTTATTTTGAAACAGTAAGCGGCGGTACTATTTTCTTAGATGAAATTGGCGAAATGCCATTGGGTACTCAAGCCCGGTTATTGCGTGTTTTGGAAACAGGTGAATTCATTCGCGTGGGCTCATCCAAAGTACAAAAAACAGACGTCCGTGTAATTGCAGCAACTAATAGAGATTTATATGAATCAACACAAACCGGGAAATTCCGGCAGGATCTTTATTACCGCTTAAGCACTGTTCCTATTCGTGTGCCTTCTCTGCGAGACCGCAAAGAAGATATTAATTTGTTGTTCAGAAAGTTTGTTATTGATTTTGCGGAGCGTTATAAAACCACACCGGTTCAACTGGACGATGAGGCGAAAAACATGTTAATTAACTATTCCTGGCCCGGCAATGTGCGTGAACTGAAGAATATTGCAGAGCAATTATCTGTGTTAAGTACAAATCAAATAATAACAGCGGCAGATTTGCAGAAATTTCTTCCTGAAAAAAATATAAACCGTTTACCTGTGCTTGCACACTCGCAACAGGCAAACGGTGAATTTAATAATGAACGTGAAATTTTATACAAGCTGTTTTTTGATATGAGGAAGGATGTAACAGAACTGAAAAAAATGTTTTTGGAAATTCTTAAAAACCCTTCGCTTGCAAATAGTGCAACAAAATTTACCGCAGAATCTTTACAAAGTGATTATGCAATAAACGGAAATGATTATGGAAATGATTATAATGCACCTGTTTTAGCCACTGGACAAACAACGGCATTGCCGGGCCACATGCAGCAGGCTCAGCAGCCGGTGATTATTTCTCATAAAGACGAAATTCACCAGCACGAAGAAGTAGAAGAATCGTTGAATATTATGGATAAAGAAAAAGAACTTATAATAAAAGCACTTAAAAAGCATCGCGGGAAAAGAAAAGATGCAGCCCTTGATTTAGGAATAAGTGAAAGAACTTTATATAGAAAGCTGAAAGAATATGATATTAATGAATAGAAAACGTCAACCGCTACTCGCTAAATATCCGTTATTGGTCATCGGTCGTCGGTTAAGCTATTTATGCTTTGCTATGGTTATAATGTTAACAACCTCCTGCGGTGTTTATACTTTCAAAGATGTATCCATTGATTATTCAAAAATTAAAACCATTAAGGTTGGATTTATTGATAACAAGGCACATTATATAAACCCTCAGCTAAGCCCAAGGCTAACCGACAACTTAAAGCAAAAAATAAATAACTCTACAAAACTTACACTGGTAAATAGTGACGATGCGAATTATATTATTACAGGTTATATAAACCGGTACGATGTTTCTCTTGCAGCTATAAGCAATAATCAAAGTGCTGCAAACAGACTTACAGTAGCTGCATCTATAACATTTGTAAACACGGTTGATAATAAAACCGATAATTTTACAGTAAGTAAAGACTTTGATTTTTCTGCAGGGTTATCGCTTCAACAGGTAGAAAATCAGTTAGCAACTGATATAATTAATCAGCTTACGGATCAGATATTCAATCATATTTTTTCAAATTGGTAAAGAACAATATTTTCATTAATTAAACCAATCTGGAATGAATTCACCGGCTGAAAATATTTTGCAAAATCTTTTTCAAACAACATCATTAAAAAATGTTTCAGCAGAACAGCTTCTGCATGAAATTAATGATCATCCGTATAATGGTGCCGCATATTTTCTGCTGGCAAAAAAATTATATCTGTCAAATGATGCGGATTATAAAAATGCACTGGAAAAAGCAGCTATTCATTTTAAAAATAATTTATGGCTGGATTTTAATTTAAACAACGATGATGAGCAAATAGAAAAGGAAAATGTACTGCAAACAAGCCAACCTGAAAAAACACAAACAGACAATTCAGCCTATATTCAAATAGAACCGCCTGTTTTTGATGAGGAAGAAAAAGATGCTGTTAGTGATTCATTTATTTTAGATAAAGATGATTTGGTGCAGGCAGCAGAAAATGATTTTGTTGAAGAGCAAATTGAAGCGGATATTTTAATAAATGAGAAATTAAGTAGCCTCTTGCAGCAACATGCATCGGCATTTGAAAAGCCTGTTGAAACCGATGCGGAAGTTCCTGTTGAAAATACACCTTATCACCGTGTTGATTATTTTGATTCACAAGGCATAAAACTTGATGAAGATAAGGCCAATGATAAATTAGGAACACAGCTAAAACGCTTTACAGATTGGTTAAAGCAAATGAAACGTATTAATCCTAATGATGATATTGGCAATGATGAAGCCGGCGAAACAACAGTTAAAAATATTGCAGAGCATTCTAATGAGCCTGAAGAAATTGTAACGGAGGCAATGGCTGATGTTTTAATAAAACAGGGCAAGCCGGAACAGGCTATTCAGATTTACCAAAAATTAAGTTTTAATAATCCCGCTAAATCCGCTTACTTTGCGGCCAAAATTGAGGAATTAAAAGGTTAAACAATGACACTGGTTTTATTCATACTCATCGTAATAGTTTGTATAATATTAGCATTAATTATACTTATACAAAATCCCAAAGGCGGCGGTTTAAGCGGCACACTTGCCGGTTTTAATAACCAATTTATGGGCGTAAAGCAAACCACTGATGTATTGGAAAAAGGCACGTGGATACTCGCTTCTGCATTAGCAGTGCTTTGCATCATATCTGTTTTGTTTGTCTCCAATGTTTCAGGAAATAACAATGACAATATGATAAAGAACATCAATACCTCACAGCAAGGCTCATCAAATACGCAACAACAGCAAGCCCCGGGCACTTTGCAATTACCGCAAGACAGTAATCATAAATAAATAATTGCCTGATAGTATAAGGGTAGTACGTCAGATTTTGGTTCTGAATGTCTTGGTTCGAATCCAGGTCGGGCAACGTAAGCTGCGCAATAAGCGCAGCTTTTATTTTATTAGCATATAAAACTTTAGCCTTCGCCAAAATAATTTAAGCACGTTTAATGTTTAATATTGCTGCATAAATCTTATAACTTTCATCACATCAATTTTAAATTATTTTGCCGATATGAAATTTTTGGCAGCAATAGCAATAATGTTTGTTTGTATAAATGCAACCGCACAAAAATCTTTTATAGATTACCAGGATAATTTTCCACGCGTCGCAGATGCAATGAACCGTAAAGCAGATACATTAAAAAAACAATTTATTGCTGCCGGTTTACAGTGGCCTGCATATCAGATTTATATCCGCTCATTTAAATATGACAGCCAGTTGGAAGTTTGGGTGCGTAATAATAATGATGAACCTTTTAAACTGTTTAAAACATATTCTGTTTGTGCTTTGGCTGGCACAATGGGGCCAAAACGTATGGAAGGCGATTACCAGGTTCCTGAAGGATTTTATTATATTAACGAATTTAAACCAAACAGTTTGTACCACATGTCGCTGGGTTTAAATTATCCAAATGCTGCAGATAAAATTGTAAGCCATGGTACAGATCCTGGCGGCGATATTTATATACATGGCAGTTGTGTTACTGTTGGCTGCATTCCTATACAGGATTATCAGATTGAAGAAGTGTATATACTTGCCATGAGCGCTAAAAGCAACGGGCAGGATTTTATACCCGTACATATTTTTCCGGTACGTTTTAATAACGTAAAAAGCATGGCTTATTTTGATAAAACCACTAAAGATGAACCCGACGTACAACAATTTGAAACCAAACTGAAAGAAGTGTATGATTATTTTGAAAAAGAAAAAAAGCTTCCTGTTATTTCGATTGATGCAAAAGGCGATTATGAAATACTGAATTGATAGTAGATTATTTGTTTAGAATATAAACGCTATCTTCTTATTATATTGAGCTATAAACTTTCCTGTAGCCTTCTGCCATTTGTTCAACGCTGAAGTTTGTTTGCAGCATATTAAAGGATGCCTGCCCGTGCGCTTGCAGTAATTCCCGGTTCTTGATGTATTGATTAATAAAATCTATGGCTTGGGCAGGATAATTAAATAAAAAGCCATTAATACCATTTTCCACAAGATCATTATTGCCGGGGCAAGCCGTAAGCAATAAAGGCAGGCGCATACTCATTGCTTCAAGCACAGCATAAGATAAACCTTCCCATAAAGCGGTTGAAATATACAGATCAGCATTCTGCAGGTTGTTTTCAACTTCAGCGCGATCAACCCAACCGGTGATTTTAATATTGGGTGATGTTAGAAAGTTTCGCTGATTGCCATCGCCAATCCAAATAAATTGTACTTGTGCATTATCAGTAAACGCAGACGCAATTTGATTAAATAATGCAGGATTTTTTTGCCGCATGGCGCGGCCTGTTGTTACAATTATAAAACTATTTTTATCGTTTTTTTTACCAGGCGATGCCGGAAAAAATTTACCGTTGTTTACATGTTTGGCCTTAATGCCAATCTTCCTGTATGCATCAGCTTCTGATTTTGAAACACCAACCACTTTTGCCGGGAATATGTTTACCGCTTTTTCAATAGTTGCAAAAGCGGTGCGGACAAAAACAGAAACATCCTTGCGTAAAAAAGTTGCACCATGCGGCGCATATATTACTTTCTTTTGCCCTATTCTTCGTGCCGCAATTCTGCCTAAAATACCGGCTTTGGCAGAATGCAGATGTATAACATCAATGGGCTTTTGGTCTTTTAAAATTTTAATAAGATGCTGTAACGCTTTTATATCTTTTTGCAAAGATATTTTGGTATTTATCTCAGGCCATGCAATAAATTTTACTCTACCCGGAAATGATTTATATGCCTGTTCAAAAAAATGATGCCTGCCATAAATTATCGTATGTTCAATATCAGGAGTGCTGTTGGTAAGGCATCGTAAAAACTCAATCACACCACCTTCAAAGGCTTCTGTTACGTGTACAATTTTCATTCAAGGCAAAAAATAAAATTTTAAACTTTTATCTTACACTTTACCTTATACTGCCGGCCTGAAATCAATCATTTTTAATTGAATCATTGTTTCACCATTCCATTCATTCAAATCAAGCGTATAAACAATATCAACCGGTGCATTCATTTGCAGTAAACTAAATTTATCAGCCATATTAAATCCAATGCCGGTAAAAGTTTTCTCATGCTGATGCAGTACAAAACGAATATGCTGTTCTTTTATAACTTTTGAATAACCGGTATCTTTTACATTACGTGTTATAAAAACAGGGCGCATATTATTTGGCCCGAAAGGTTCCATCTGGTCAATAATATTTATGAAAGAAAGATTTATGTCCTTAAATGAAAGTTCAGCATCAATTATAATTTCAGGTGTAAGCGAATCTTCATGAATTGTTTCAGACACAATTTTCTCAAAACTGTCAATAAAATCAGGCAGTTTATTTTCATGCATAGTTAAACCTGCAGCAGCAAAATGACCGCCATAACCAAGCAAATGTTCGCGGCAGGCATGTATAGCTTCATATAAATTAAAGCCGGGTACACTGCGTGCGCTGCCCGCGATTACATCACCGCTTTTGGTTAGTACAACTGTTGGCCTGTAATAATTTTCTATTAATCTTGACGCAACAATACCAACCACACCTTTATGCCAATGCTCTTTATAAACAACGGTAGTTTTCTTTTCTTTTAAAATCACATCATTTTTAATAAGCAATAAAGCTTCGTCTGTAATGTTGCTGTCAGCTTCTTTTCTGTCTGTATTATCATTATGTAGCATACCTGCATATTCAAGCGCCTTATTGTAATCTTCCTCAATAAATAACTGCACCGCTTTTTTTGCATCATCCATTCTTCCGGCTGCATTTATACGCGGCGCAACAATAAATACAAGGCTGTTTATGTGAACGCGTTTTTGCATGCCCGCAAGATTTAGCAAAGCCCTAAGGCTTACAGCAGCATTTTCATTTACTTTTTTTAAACCATAAAATGCAAGCACACGGTTTTCGCCATCAAGCGGAACAATATCGGCTGCAATAGCTACTGCAACCAGGTCAATATATTTTAAATAAATTTCTTCAGGCAGGTTTAATTCTTCAGTTAAAGCCTGCATTAATTTAAAACCTACACCGCAGCCGCATAATTCTTTGTACGGGTAATTACAATCTTTTTGTTTTGGATCAAGTACAGCCACAGCGTTGGGAATTTCCTCATCAGGCAAATGATGATCGCAGATAATAAAATCAATGCCCATTTGTTTGGCATACGATATCAAGGATGTTGATTTAATTCCGCAATCAAGTGAAATGATGAGCGTGAAATTATTTTGATAAGCAAACTCAATTCCCGCCTGTGAAACTCCATAACCTTCACGGTAACGATGCGGTATATAATAAGCAACCTCAGTATAAATTGATTTTAAAAACTGATGCATACAAGCGACTGCAGTAGTGCCATCAACATCATAATCTCCAAATACTAAAATTTTTTCTTTGTTATTTATTGCCGATAATATACGGTTTACTGCGTTAAGCATATCCTTCATCAACCAGGGATCGTGCAGTTGGGAAAGCTGCGGACGAAAAAAATTGTGTGCTTTTTCGAATGTATCAACCCCTCTTTGCGATAATATGCGGCAAAGGATTTTATTTATGCGAAGGCTTTGCTGTAACTGCAAAACTTTTTCCTCATCTGCGGATAATATTTTCCAACGTTTGTTCATCAGTATTCTCTGTCTGTTGTAAAACGCACCAAATCTTCAAGTGCATCACGGGTTTCGGAAATTTCAAATTCATGAAGTAATTGCAGCGCTTCATCTCTGAAAGATAACATTTTACCGGTGGCATATTCAATACCTCCGTTTGCTCTTACTGCATCTATAACAAAGTTTACTTTATCTTTATTTTTACTTTCATTTTTAATAATATAAATTATTTTTTTTCTCAGCGATCTATCGCAATGTGCCAGGGTATAAATTACAGGCAGCGTTAATTTTTTTTCTCTGATATCTATACCTGTTGGTTTGCCAATGTTTTTTGCATTATAATCAAAAAGATCATCTTTAATTTGAAATGCCATACCAATTTTTTCACCAAATTGTTGCATTTTTTTTATATAAAGATTATCAGAAAATGTAGTAGCAGCACCAGCGGCACATGCTGAAGAGAGCAGGGATGCAGTTTTTCCCTTAATTATATCATAATATATATTCTCATCTAAATTAAGATTGCGGGCTTTTTCGATTTGTAGCAACTCCCCTTCGCTCATTAATTTTACTGCTTCAGAAAGTATTTGCAGCACTTTATAATCATTATTGTTTAAAGAAAGTAGTAACCCTTTGGACAAAAGATAATCACCCACCAGCACTGCAATCTTATTTTTCCATAATGCATTAATCGAAAAAAAAACCCCTGCGTTCAGGAGATTCATCAACTACATCATCGTGCACCAGTGTGGCAGTATGTAATAACTCTACAAGCGAGGCGGCTCTATAAGTAGATGTGGTAATTTCTCCACCTAATTTTGCACTCAGCAAAACAAACATTGGCCGCATTTGTTTTCCTTTTCTTTTTACAATATATTGCATTATTCTGTCAAGCAACGGAACCTTACTTTTTACAGCATTGCTAAAGTAAACTTCAAACTTTGTTAAATCTTGGTCTATTAATTGTATTGCTTTCTTCACATTAAATTTTCAAAGTGTTGCAAGATATGTGAAAAGTAATTGGTATATAAAAAGCAGCAAGTTGAATAGAATATTTGTCATAAGAGCGGTTTGATCAAAAGAAAATAAATTGTAAAAATTTGGTATTTCATTATCTATTAATACTTTTGTAGATGTATTTTATTAGGGAAACATTAAACAATTTAAAAAAGGGAAACATTAAACAATTTAAAAATTTACCTATGGTAAGCAAAAAACTGAAATTGCTCTTAGTCCTTGTAGGACTAATACAGGCTGCATCTTATGCTCAGGACAGTACAGGATCAATGTCAACGGCTGGCACCACAGATGCCAATTGGGTATATGATTCTTCAAAGATTTCTACGAAGGATATGCCTCAACACAATGAGTTTGTTAACTATCAAACACCATATCCGCCAAAACCGCGCGGCATGTGGGAACTAACACTTACAGGCGGTAATGCTATCATTATTGGCGACAGACCAATGTTTAATGGCTATACAGGTGGAATTGCTGGCGGAATAGCTGCACGTTTTGCACTTAGCCATGTATTTTCTGTACGCGTGGGGTATACCGGAAGCACTCAAAAAATTCCAAGCTACCCTGACAATAATCCTTACATAAGGTATAGCGGCAATACAACACACATGCTGGACCTTGATCTGATTGCATCTCTGAATACAATCAGCACGTTCAGGGGAAATCCAAAGGTTAACTATTATGTATTTGCAGGTTATAGTATAGCCGCATCACAAATAACTCATGCGCCTGATGGATTTTTTAATGATAAAGGCACGGTATATAACGGTTCAGATCCAACTCTACCAAATCTTTATGCCCAGGAAAACAGTGATTTGATTAAAACTTTTCATGCAGACGCTAGTGGTAACGACAACCAGGCGCTATATCACAACTTAGCTTTTGGTGCGGGTATTGATTTCAGAGTAAGTTCAAAAATTAAACTTGGTGTGGAAGAACGTATTGTTGCTCCGCTTACAGGACTTGATATGTTAGATGGATTTATCGGACCTACAAACCATGGTGACAAATATGCCTTCTCTATGGCTAAATTAAGTTTTGATCTTGGAAATCCTAAAACGCATACTGAACCATTATGGTGGATTAATCCAAATAACTATATATACAACGAAGTGGCTACTCCAAAGCACATGAAATTGCCACCGGTTGTTTTACCTGATGCGGATGGTGATGGCGTAACTGACCAGTTTGATATGGAGCCAAATACGCCTGCAGGTTGCGCAGTTGATGTACATGGTGTAAGTCTTGATACAGATGGCGACGGAGTTCCTGATTGCCGTGATAAAGAAAAACTTACTCCTCAAAACTGTTTCCCTGTTAATGCTGATGGTGTTGGTACTTGCCCAGAACCAGAATGTTGCAAAAACATACAGGTTGCAGCTCCAACTTGTTCTTTAGGCAGCTTGCCAAGTGTACAATTTAAAGGTGGCAGCAATATGCTAAGTACAACAGCTAAATCATTATTGGATAATGTAGCACAACAATTGATGGCTAATCCTAACTGTAAGGTTAAATTAGTTGGTTATGGTGCATCTGATAAGAAAGCTCAACAACTTAGCTGGGATCATGTAAATGCAATTAAGACTTACCTTACTGAAAAACAAGGTATTTCTGAAACACGTATCATTTTTAGCTACGGCATGGAAGGTACCGGTACAACTGTTGATTTAGTTCCTACTACTGAAGAAGGTCCTAACACAGTTCCTGCTCCTCATCCAAATCTTAGAAAAGGATAATCTTTTAAATAAATAACTTAAAGCCGTTGAATATTCAACGGCTTTTTTTATTATAATTAATTAACCTTTCATACCATTATAACCGTCAAAAATTCTTACCTTTGCCGCTCAAAAAATTTTAGGGTTTTTATTTGCCGAATATTGAACAGCAGATGCAGTGTTGCGACGCAACAGGCAATGCCACGAAGTACTGAAGCCGGTAACCCAAAATAAAATAATAATAAACAATATTATGGCTGATTTAAGATTACAACGAAACTTTGGAATTGCAGCGCATATTGATGCAGGTAAAACCACTACAACTGAGCGTATTCTCCGCTATACAGGTATGATACACCGCATCGGCGAAGTGCACGAGGGCGCTGCAACTACCGATTGGATGGAACAGGAAAAAGAAAGAGGCATTACCATCACTTCTGCAGCAGTAAGTTGTCAATGGAATTTTCCTACGCAACAGGGTAAAGCCACTGCTGATACAAAAAAATATTATTTCAATATCATTGATACTCCAGGGCACGTGGATTTTACTGTAGAAGTGGAACGCTCCATGCGCGTCCTTGATGGCCTGATTGCATTATTTTCTGCAGTTGATGGTGTTGAGCCTCAAAGTGAAACTGTATGGCGCCAGGCAAATCGCTATGGCGTTCCGAGAATTGGTTTTGTAAATAAAATGGACCGTGCTGGCGCAGACTTTTTAATGGTTGTTGCACAGGTAAAAGAAATGCTTGGCGCTAAAGCAGTGCCATTACAATTGCCCATTGGTGCTGAAGATGATTTTAAAGGAGTTGTTGATCTTATTACAATGAAAGGCGTGATTTGGGATAATGCCACTGAGGGAATGACCTTTAATGAAATTGCGATTCCTGATGATTTGTTGGAAGAAGCCCGGCAGTGGAGACAAAATCTCGTAGAAGCGGTTGCTGAATATGACGATAAATTACTGGAAAAATTCTTTGATGATCCAAATACAATTACAGAAGATGAACTGCATGAAGCTATACGCAAAGCAACTTTAGATTTAAGTATTGTGCCTATGATGTGCGGATCATCCTTTAAAAATAAAGGCGTACAAACTGCACTGGATGGGGTTTGCCGTTATTTACCTTCCCCACTTGATCTGCCCGATACAGTTGGAACAGATCCTGATTCAGGAGAAGAAATTACACGCAAGCCTGATGCGAAAGCACCATTTGCGGCATTGGCATTTAAGATCATGACCGATCCGTTTGTTGGACGTTTGGCATTTTTCCGTTGTTACAGCGGACATTTAGATGCAGGTTCTTATGTGAAGAATATGCGCAGTGGAAAAAATGAACGCATAAGCCGTATAATGAAAATGTTTGCTAATAAACAGAACCCGGTAGACTTTATAGAAGCAGGTGATATTGCGGCGGCTGTAGGTTTTAAAGAGATAAAAACCGGGGATACTTTGTGTGATGAAAATCATCCGATCGTATTAGAAAATATGTTTATTCCTGAACCTGTTATTTCTGTTGCGGTTGAACCGAAAACACAGGCAGATGTAGATAAAATGGGTTTGGCAATTTCCAAGCTTGTTGAAGAAGATCCTACACTGCGTGTAAAAACAGATGAAGATACAGGTCAAACAATTC
This sequence comes from Bacteroidota bacterium, assembly GCA_013285855.1. GTDB lineage: Bacteria > Bacteroidota > Bacteroidia > Chitinophagales > Chitinophagaceae > Parafilimonas. The sequence goes on from JABDGW010000002.1 coordinate 33,071, forward strand.
TTTCAGGAATGGGTGAATTACATCTTGAAATTATTGTTGACCGCATGAGGCGTGAATTTAAAGTGGAAGTAAACCAGGGTAATCCGCAGGTAGCATATAAAGAAGCATTTACCAAAGCAATTGAACATCGTGAAGTATTGAAAAAGCAAACGGGTGGCCGTGGTAAATTTGCCGATATTCAATTTGAAATTGGTCCTGCAGATAAAGAATGGATTACTGAAAATCCAGGTAAAGGTTTTCAATTTGTGAATGCAATTTTTGGTGGTTCAATTCCGCGTGAATTTATACCTGCCATTTCAAAAGGATTTGAAAACTCCATGGGCACCGGCGTGCTTGCAGCTTATCCTGTAGAAAGTATGAAAGTGCGCATATTTGACGGAAGTTTTCATGCGGTGGATTCTGACTCAATGAGTTTTGAGCTTTGTGCTAAAGCAGGATTTCGTGAAGCAGGCAAAAAAGCAAAACCGGTATTACTTGAGCCGATAATGAAAATAGAAGTTGTTACTCCAGACCAGTATATGGGTGATGTTACCGGGGATCTTAACCGTCGCCGTGGCATGTTGGAAGGCATGGACAGCCGTGGCAACGCACAGGTTATAAAGGCTAAAGTTCCATTGAGCGAGATGTTTGGTTATGTAACGCAATTGCGTTCTTTATCATCAGGACGCGCTACTTCTACTATGGAATTTTCTCATTATGCTCCTGCTCCAAATAATATTGCTGAAGAAGTAATTGCAAAGAGTAAGGGTAAAGTGAAAGTAGAAGATTAATTTAATAACAGGTTTTAAAAATAATTAAAGGCAATCAAGTTGATTGCCTTTATAATTTAATATCCTTAATCTTTATAACTTACCTGGAGTATTTTAAAAATACAATATAAATATAGAGATGTAATTATAATCTATTTAAACATCTACAACTTGTTTCCTTCTTTTGGAAACACTAACCAGGGTTTGAATTTTTTGGCTTCTTCAAAATCTATAGTTGCATAAGAAATTACAATTACTACATCTCCTACCGCACCTTGTCTTGCTGCGGGGCCGTTTAAACAAACAGTGCCGCTGCCGCGTTTGCCTTTTATGATATATGTTTCAAGCCTTGAGCCATTGTTTACATTTACTACCTGCACTTTTTCATTCTCAATTAAATTAGCGGCATCCATTAAATCTTCGTCAAGCGTTAAACTGCCTACATACTGCAGGTTTGCTTCTGTAATAACCGCCCTGTGAATTTTTGATTTTAATATTTCTATTTCCATGGCGGCGCAAAATTAACGAACTTAATTTTATTAAGTACAAAGCATCAATTCTTAAAGCCAAAAGTGTACTCACACTTATTTTTGCAGCTGTCATGGATTATCAGTTAACATTTAAAAAAATATTCTTCAGCCAATATTTATTTACAGGAATAAGAATTACTGCAGCCGCTATTATACCGGCAGTTATTTTATATCATTATGATGTTTTGGGTTTAATGACTGCGATTCCGCTTGGAGCGCTTATTGTCGGATCAACTGACAGCCCGGGCCCGTTTGCTCATCGCCGCAACACGATATTAGCAAGTATCTGCATAAATTTTTTGGTGGTTGTGATTACTATTTCATTAAAACATAACCCGCTTCTTATCATCATTTTTATAATGCTGTTTGGAATGTTCTTTTCACTCATTGGCATTTATGGTAACCGCGCAAATTCTGTTGGCCTGGTTGCATTGCTGGTTTTTATTTTTAATATTGATAGTAAGGCAAGTTTTGGAAGCCCTTGGTTTAACGGCCTGTTGTTTACGGCTGGTGGCACCTGTTATTTTATAATGAGCTTAATCCTAAACAGGTTAAGGCCTTATCGTTATATTCAACTACAACTTGGCGAGAATTTAAGAAGCATTGCCGGTTTTACAGAAACGCTTTCAGGCTTGTTTAAACCAACACCTGAATATGTTTATATGTTCAATCGTTTACGGCAACAGCAAATTAATATACAGCAGGAGCAGGATAATTTACGCGAAATGCTTTTGAGCACGCGTGAAATGGTAATTGATTCTACTGTGAAAGGCAGAATTTTAATGATGATGTTTTTAGATAGTGTTGATCTGTTTGAACAGGTTATTTCATTGCAACAGGATTATAGTGATATACATCATGAATTTGATACAGAAATTTTACTGAAGATCAGGCAAACCTTACTCAGTTTTCGGGAAGAATTAAATGCAATTGGCTATGCAGTTCAATTTAACCAGCAATCACTATCGCACATTGATATTGATACAATGCTGCGTGAGCTTTTAAATGTTTTTCTCGCTGAACGAAAAAAAAATCTTAATAAAACCACCTTGCCTTTATTTATAAAACTAAGGCAAATAATATATGCCTTGCAGGATGTTGGTGAGAGAATCAAAAGGCTGCATCATTTTTCAGGTTATGAAAAAATGACAAGCAGGCAATATAAGCGCAACGCAAACGAAGAACTGCAAATAAAAACAACTGAAATTTCTCCTGCTTTATTAGTTGAAAATTTAACGTTCAAATCAAGCCAGTTTAAACATGCATTGCGTGTTATCATTGGCTTGTTAACTGGATATGGCATTTCGTTGTTTTTTCCTCTGGGCCACGGGTATTGGATACTTTTAACCATTGCTATAATATTAAAACCTGCTTATAGTATTTCCCGCACACGTAATAAGCAGCGTTTACTTGGCACTATAACGGGTGTTGCTGTTAGTTTTATTTTTTTATATTTTGTAACGAATAACACACTTGGGTTTTTATTACTTTTATGTACAATGGTTATTGCTTATAGCTTATTAAAGGTAAATTATTACATAAGCTGCGTTTGTATTACGATATATGTTTTGATAAGCCTGCACTTTTTAAACAATTCAAATTTTACTGCCATAGTTGAAGACAGGTTGCTGGATACAGCCATTGGCTGTGTAATTGCATTCATTATTTCCCTAACTATATTTCCTGTTTGGGAACATGAACAAACAAAAGAGTTGATTGAAACGATAATTTCTGCTAATAAAAAATATTTTAATGCTGTTGCTTTTTTATTTAAATCAACAACAAAAGAAGAAAATTTATATAAGCCTGCAAGAAAGGAAGCATTTGTAGCGCTTGCCAATCTCAGCGATAATTTTCAACGCATGCTTTCAGAAAAAAGACAGAAAACAAATCTTGCTTTTTATCACCAGTTTGTATCAAGCTGTTACATGTTAACAGCGCATATTGCTTCGTTATCCTCATTAATAAAAAGATTTGAAAACAATCTTAATGATAAAGATTTCCACCCTTTGATAAATAATATAAATGATAAATTTAAGCGTGCGGAATGTGTAATACATGGAGACATTTTAAAAACATCGGTGTCTAACCGCAATGCCCCCATAACAAATAAGGTGCAAACTCTGCTGCATCAAAGGCAAATTGAAATTGAAGCCGGAATTAAAGATACACAAACTGAAACACGCACTACACTCCGTTTATTAAAAAGCATTACAGATGAGTTTGAAATTATAGATAGCCTTATTACGGATGAAATAAAAATTGCACAAAAAATTATGCAATAAAAAAGCCCCGCTTCAAGATCATCCATAAAGTTTTTTTTAGAGTTTAATAATATAATTAATCTTCCATAATTGCACCGAACTACATGAAGTAAAATAGCCGGAACAATTTTCCAGCTTTGTGCAATCTCTTTTCAAAAAATTTTAAGCTGTTAATTTAAAAGATCTGTCATTTAAATTTTTCATGAGAGAATCTGTAAGTTTGAAATTTTTTTATGCAAAATAAAGAAAGTATAAATTTTTTTTTATCACAATACGATAAAGGCGTTTACAGTATTGCAATACAACTGCGTAAAATTGTTTTAGAAAATCTTCCTGATATTATTGAACAACCGGATATACCTGCAAAAATGATTGCTTATTGTTACGGCAGAAAATATTCAGAAATTATCTGCACCATCATTCCTTCAAAAAATGGAGTTAAGCTTGGTTTTTATAAAGGAAATGAATTGCCTGACCTTTACAATCTACTTGAAGGAAAAGGAAAGATTTCACGTGATGTAGATATAAAGTCAGAAGAACAAATAAAATCTGCAGCCATTAAGCAATTGTTTGAAGATGCTTTTGCTGCTTACAAAAAAAGGATTGAAAAATAATTATAAAAAGATTTTATTCTTACGATAAAATTATTTTGTTGTGTAAACGATCATGTTTCTTTCAAGCATTATATTTACTAAAAAAACTTGGCCACTTGTTTAAATTGCGGTCATACTTTGCACGGCAAATATTGTTCTGCCTGCGGACAAAAAGCAGAGTTGAAAAATTTACAGCATCCATTGTATTAGCAGAGATGCTTCATTTTTTTACACATTTTGAAAAAGGTTTTTTGCATACGATGTGGGGATTTATCGCTAAACCCGGTATTACCTCAATCAATTTTTTACACGGGAAAAGAAAACAATACCAGTCACCGGTAAGCTATTTATTTATTTGCACAGGGTTATATATACTGTTGCATAACTTTATTATTAACCACTATCATTATCACGTGTCAGCAGCCAGCCTTGCTCAAATGAATTTAAAAGAGCAGGCAAATGTTTTATTGCGAACACATTTTTCACCTTTCATTATTGCAACGCTTGCAATATGTTCATTCATCATATATTTTGTAATTGCCAAACCCATATTCAATTTTACCGAGGTATTTATTCTTAGTTTATATGGCGGCGGCACATATATTATCATGCTTTTCTGCAGCGATATTATTTTGGGTTTCTTTTTTAAAGTAAATGTAATTACCCCGGAAGTGTTTTTATGGCAAACCGTTTTATCGTCAATATATAATTTCTGGTTTTGCTTTAACCTGTTTACAAAAGTTGGAGTACACTACTTATGGCTGAAACTTTTTACAACAGCCATATTAATGGCAATCATCGGCTTAATATTGTTTAGTTACCTGCCTTTAGCATGGATCTATTTATTTGGTAAACAACAGAATTAAAATATCGTTACAATTTTAAAATAATTATAAAAGTTAGCCCAATCCCAAATAAAAAAGCTGTCCCAAAAAAACGAAACAGCTTCTAAACCTGAAACAGTAAACTTTACGCTAAAAACGTTAAACAACTTCTTCTTTACCACTCCTGGTATATTCTTCCATCAGCCTGCGTTGCAGATCATAAGGCACAGGCGCATACTCAAAATATTTGCTTCTGAATTTTGCGCGGCCTTGTGTTAATGACCGTAATGAAGATGAATAACCGTCCATTTCTGCCAGCGGCACTTTTGCCACTACTTTCTGAAAATGGCCTTCCGCATCTATGCCTTCAACAATTGCACGACGTGTTTGCAGGTCACCCATTACAGCGCCGGTTAAATCATCGGGGCATAACACTTCCACTTTATAAACAGGTTCGAGTAACTGCGGATCAGCATCTTTAAATGCCTGCCTGAATGCCTGCAGGCCTGCTATCTTAAATGAAATATCGTTGCTGTCAACCGGGTGCATTTTACCATCATACACACATACGCGTATATCACGTGCATAAGAACCCGTAAGCGGACCGTTGTGCATTTTTTCCATTACACCTTTTAATATGGAAGGAAGAAAACGCACATCAATTGCACCGCCAACAATGCAGTTATAAAACACAAGCTTTCCGCCCCAATCAAGATCATGTATATCGCGGCCACGTACATTTAAGCCGTGCGGTTCTGCAATACCTTCATGCCAGGGTTCTATGCGCATGTACACTTCACCAAACTGACCGGCACCACCACTTTGTTTTTTATGGCGATAGTTTGCATCGGCTTCTTTGCGTATTGTTTCGCGGTAAGGAATACGTGGCTTAATAAATTTTATATCGAGTTTAAAATTGTGCTCTATTTTCCATTTTGCCACAGCAAGATGCATATCACCCTGGCAATGGATAAGTATTTGTTTTAGTTCAGGAGAAAATTCAACTAACAATGTTGGGTCTTCTTCACGTAGTTGATGTAATGCCTGTGATAATTTTTCCTCCTCCCCTTTTTTTATTGCTTCAACAGCAACCGTCATATTCGGCTGTGGGAATTCAATTGGCTTCAGTTCATAATTTTTTCCTTTTGCATGCAATGTATTATTTACATGCGTGTTTTTTAGTTTGAGTGTAGCGCCAATATCACCGGCACATAATTCATTTACCGAAGTGCGTTTATTGCCTTCAACCAAAAACAATTGATTTATTTTTTCTGTAACATTGGTACTTTCATTTTCCAGTTCCATTCCACTTTTAATACAACCTGAAAACACTTTGAAAAATGAAAGTTCACCCACATGCGGCTCACTTACTGTTTTATAAATAAACATACAGGCAGGCCCGTTCTCAATAATTGGCACATCTTCGCCGCTGATTGTTTTTTGCGGCGGCATTTCATTGGCGCTTGGGCAAACATTATCAATAAAACCCATTAGTCTTCCACTGCCCATATTTCGCTCTGCACTTAAACAAAACAAAGGAAATATATCATGGTTGATCATTGCTTTCTTCAAACCCGTTTTCATTTCATCTTCATCCAGTTCGCCTTTATCAAAATATTTTTCCATTAAAGTTTCATCATTACTGGCAATTGCTTCCACTAACTCTCTGTGCAACGCATCTGCTTTATCTTTTTCTTCCTCGGGAATGGAAAGCTTTTCAGGCTTGCCGCCTGTATCTTTAAATTTATACATCGTCATGCGCAGCACATCAATTATTTCATGAAAGCCAGCGCCTTGCTGCCGTGGATATTGTACCACCAGCACTTTATTGCCAAAATGATTTTTTGCTTCAGCAACCGTTCGGTCAAAATCAGCATCATCTTCATCCAATTTATTTACGGCAAATATCATTGGCGTTTTAAATTGTTCTGTATATTCCCATATAATATCAGTACTTACTTCAACACCCATTTCTGCATTCAATAACATAACACCCGTATCAGCAACACGAAGCGCTGAAATAACTTCCCCAACAAAATCATCATAGCCAGGTGTATCAATAATATTAATTTTATAGCCGCGCCATTTTGTGTGCAGTAGTTTACTAAAAATGGAATTGCCGCGTTCCTGTTCCAATTCATGGTAATCACTTACAGAATTTTTTTCGGCAACAGAACCGCGGCGTGTCGTCAATCCGGCTTCATATAACATGCATTCCGCTAACGTTGTCTTGCCGCAGCCGGCATGGCCGAGCAAGACAATAGATTTTACGTGTGAGGTATCAAATTCAGGCATAGCAAAAGTTTTTTGTAGTGATAAAAATGCTATTTGAATTTGATAAGTCAGTTTAATTTTAAACGTCATTTCTACGAAGGAGAAATCTCTATCTCAATAAACTTTTTAAATTTTATGGGATGTCTCACTATCTTTCGACATGACGTTCAACCTTTGACGTTTTTGATTAAATTCAAATGGCAGAATAATTATTTAAAAATCATAAACTGTTTTGAATTAATTATGCTGTAAAAAAAGCGGACTAAAGATGCTCGCGCATTAGCGGACAGGCTATGAAAACTGCAGTACAAGTGTTGCAACGCAAGGAACGATACCATAAAATACTGCTGTTAGTTACATACAAATAATTAACTCAAAGCTTTTTAAATTTTTGATACAGGTTAATGTATCGATGTTATAAAATGGTTGAGGTCAGAACGTAGCTCGCTCAATGTGGTTTCAAGCGACTGATAGTTGTCGTACAAATTTTCATGGTAGGCAGAAACGTTATCAGAAAATTGTGCGTCGGCTTTTCCCGAGACTTCATGAGAGAGTTTGCGGTCGTGCAGTTTTACCGCATGCTTAAGATCGTGAATATTGATGAGCTGGATGTGTAACTGGTTTTGGAGATGTTCCAGTTCTGTTTGTTCTTCTTTGGATAATGGATGATTTACCGCTTTTTGTAATGTTGTTTGCATTTGATGCAATTCATCACGATGGGAACGCAAAGTTTCTCTCCAATCGTTGCATTCCCTGGTAAACTGTGAGATTTCTGTTTGAACCATGGGATTATAATTTAAGTGAAGAAATTTCCTGATTAATCAGGACAATCGCACGTCTAATGTAGAACTAATTTTTATAAACTGCAATCAATTTTTTGGTAAAAGAAAACAGTTTGAATGTTAAATTGTTAGAATAAAAAGAAGTGCTTTATGGCAACAATTTTATTAACCGGCGGAACAGGGATGATAGGTTCGTATCTTCAAAAATTTTTGATTGAAAAAGGATATAAAATAATTGTATTGGTAAGAGATAACGCGAAAGAAAAATCTTCATCAAACAAAAGCATTTCTTATGCAAAATGGAATGTAGAAAAAGATGAGATTGATAAAGATGCAATTGCTTCTGCAGATTATATTATTCATCTTGCCGGCGCAAACGTTGCAGAAAAAAGATGGACGCATAAACGCAAAAAAGAAATTATCGAAAGCAGAACAAAGAGCGGTGAATTACTTGTTAGATCATTGAAAGAAATTCCAAATCATATTAAGGCTGTTGTTAGTGCATCAGCAATTGGATGGTATGGTGCAGATACTATTCAATCAGCACAAAAAGGTTTTAAAGAAGACGCACCTTCAGCAAAAGATTTTTTAGGAATGACTGTCAAGTTATGGGAAGCAAGTATTCACCCCGTTGAAAAATTATATAAGCGCTTATGTATTTTCAGGTTTGGAATAGTATTAAGTGAAAAAGGCGGAGCACTCGAAGAATTCAGGAAGCCTTTAAAGTTTGGGCTTGCTGCAATTTTAAGCCACGGAAAACAAATTATCAGTTGGATACACATTGATGATTTGTGCAGGCTTTTATTATTTGCAATCGAGCACGAGAATATTTCAGGTGTTTATAATGCAGTTGCTCCAAAGCCTGTAAGCAATAAAGAACTTACATTATCGCTTGCCAAAAAAATGCGTGGCAAGTTTTTTATACCTGCGCATGTGCCTTCATTTGTTTTAAAAATGATATTAGGTGAGATGAGTATTGAAGTTTTAAAAAGTGCCACAGTGAATGATGATAAAATTAAAAATGCAGGCTTCGAATTTTTTTACCCATCAATAGATGTAGCGCTGAAAAGTTTAGTGAAAGATCAAAAAACATGATCCGGTTTTACCAACTGCGGATATTGCTTTTGAAAATCTTTTATTTCAGGAATGGAAACATACTGCACATAACTGCTGTTGGGATTATACTCAATATAATTCTGATGATAATCTTCGGCTTGCCAGAATTTAGTAAATGGCATTACTTGCGCTGCAATAGGGTTTTTATATTTTCCTGATGCGGTCAATTCTTTTATTTGATTTTCTATGATCGTTTTTTCTACAGGCGTTCTGTAAAAAGCAATTGAACGGTATTGCGTTCCATGATCAGGGCCTTGCCCATTTACTTGTGTGGGATCTTGTCCTGCGAAAAAAACTTTCACTAAAGTTTCATAACTTATCTGCTTCGGATCATAATACACATCCACACTTTCAGCATGCCCTGTGGTACCTGTTTCAACATCTTCATAAGTTGGATTTGACATTGTGCCGCCGGCATAACCTGATATTGCTTCCTTTACTCCTTTCACGCTTTCAAACAATGCTTCTTCATGCCAGAAACAACCGGCAGCAAATGTTGCAACACTGTAATTTTTTAATTGCGAAGATGAAAGATGATCGTTTGATGGCTTAACGTTAGAATTGTTTTGTGCACACGAAACCAATGCTATCATTGAAAATAAAAAAGCACTAACCCTTTTCATATAAATAGTTTAAACAAATTTACGTAGATGCAAAGGCAGCTGGATGTTAACGTAGGTTAAATAAGTCTCACGAAAGTGTAACATTTTTAGCAGCAAACACTTCTCTGAAACGTGCAAGATATTTTCCTATCAAGTCAAATTCAATATTTACAACTGAACCGTTTTTAATATTATGCATGTTTGTATGCGCGTATGTGTAAGGTATAACAGCCACTTTAAAACTGTTCAAAATAATATCGAACACCGTTAAACTAATGCCATTCAAACACACTGAGCCTTTCTCAATCAGCAAGTGTGCATATTCCGGTGGAAATTGAAAACGGTATTCCCAACTTCCGTTTTTTTCTTCTACGTCAATACAAAACGCTGTTGTATCCACATGACCTTGCACCAAATGTCCGTCCACTCTTGCATTTAATTGCATACAACGTTCTATGTTTATAACATCACCTGCTTTCCATTTATGCAAATTCGTTTTGTTCAATGTTTCTTCAATAGCTGTAATACGATGCGAATTGTTTGCAACTTCTTCTACCGTTAAGCAAACACCATCATGACTTACACTTTGATCAACCTTTAATTCATTTGAAATTGATGAAACGATCCAGAAACTTAAATTCGTTCCGTTTGAGTCAAATGACACAATCTTGCCTGTTGTTTCTATAATTCCGGTAAACATGTTGCGAATTTCAAAGTTATTCTCTAACTTTTTGTTTTTATTTAAGCTTTACTATCTGCTGTTTACATGTCATTAATAGCATCTTCTTACTTTGCACAAACAAATGGATACATCAGTCAAAATATTAGTGGTTGAAGATGAAATGCTCATTGGAGCAAAAATATCTATGTTGCTTACAAACTTAGGTTATGAAGTAACTGGAATATTGCCACGCGGCGAAGACGCACTTGTAAACGTGGAAGAAAATAAACCCGACATAATTATACTTGACATCTATTTAAAAGGTAAGATAGATGGCATTGAAACCGCAGCTATTCTGCAACGAAAAAATATTCCCGTTATATATCTTACTGCCAATGCTGACGAAGCAACCTTTAACCGTGCAAAATATACCAGGCCCACTGCCTTTATATCAAAACCTTTTAAACAATTAGACTTGCAAAGAGCCATTGAGCTTACCATCATTCAAATGGCTAACACAGATCCTTATTTGAGTAAACCAATCGAGGTGCAGGAAGAACATCCATTCATTTTAACAGACCGCATTTTTGTTCGATATGGTGGAAGAATGATAAAGATAATGCTGATGGATATTTTGTACATGGAAGCGGACAGAAACTATACACGCATTTTCTGTAGGCAAAAAGAATTCCTACTATCCGTTACACTTAAATATATTGAAGAGAAATTAAGAATACCTTTTTTCATGCGTATCCATCGGTCTTACCTGGTAAATATGATAAACATTGACCAGGTTCTCGAATCAGATGTAATGATTGGTAATAAAGCAATACCATTAGGCGCAGGAATGCGGGAAAAGCTGATGCAACGGATGCAAACCTTATAATACTTACTCTTTTAAAACCTGATATTAAAATTCGAGTTAAGAAAATTAAACTATCTTGTACGTCTGATAAAGTAAGTAAGCTAAATCTGTAATAGCAGATTTAAGATACACAACCAAAACATACGGATACCAAATTAACAGCAAAGTCTCTACCAATTTCAAGGAAATCACTGCATCAAAAATGAAAACTATGTACTGCTATGTTTTTCTTTTCGTAAAAAAAATAACTGCAGATAAAAAGAACATCATGGTTCTGCTGGCATTTTTATTTACTGTCAATATACTGCATGCGCAGCCTGCTCCAATGGATCAACATGCAGAAGATAGTTTGTATAATATTATAAAAAGTAATGCTCAGGATTCAAATAAAGTACACGCCTTTTATTGGCTTAGTCGCGGTACTACGCTTAGCAATACAAACAAATCTGTAGAATTAGGAAATGCAGGTCTTGACTTAGCGAGAAAAATTAAATTTTCAATTGGACAACTTGAATGTTTGGAAGCGCTTTCATTTTCTTATGCCATCACTTCTTCATTTGAAAAAGGTTTTAGTATAACTTATGAATCTATAGACCTAAGTAAAAAATATGCGCCAATAAGACAAATATATGGTATCAATATGATGGGCTTATTGTATCAAAAATTAGGAGATGATAACGAAGCACTCAGGTGGGCGCAAAATGCCTATTATCATCCTGATATTAAACTGGCAGATCATTTTACACAATGGAGTGCGATGTTCTTATTAGCGCAGGAACATGAAAGATTGAACCATTTTGATTCTGCTATTCATTTTGCTCTTGAAACACTTGACTATTCAAAGCAATATTTTCCATTCCAGGCAGATTATCCTATGTTGATATTGGCGCGGGTTGACAGCAAACTTAAAAAATATGATGAAGCGGTAAATTATGGAATGCAAGCCTTAGATGCTTCGCAAAAAACGAATGAAGTTTTTTTTGAAAATGAAGTACAAAATGAACTGGCCACGATTTATTTTAACGACAATAAACAGGATTCATCTGAAAAGTATGCAAGCCTTGCATTGCAGGGAGCAACACAATTAAAAAACTATCTTGTAATAGCAAATGCATCCAATATATTATCACAGGTGTATGCAAAAAATGACCCGGCTAAAGCATATGCTTTTTTAAAAATTTCAAACGTTGCTAAAGATACTGTTACCAACGTTGAAAAAACAAAGCAGGTAAAACAACTCGAGATAAAAGAAAAGCAACGTGTTGATGATTTGCACTTAGCTGAAAAAGATGCGAAGGATCAGGTACGTTTTATTGCGACTGTTGCATTATTGGCAAGTGTACTTGTGATTTCAATTGTTCTTTATCGCAACAATCGTAACAAACAAAAAGCAAACCTTGCATTGCAGGATAAAAATGATAAAATAGAAAGAACAGTTTCAGAGCTCAATACTGCACAAGCATCGCTGTTAGCAAGAAATGCAGAGAATGAATTGTTATTAAAAGAAATTCATCATCGTGTAAAAAATAATCTGGAAGTAGTGAGCAGTTTGCTTGCACTTCAGAGCAATCAAATAGATGATGCAAACACAAAAGAAGCAATGCTTGAAGGACAGAACCGTGTTCAGTCCATCGGCATCGTTCACCAGAAATTATACCAGGGTAAAAACCTTGGTGCTATTGAAATGAAAGATTATTTCATTAACCTCAGCGATAGCATTCTCGATTCCTTCGGTGCAACTAAAAGAGTGCAGGTAGAATGTGCTATGAATGTTTTAAATGTAGATATAGATACTGCTGTGCCGCTTGGCCTTATTGTAAACGAACTCCTCACCAACACTATCAAATATGCTTTCCCTGATGGACGAAGCGGAAAAGTACAAATCAAATTAGAGCAAAAATCAAATGGTGTTTTACAAATGCAAATATCTGATAATGGTGTAGGTAAAAGTGACATCATTAAAGGCACTGGTTTCGGTGGTCAACTTATATCACTTCTTACGCAACAATTAGGTGGAACGATGAAGGAAGAAAATGATAATGGCACACATATTTTCTTTGAATTTAAATCAATAAAAGCTGCCTGAGCATAAACGCAACATTTCATAAATACTTCAATTCCTAAAAACAATTCTGTTCGGTAAATATTCCCTTCATTCGGACATTCGCTGCACTGTTTCGTCCTTGCCTGCATTAAATACATTGTTCATATAGATAAGTTTATCAGATAATCATAAACTTTCTTTTATGAAAACTTTTCTACGCATCGCATGTGTCCAGCTTTTTATTTGCCTTACCATAGGCGCAATTGCACAAACCACATTACCTTATACTACGTCCGGCACCTTTACATGGTCACCCCCCGCCGGAGTTACAAGCGTTACACTTCAAATGTGGGGTGCGGGTGGTTATGGTATATGGGGAAGTTTCTCCGGTGGTGGTGGCGCTTTTGTGCAAACGAGTTCTATACCCGTTGTATATGGCACAACCTATAACATAGTTGTTGGTTCCGGATTTGGTTCCTCAGCAGCGAGCAGCTTCGGACCAGTTGGAGGCAGCACAATTATCAGTGCTCAAGGCGGTAGTACAAATAGTACTGCTGGTGGCGCGGCAAGTACGGGCCCTTATGTTTTAACTTCCTATCCAGGTGGAAATGGTGCTTTCCCGGCAGATTATTTCTCTCCTGCCGGTGGTGGCGCTGGAGCAGGCACTTGCGGTGCGGGAGCTAGTGGCAGTCAATCCGGATATGGAGCAGGTTCATGTGGCGGTGGATCGGGTGGTGATCTTAATGGAACCGGTGTAGGCGGTGCTCCTGGTGGTGGTGGCGCTTGTATTTTTGGTAATAACAATACTGTTGGAGGTAACGGAGAGATTCTTTTGACCTATAGCTGCAACGTGGGGAATACGGGACAGATTGGTAATGCACATGCAATAACTTATCCGCCAGAAGTGATTCCGGATAATATAACAAGTACTATTGATCCGCAATTGGCAAGTGGGGTATCTATTACGTGGCAACAAAGTACAGACAACATAAATTTTATTGCAACTCAAACAGCAAACACAACAACAACTTACAGGTTTGACCAGGATAATTTGCAAACCACTACTTATTATCGTCGTGGCAACAATGCCTGTTTAACTGCAGGCACCTTTGGCAATTGGAGCAATACAGTACAAATAAAAGTAATGGCATTTGCGAATGGAAGAAACGGTGGGGTAACCGGGCTTATAAAAACCAAAAGTGGTTCACCTATTAAAGACCGAAAAATATTTGTTCAGGCTTTAACACCTTTAAAGGGCAGGTCTGCGAACTATCTTGACAGCGCTTTTTCAGATCAACAGGGAAAGTTTAGTGTTGATAGTATTTTTTATGGTGACAAAAACAATGGCGATTCAGCAACTGTAAGGTTTAAAGTATATCCTGATACCGCCCAAGGGCACAAATATTCGCCTGTATCTGCTGAAATATCATTAAACACGATTCACCCCACTTATGATTTAAGCAGCGCACCTTTCTCAGATATAACCGTGTTTGCTGTTACGGGACAGGTAACACAAGTGTGCAAAGGATGCCTTGATAGCAACGGCATCGTAAAAGATATCACCGGTGCACTTGACAGTGTATTGGTTAAGGGAGTAGGAAAAAGTGGCAATCTTCTGGATAAAGACTCAACAAGAACCGGATATATTAATTCGGAATATGGAAGATATGCGTTGACTTTCCCGGATGCAGACCAGTACACTGTTACGCCTTCGTTCCGCAACCATAAATTTGTTCCCAAAGACTCAGTTTTTACAGTTAACAGCGATGTAAGCAACATTAATTTTAATGATACCACTACTCATGTAATCACAGGTTTCTTCGGTGCAGGATGTGGTGATGTAATAGGAACTGCTGTACTTGAGTTTGATGATTCACTGCCTGTGGGTTTTGACGGTAAGGTAAGAGCCTCTGTATTTAGAAAAAAGGTAACCACAAAAGCAAATGGTAAATTTTCGATAAGCCTGCCTGCAAGAGCATTCAAGGTAAAAATCTTAAGCGTTACTGTAAACGATCCATACGATGCATCTACCACCCAGGCAGCTATAAAATCTTTTTTCAAGGCACTGCCTGCAGATAGTATTTACAGGGATATATCTACACACGATACAACACTGAATCTTGTTTACCAGCGACCGCCTCAAATGCGGGTATCAGGTTTAATTGATTCCTCAATCATACAAAACTGTTCCGCCTTTAATAAATTTGCTATTTGGCCACAGGAAGAAATCCGGCCTGTTACATTTAATGTTTACCAGGGGCCAATAAGCCGGGGATGCTCTTTTGATAAAGGAAAAGTGTATCTCACTACAGATATAAGCAACATGATGGGAAAATTAGATAAGGATACCATCCCGGTTGTAAACGGCAAAGGCATAATTAACCTGCGTGCTCTGCAGCCTAATCCGCTGAAAGACGGGGACGGCAACTATGCAAAGTATTTTTCAGCAAAATATATAGACCCTGCAGGAAGAGCTATTTCTACCGATACCGCAAAACCGGCATTGCCAATTATCGTTGTTACAGGTGTTGCAATAGATACAAGCGCGAAAACTTTTCTTACTGTTACTCCGCAGATACCCCTGTTGGTATTGCATGATCCACCGGGAAACCAAAGTTTTTCAACCTATGCAAAAAGTGTTAGCAGTGAGCAGGCAATAAGCTTTCAGGCAGAAAATGCTTTGAGCACTGGCGGATGGATTGATGTAAAACTGGGCCTTGATGTTATTTTAGGCATTTTCCTTGAGGAGGAAGATAAATTCTGGGCAGACATCAAAGCCTCTGTTGATATAACCAATACAGAAAATAACACAAAAGAGTCTGTTATAAAAACTACCACGACCAGCACTTTTTCAACTTCCAATGATCCTGGCTACGTGGGACCTGATGATGATCTGTTTTACGGTGCTGCAATGAATATGAAATATTCAGAAGGAACCGAAGTTGACTGGGACAGTCTTAATTGTGCATTTTCCTCAAAACCTGTATTGATTTTTGCTCCGGAAGGCATTAAAACATCTTTCGTATATACACTGGCAGAAATCAGGGATCAGCAAATCCCCAAACTACAATTGGCAGCTCAAGCCAAACCTGATTCAGCATCATTCTTTAACAATCAAATACAAGTTTGGCAGCAGGTGCTTGACAATAATGAATTGAATAAGCAAAAAGCAGCTATTGATTCCAATCTCAGCTTTGTAAGTGGTAATGCTATAAGCAGCAGCACTACGGCAAGTGCAAGCAGCACAAATACCTATGAATTCAACATGGAAATTGATACTAAGCTGGCTACGGAAGTAGGGTTTGAAATAGCTGGTACTGGCGTAAGCGGCGGTTTTGATGTTGGGTTTAAAATGACAACCGGTGAAAGCACAACCACTACTAATACTGTGGAAACTACCATTGGCTATACTTTGCAGGATAATAATACAGGTGGTTTATTTTCTGTCAACGTTAAAAAAGACCCGGTATATGGTACACCCATGTTTGAAACAGTAGCAGGTGAATCGTCCTGTCCGCATGAGGAAGGAACAGTAGCTTTAGACAATACTGTCATTACTACTAAAACTCCAACTTTAACCAATGTAAAATTGGATAGCGCTAATTTTACAGTGCATCTTGGTAACCTCAGCATCGATCCCAATCCAAGAACCTATCTTATGTTCCTGGATGCATCCAGTAATCCGGACGGCGCGTCAGTATCAATTAACGGGTTTACTGATCCAACGGGTGTTCCTCTTCCTATTAAACACGGTGAAAACCAACAGGCAACTATTACCGTACGACGCAATTCTGCAGGTGGAGTGTATAATTACGATAACCTGCATTTAATTCTATCAGATCCTTGTTTCCCTCCTACAGTACAGCAATTCCTGTTGTTCCCGCATCAATACAGCGATATCTATTTATCGGCTGATTTTACTTCACCTGTTAGTGGCGTAACGATGGTTAGTCCTGTAAACAATTGGGTTGCCAATATTGCTTCCAACAATAGTATAACAGTTACATTTAATGGTTACGATACAAGTAAACTCTCTTCCATTGCTTTTCAGTACAATGTTCCGGGACAGAACACATGGAAGACAGTTACCAGCATTTCGAAAAAGAAATTAGGTAAAACGAGTACAATGTATACCTGGAACATTACCAACATAGCCGACGGTCCTTATAATTTAAGGCTGATGGTGAAAGATAAGTTCGGAAATACTGTTTATTCCCAGGTAGCAACAGGCATAATTGACAGAAAAGCTCCGGAAATATTTGGTGTACCAAGACCGGTAAGCGGAGTGTATAAGGCAGGTACCCAAATTGCGTTCAGCTATACGAAAGCAATCACTAATACAAACCTGAGGAATAGCATGGTAGATTTCAAGGACATGACTACAGGTACACCCGTGCCTTTCCGGTTAAGTGCATTCCTCAATAGAGTGATTATTACGCCTCTTGTCAGCATTCTTCCAAATAAAGGACATGTGTTCCGGGTAATTACAGATAGCGTAACAGATTTGTATGGCAACGTAAAAACCAGGCCCGATACTTTGTTATTTAAAGTAGGGACAACGATCTTTAGCACAACACCGGACGCTTTAAATGTAACAACTAACCCGGCTTCAATTTATGAAGACTCGAAAGCATCAATAAAACTAAGGTTCACCAGAAACTCACCGGCCACAGATGCACTGGTTATATACTACAATCTTGCAGGAAATGGTATGTACAATAAGGATTATACAGTAAGCTACAACAATGGACAAACTTCTGCCACTGGTATAAACGGTGACGAGGGAATGATTGTACTTCCCAAAGACAGTTCGGGAACCTCCCTGTATATACATCCAATAAACGATTCAATTTTAGCACCGGATAAAATCCTTACAATTACTTTAAGCGAAGGCGGCGGATACAGCATAGGAAGCAATTATACTGTAGCAGATACGATTCTCAATCATAATACAGCAAAACCGGTTATTACGGCAAATAAAGGCACAACATTATGTTCCGGCGATTCCGTAACATTAAGTACGTCAAACAAAATAAATGGCGAAAGCGTTAAATCATACTTATGGTCAACAGGTGCAAAAACGCAAAGTATTACCATTAAAACAAGTGGTTCTTATACAGTTTCAGTTACTGATAAAAACGGCCTTACAGGTTACAGCGCTCCAAGGGTAGTAACAATTACCTGTTCAGCACCAACAGGTCTTGCTGTAAATGTGGTTAATAAAAGCAAGGCATATTTAAGTTGGAACAGTGTTACCTGCGCCAAAAAATATGTTGCCAGGTACAGAACGGTTGGTCAGTCCAAATGGATCACAGATACACTTAGCGCAACTAAGGATACTATAACTGGTTTAAAAGCCAATACCACTTATGAATGGCAGGTGCAAAGTATTTGTCAGTATCCTGTAATTATAGCAAGCAGCTATGCAGCAGGCGCAAACTTTACAACACCTGTATCGCTTACTGACATTGCGGTTTCCAGCACGCCTGACTATACAAAAGCTGCTGCGGGTGATGGCTTTTCAGCTGCTATCTATCCTAATCCAGCAATAACCAGCGCAAACCTGGAAGTGAAGGGAACGAAAGGCGCTTACAATGTAATGCTGACGAACATGCAAGGCATAGTTTTATGGAAGGCTGAAGGACTTACAGGCAGCTCTGTAAAAATACCTTTGAATAGTTTTGCCCAAGGTGTTTACATGGTACTTGTAAGCGATCAGACGCATACAGGGAAATTGAAATTGGTGAAACAATAGATTAGGTATTTAAAAAAAAAGGCTGTCTCAAAAAAGTGAGACAGTCTTTTTTATTTGGATAAATATCACCAGTTGCCAGTTTGGTTTTACAATCCATTTAACTGCGAACCTGTATGTATGGAAAAATCAAATTTACCTGGAAAGAAAATTATTTGGAATGCGCATGCCTTGTTCGTCATCCAATACTTTTTTCATAATTTTTTTCAATCTTACAGGAAGTATCTTTTTTTCTTCTTCTGTTAGCGGATGTACAATTTCAATGAACTCATCTTCGTCATCGTAATAACCAAAATACAAATCGTAATAGTCATTCAGGTGCAGGCGCAATGATATTTCTTTATCTTCCTCATATTGATGGGTTGTAATGATTGACCATTGGTCTGCTTCTAAAAAATCAAAATGTATTTCAATAAAATCTTTAGTCAATACTTCGGTTATTAATTTTTCAATTACATCAGCCGAATGATTTTTTATTAATTCTTCAAATGTCATAATGGGTTTTATAAATGTGATTGAAGATAAAGATTATTTTTACGGAAGCAACATTGCTGACGTTAAACACTAAACGTTCGGTTATCTGATTAAATACACGTGCGGAGAACTTATACACTTCACCGGGTATGGATTTTTATAATACTATATCTTAGTAACATGATTATTATAAAAAGTCATAAAGAATTTGAATCGTATACAGGTAAGGAATTAGGTGTTTCCAACTGGCACCTGATTACACAGGAACAGATCGATAAATTTGCGGATGCAACTTTAGATAAGCAATGGATCCATACCGATCCTGAAAGAGCGAAAATAGATAGCCCTTTTAAAGCAACAATTGCACATGGGTATCTTATTCTTTCTCTCATTCCTTTTTTTTGGAAGCAAATCGTGGATGTGCAAAATATTAAGATGGAGGTTAACTATGGAATTGAACAACTAAAATTCGGACAGGCGGTTGTTGTTGGAAGCGAAGTAAGGTGCAGGGTATTTCTAACATCCATCGTTAACTTGAGAGGCGTTTCCAAAGCCACAAAATATATTCAGTTAGAAATTAAGGGCCAGCCGAAACATGCCTTTACTGCCAATGTTTTATTTCTATATCATTTCATGTAATACACGCCGGATTGAGGTTAAGCAATAAATTGAAAACTTAAATATCGATGTGGCGAAGTTGCAAATTTCGCTGAGTAAGATAAAAGGAATGATCTAAGTTACCTATCGACGACTAAACCATGCTGCTCAAGTGTGGCGGGTCAAGCCATGCTTTTACAAATGCTACTGTTGGTAGCAGTTTTATTGTATCCAATCCATTATGTCAATAAAGTAATCGTTGTTTCCAGAAAAGTAATATCTTCTTCCGCCTCTTCTTGTCATTGGCATTGAACTCCAAGCCCCGTCAACTTTAATAACAGTAAATTGTTTATTACCATTTGCGTCGATAATTGCACAATTATCTTTTTCTATTTGCGAGATAATTATGTCGTTTAATTGCCAACGCCAAAGTGTTTTTTCGTCCAGAGGCTGATGAATTAAAAATACAGTATCAGAATTTTTTATTTGCTTATTTAATTCGTCAATAATATTATCCAAAACTTTTAGTGACCTTTTTTAGAGTCTTTATAAATTCTATACGATGACCTTGGATATTTAATTGGTTGGTCATTTTTATAGTCTGTCGCAAACTTGATAATATCTCTATTAAAATCATCATAGTTTAAAAAGAATGTTACTGTATTATATTTATAAGAAACAACCTTGTCGGAATGAAAGTTTTTTAAGTTGATGGTGTCAATAACATCTTTATTAAGACTGGTTTGACTTTTAGAGGCTAAAGAAATTAATGTTGAAAAAAGTATGATAGTGACTTTGTGCATTAAGGCCGAAAATTGTTGCCAACACATAAATTTATGATATAAGATACTATCTTTCAAAAAATATCAATATTGAAAATCAATTGTTTTATGTTATACATTTTGTATTGTCGTTAGAACAATCCGATTTTCACCATTCTGCGTTTCCTTTATTTAACAGGGCATTAAACGGGCTGATAATATTCACGGGTTGCCTGTAAATTTCATCTCAACCGGTTCCTATTTAAGGTTATCATTTTCCACTATCTTTCTTCGGCATTAATGCTTTTGGTTTTTGCGGCGTATCTGCAGGTGGTTTATTGTTTTTACCAGGAGGGTTTTTTGTTTTATTGCCGGGCTGGTTTCCGCTTTCACCACTTGGCGAAGTATTGTCGTCGTATTGATTTTCCGGCGTATTGCTTTCCGGTGCAATATTTTGAGGATTGGTATTATCATATCCCTGCTCATAATCTGAAGATTGGCCATTGCCCATATCATCGCCCTGCGCACCTAAATCTATTTGTGTATTGTTGATGTAATCATAATTCGGTTCATTAATTCCAACATCGGGTTTTGCAAAATCTGCTGTATCAGAATAGGGTAACGTTTTATCATTTTCAACTTTGTTATAAAAATATCCCCATACTGGTAATGCTGCAGATGCACCTTGCCCGTTTGTTGTACTGCTGAAGCGGATAAACCTGTCATCACAGCCAGACCACACACCACATAATAACTGCGGCGTGTACCCAATAAACCATGCATCACTGTTATCATTGGTTGTACCGGTTTTGCCCGCAACAGTTCCTTTAACACCATAGCTCCACATTCTTCTTCCTGTACCAAATTTCACAACGCCTTCCATCATGCTGATAACAAAATATGCAGTTACATCACTGATGACTTCTTTGCGTTGCGAGGTACGCGTTTCCAATACATTGCCATTTTTGTCTTCAATGCGTGTTATATACATTGGTTTTACATTAAAGCCTCTGCCGGGAAACATGCTGTAAGCCTGCAGCATTTCATATAAAGAAATTTCGCAGGCGCCTAATGCAATTGATGGATATGGTTGTATAGCGGACGTTTGCACATTACAGTTCTTTAGAAAATCAATAAAGCGTTTTGCACCTTGCCCATCGTCAGAGCCGCTGAGTTGTTTCATAATGTATGCAGTGGCACAGTTACGGCTCCACATTAATGCTGCACTCATTGGCATCGTGCGGCCTGTGCATGATGCACCTGTTGCAGGCACTGTTCCATATTCACCAAACCGTTGCTGCACATCTTCCACCATCGTGTTTGGCGTAAAGCCTGCATCTTCAATAGCCAAACTATATAGCAAAGGTTTTATAGTTGAACCAACCTGCCTGCGTGTATTTATGTTTACATGATCATACTTAAAATTCTTAAAATCAATTCCGCCAACCCATGCCTTTACATAACCGCTCAGAGGATCCATCGCCATAAAACCGCATTGCAACATTTGCCTGCAATATTTTACAGAATCATACGGCGTCATCAAAGTATCAATTTCCCGGTTATTATTCCATGCAAAAACCTTCATGGGCGTTTTGACGTAAAAAGTTTTCTTTATATCATCATCATTTAAACCCTGCTCTTTTAAATTTTTCCAGCGGTCGCTTGCCTGCATGGCAGCGTCCAAAACATTTTGATGATCTTTCCAAACAGAACCCGATTTTATATCATGTTGTGAGTTTAAAATTTTTTGCATGTACGCCATGTGCTTTGCCACAGCTTCTTCAGCATCCAATTGCATTTTAGGGTTGACGGTTGTATAAATTTTTAAACCATCCATATACAAATTATAATGGTCGCCATTTGCTTTTGTATGTGTTTTACACCACTTCTTCATTTCTTCACCCAATACCATTCTGAAGTAAGGCGCAAGCCCCGCATTTTCATTAAGCTTTTTATAATCCAGTACAATTGGTTTTGCAATAAGTACATCAGCAGAATCTGGTTTCAGGTAACCGCTGTTCACCATTTTATTCAGAATAAAATCTCTTCTGTCTTTTGCTCTTGCAGGATAAAGCCGCGGGTTGTATGCAGTTGGCGCATTCACCATACCAATTAATGTAGCAGCTTCCGAAACAGTTAACCTGTCCGGCTCCTTTTGAAAAAATGTTTTTGCCGCATTGCGGATGCCATAAACATTATCACTGAAAGGAACAGTATTTAAATACAGCGTAATAATTTCTTCTTTGGTAAAATTGCGCTCAAGCTTGATGGCGATAATACCTTCTTTAATTTTTTGGGGGATGCGCACCAAAATATTAGCACTGTATTCTGTAAAAAGATTTTTTGCAGTTTGCATGGTGATGGTACTTCCGCCGCCCTGGCTGCCCAGCAGAAAAACAGCCCTGGCAACTGAGCGCGGATCAATGCCGCTATGATCATAAAAACGTTCGTCTTCTGTTGCTACCAAAGCCTCTATTGCGTATTTGCTGATGTCAGCATATTTTACATTCACTCTATCCTGTAAATAATATTTCCCCATTAATGTTCCGTCATCTGCATATACCTGGCTTGCCAGTGAAGCAGAAGGGTTTTGTAACTCTTCAATGGAAGGCATTTTTCCCAGCAAACCAAAATCTGCAGCAACAATTAATAATATTGCTAAGGCAAGGCCAATAAAAAAAGTACTCCATAAAATTTTTACAGATCTTTTTATTCCTGATTTATTAATTTTCTTTTTAGCAATTTTTTTTGCCATGTATTACAAATTATTATTCATTATATAGTTAAGAATGAGATTCCCGTCTTCACGGGAATGACGTGTAACAAGTTTTAGAATCTTAAACGTATAAATGATACGTATAATTAACAACAACTTAAACGTTATGTCCAACTTGATTGGGCATCTCATTATTTATCCAAACTATTTATACTTATTCAATAAGATTTAAAAGAACTTTTTAATAATTAAAATTTCCCGGGAAGCACTTTATCTATTAAAGATTTATAACTATTTATATCTTTCGTATCATTTAAAATATCAAGATTTGGCTGGCTGATAATTGTGAAGCTGTATTTCTCCGGCTTTAACCATGGAATGATTACGGCGGCAGCTTTTGGCTTTACTTTATCTACATAGATCATTGCTGAAGCCGCATCTGTAAAAGGCCCTAACAAAACTATATTCAAAGAATCATTCACTTTTGAATTAATAATATTTATTTTCTGGCTATAAAAATTGATCTGGTTGTATCGGTTAAATGCATTCTTTGTTTCAGTAGCATACACCGGATCAACTTTGTTTAAAATTATGCCAACAAATTGCTGATCTGATGAATTGAAAACATAAGTACGCACTGTGCCTCCAACTGTTTTAACTGTATCTGTACTTGCTTTTACAACTTTATCCGCAGGGTTGTTTATAACAGAATCTTTTTTTATTTCTTTTTTATCAATGATATTTTCTACAGGATTTAAATTAACAACTGGCGAAGGCTCATCTTCAGACAAGCGTGTTATTTGCAAATTGGTGAGGTAGGCTTCAATCTCAGAACGGCGGCTCAGCACATCAATCATTGTTTGTGCTTTTTGTGATAATGGTGAGCTTGCAAACTGGTTGGTTAACTGTGTTAACGTTTGGATTGCATTGCTGTCTTCATGTTTCGACACAAAATAAATTGATTCAATATACAGTAACTGCGGCGTCCAGTAAGAATTTCCATACACACTATCTGCAGCAGCTTTAGCAGCTTTCGCTTCATCAAATTTTCCTTCAATAAATAAATCGTAAATTTTTTCATAAGCTTTTGTTGCTGCATCTTCTTCTTTTATAGCCGGCGCATTGGAAAGCATTTTTGAAAACTTTCCGTCTTTATATTTTGTATTTAAAACTGTAAGTGCAGAATCTGCTGAAAACTTTTTACCAAGTTTATTATAACAGTAATATAAATCAAATAAAACTTCTTCCAAATGCTCATTACCTGGAAAGCGGGTTATTAATGTATCGTAAGAATTAATGGCCGCATTATAATCTTCAAGTTCGTTTTGAAAGTCCTGGCCATTATTAAATAAAGCTTCTGCAATTTTATGATTTGATTCATTTAGTTTGTCTTCAGTTAGCGGCAGATAAGCAAGCAACGCATCATAAGAAATTTCACCATTCATTACATCATCCTGAGGTGAACCTGGAGATAAATCACCAGGATTTGCATTTGGCGACATGTTAGTTTGATCTGAATCACCGGTAGCATCCGGATTAGCCTGATTGGCAGCAACAATTTGCTTGCTTACTGCGTCCATTCTTCTCCAGTTGTCAACATCCGGCCTGTTTCCCCAGCTTGATCTGAAAGTGGTGAAACCTGTTGATTTTAATGTATTGTTATTAAAATACCAATCGCCTTTTGCAGCGGCTTGCTGCGCCGCAAAAAGGTCGCCGCCTGATGAAGAATTATCGCCGCCGCTAAGCTGCACAGCAGGATTAACAAATGTTGAAGTATCATTTTCTTTTAAGCCCTGCTCTTTTCTTAACAGTCTTACCGTTTTCTTTATATATGCTACACGCTGTGCTTCAGGCATGCGGGCCACTGCCTGTAAACTATCCTCAATTTTAATTGTATGAATATTGGCTGAGATAAGCTGTAATGCAGTTAATCTCTCCGTTAAAAGTTGCTGTTCATCAGCGGATGCGAGGCTGCTCATATCTACGCTGTCATAATCATGTTTGGCTGCTTCATAATCTGGTCGCAGGTAATCAAGATCGCCCAATAGCATAAAACTTCTGCTTCTTTGTACAGGGTTATTTGTATTATACTTAATGCTTTTTTGTGCATATACATGTGCCTGCGGATAATTTTTATCCTGCATTTCAATTTCCGCAGCGGTAAAGTAAATTAAGTCGCGGTAAGCACTATACCTGTCTTTTTTTGCCAACTGCATTAAGCCTGCAATTTTTTTCTGCACAATATCAGCAGAATCAGGCGAAGCACTTATTGCATTAAGACTTGCATACACCGCCATGAACGGATCAACTGTATGTTCTGCACTTTTTGTAAAGTATTTTTCCGCATCTTCTCTTGAACCGCCAAGCATATACAACTGTGCGGTTAAATATTCACGTCTTGCTTTATCCTGCTTATCATCATCCATATCAGTTGCTTTGCTTAAATGCAAGGCAGCACTGTCATAGAATCCTGACTTATAAAATAAATAACCTATTGTTTCATGCAATTCCGGCTGCAGGCGTGCAGGAAAATTCGGATCATACCGCAGCATTTCCAGGATAGCGGAAGCTTCATAACGTTTCCCTGCATCAATATAATTTTTTGCCACCCATATCAGGTCTTCATTTCTTTTTGGCGGCATAGATAATAGACTTTTTTTCTCTTTTGTTGCAATAGAAAACTGGGTACTGTTTGCATTGCTTCCAATCGGCAGATCATAACCATCATCCTTTGGCGCAAAAGCATAATTCACATATAAAAAAACATGTTCGGCAGAATCGAAATTTTTGCGCAGGTAATAAGCTTTTCCCATCAAAAAATATAAATCATCTACCCAGTCGTTTCTTAAATCATGCAATAAAATTCCTGCATTGCATTTATAAATTATACTATCAATATCGGGATCGGTTGCGGTAACATCAAGCGCGAAATTGTAATAAGGAAGCAACTGTGTATAATCATCTTTAAAACCTTGTTTTGCCCTGTTAATAATTTGCTGAAGCCTTAAATTAGCATTGAAATAATAATTGTAATGCGTAATAGTATTCTGGTAAAATTTTTTTCCCTTTGATATTTTTCCTTCTGTTGTTTTTTCTGAAGCTAATGTGCGGCTTTCATATTTATCGGGTTTTTTCAGATCAATAGTAGTACCCGGCTGTGCATTTGAAATAAAACACAAATGAAGGCTGACAAAAAAAAATAAAAGATTCCCGGCAATCCGCATGAAGCAAATATTCTAATTATTAACTGAATTAAGGCTGTTTTATTTTAAAAATTACAGTTATTTTTCCGTTAGATAAATAACCTTTGCGTGAATTATTTTTTATAAGAGATATGGCGGAAACAAATGCAAATACCACATTAAAACGGTTGCGCAACCGGTACAGGCTGGTAATAGTGAATGATGACACATTTGAAGAAGTGATTAAATTTCGCCTTTCGCGTTTAAGCGTTTATGTAGCGCTGAGTACGATTTTTGTGCTGATGGTTGGATTAACTGTGGCGCTGCTGGTGTTAACTCCGCTCAAATATTATATTCCGGGTTCATCAGCAAACAGTGATTCCCGCCGCGAATTGCAAACATTAAAAATACGCACTGATTCTATGGAACAGGCACTGAAATATAAAGACGCTTATCTTGACGGTTTAAAAAAAGCCTTAGGCGAAGGTGCTGTAACAATTGATACTGCAACACTTAAAATTCCAGGCACAGATATCTCTAATGACTGAAGAACGCGGCAATAAAAATATTTCAAACAAAAACTTATTATTACAATACGCGGCTGTTGGCAGCCAGCTATTGGCAGGGCTTTTACTTACCGTTTTTACAGGCAAATGGATTGATGAAAAACTGCATTTTTCATTTCCTGTTTTAATTTGGCTGCTGCCGGTTATTTTTATTGTAAGCATGATATTAAAAGTTATAAGAGATACATCAAAAAAGAAAAATGGATAAAGCCAGCTTCAGGGATTTCTTCAGGCCAATAATTATATTTTTTATTTTAATTAATGCAGTTTGTTTTAGCTGCGGCAAATGGCTTGATGCAAAAGGAATTGATCATACGATATTAATGCTTGGCAATCTTATTTTGTTTTTCCTTACGTTCATCACATGCTTTATTCATATTAAAGCGCTTAAAAATAATAACCCGTATGCTTTTGTAAGAGCCGTAACGCTGGCTTCTTTTTTAAAACTTATTGTAATTGCAATAAGTATAGTTATTTATTTTGTTGTGGCTGAAACAAAAAGTATTTATGCAGTTGCTATTGCTATGGCATTTTATATTGTGTATACAATATTTGAAGTAAAGGGAGCAATGAAACTTAACAGGGATAAAAATGCCAAAAACTGAACATCCTTTACATGCATTAAAATCTTATTTGCCTGAAAATAGTTTTGATCAGGTTGCATTTTTTTTGCAGCATTATAAAGTGCACTTAACTATAACAACACAACGCCAGTCTGTGTTGGGTGATTACAGGAATGCAATGCATGGAAAAAATCACCGCATAAGTGTAAATGGCAATCTTAATAAATTCTCATTCTTAATTACACTGTTGCATGAGCTTGCACATTTACTTGCATTTGAAAAATGCGGTAACCATATACAGGCGCATGGTAAAGAGTGGAAATTTATTTATAGTGAATTGCTCAAAGATTTCATCAGCAAAAAAATATTTCCGCCGGATATTGAGCATGCCTTACAAGACTCTGTACAAAATCCTGCAGCAAGCAGTTGTGCAGAAGAAGGCCTAATGCGTGTGTTGCGCAAATATGACGAAAAGAAAAAAGATA
Source organism: Bacteroidota bacterium (assembly GCA_013285855.1). Lineage (GTDB taxonomy): Bacteria > Bacteroidota > Bacteroidia > Chitinophagales > Chitinophagaceae > Parafilimonas. The sequence goes on from JABDGW010000002.1 coordinate 61,471, forward strand.
CTGTACTGCTTGAAGAAATTGCGCGTGGTACATTTTTTAAAACAAAAGATGGCCGTGTTTTTCAAAAAGGAAAAAAGTTGCGTAAACGTTTTCGCTGTACAGAGAAAAATACCGGTTTGGTTTATTTGATAAGCCCTGTTTATGAAGTAAAAGCAATATTGTAAAATTTTTTTAGTGTGTGAATAAAATTAATTCCTACTAATTTGGTAGGAATTAAAATAATCTATTATTTTGCTCTGCATTACAAACAAAAAAGATGCTTAACAATCATCACACCCCCAAATTTTACAAGCAGGATAATTATTACCTGGTCATATTTTCACGTAATCGAATGTGTTGTTGTTGATACCAGATCATTCCTGCATTTATAACGATTTCTTCTGTTTGAATTAAGTGAACAAATTATTTAATTATTAAATTTCTTTAACATGAAAGAACCATAAACGATTTAAAAAAACTGGCCGGAAACTGTTACAGCAGCCCCGGCCTTTGAAAAAACAACAGCCGTGGAAATGTATCAGCAGAAAACTGCTGGCACCGGCATTATTATTAATTCAAAACAAAACTAATGAAAATTTTCTTTTCGTTTTTACTGTTTATCAATGCTTCTGTCATTGTTGCCCAAACAGCCAATGATAAGCAACCTGAATTTAATTTGTTGGGTAAAGTCATTGATGAAAAAACACAGTTTCCTTTAGGCTCGGCAACTGTTCAAATAAAAGGAGCTTACCATGAAACTCTTGCCGACAATGATGGCGAGTTTATTATTAAAACAAAACAACAGTTCCCTTTTACATTAGTAGTAAGTTATGTTGGATATGAAACCAAAGAAGTAGTTATAACCAATGCACAAAAGGTTATTATTTCTCTGCCCGAAAATAAAAGCAATCTTAATGAAGTAGTTGTGGTGGGCTATGGCACGCAAAAAAGAAGTGATCTTACAGGCTCTGTTGCCACCGTTCCGAAAGAGATGCTCGCGAAGCCTTCTGCATCTTTTGATAATCTTTTACAGGGCTCTGTTGCAGGTGTTGTGGTAAATCAAAGTTCAGGTCAGCCGGGTGCTACTTCAACTATACGAATTCGTGGTGGCAACTCACTCAGTTTTGGTAATGATCCATTATATGTGATTGACGGATTCATTTACTACAATGATAACAGCCTTATTAATTTAGCTCCTGTATCAGGTGTTGTTCCATCTGTAACGGGTGTATCATCAAACGGTTTGTCAACTATCAATCCTTCCGATATAGAATCAATTGACATTTTAAAAGACGCTGCTGCTACTGCTATTTATGGATCACGTGGTGCAAACGGAGTTGTTATTATTACAACAAAGCGCGGTACAAAAAACAGCAACAACATATCTTATAGTACATCATATGGCACCCAGAAAGCAGGCAAAACATTATCTGTTCTTAACGGGCCGCAATGGGCAGACTTGTTTGATGATCTGTATAATGCGACACCAACTATCCAGGCAGGATTAGCAGCGAATAAAAAATTCATTGATTCTTTAGGTGCAACAGGCATTAGCGGAGATTGGGTTGGTGCAGCATTGAGAACCGGCACTATACAAAACCATCAGCTTAGTATTTACGGCGGAGATGAAAATTCACGATATTCCTTATCCGGAAATTATTTCGACAATAAAGGAATAATATTAGGAACTGATTTTAAAAGATATTCTGCAAGGCTTAATTATGAGAAAAATGTTTTTAAAGGTCTAAAACTTGCAACAAGCATCTTCGGCAGTAATTCTGAAGAAAATAAACTTACAGGCACTGCATATAATGGAATTGGTTTCGGTAATGCTTTCTCTTCTTTAAACATCAATAACCCATTGCAGACTGTTTACAATGAAGATGGAACATACAACACAACGCCAATGCCGGCAATCAATCCAACACTTATTACTATAAGCGGACAACAATTTTCTTCTAATTCAATACTGGATATTACAAGCATTACTAATGAAACGAAAATCTCCCGTGTATTGGGCAATTTTTCTGCCGAATACAGTGTAAATGATGACCTGGTTTTGAAAGCAACTTTTGGTGCGGATATGCTTAACACCAAATTGAACTATTATGCTCCTTCTTATACAACCCTGGGAAATAATGGCGGAACTATAACAGGCTCTGCTTCTGTAGGTAATATTAATTCTTTAAGCTGGTTAAATGAAAATACAATTACTTATAGCCATACATTCAACAGCAAGCACTATATAAATGCTGTTGGAGGATTTACAACACAATATCAAACAGCAGACGTCACATTTACAGCAGGCCAATCTTTTCCTTCAGATCTTACAACCTATCACAATCTATATGCTGCTTCAATCAATAAAGTAGTTGGCTCTTCTGAAGCAAAGCAGGTAAGAAATTCATGGCTTGGCAGGGTAACCTATTCTTTCGAACATAAATACAGCCTTGTAGTAACCGGAAGAGGAGATGGTGCTTCACCAGCAGGCGCAAATAAAAAATGGGGATTCTTTCCTGCAGTTGGTTTTTCATGGAATGCATCAGACGAAAATTTCTTTAAAGGACTTACAAATACAATCAACAGTTTAAAGGTAAGATTAACAGCAGGCAGTGTGGGTAATGCAAATTTCCCTGCATACAGCTCTCTTGCAACCATTACATCTTATGGTTATTATTTCGGAAATCCGTTAACGGCTGCAACCGGTTTGGCACCCTCACAATTGGCCAATCCTAATCTTACATGGGAAACAACAACACAATACAATGGAGGTATTGATGCCGGATTCTTTAAAAATCGCATCAGTTTAACAGCAGATGTTTATTATAAGAAAACAACCAACCTGTTTATATCAGGTGCTGGTTTAGTTCCTCTGTCAACAGGTTATGCTTCCGCATCTGAAAATATCGGAAGCCTGGAGAATAAAGGACTGGAACTTACACTGAACACCTTCAATATAAGAACGAAAGAGTTCTCATGGAAATCAACATTGATTTATTCAGCGAATAAAAATAAAATCTTAAGCTTAGGGCCAAGCAATTCGTTCTTCCCCATTGCACCAACAGGACAGGTTTCTCCTGTGATTGTTAAAGTTGGATTGCCGGTGGGCACATTCTGGGGATACAGTACCGACGGTCTCTTAACTACCGACGAGGTGTATGGATCAAAATCAGCTCCGAAACTTGCAGGTGTATCACAACAAACAGGCGATAGAAAATATGTTGATATAAATGGAGATGGTGTAGTAACAACTGCGGATAAACATCCGCTCGGCAATGCTCAGCCTAAGTTTACAGCAAGTTTTAGCAACACACTTATATACAAAAATTTTGATCTTAATTTTTTGTTTACTGCATCCTATGGCAACAAAATATTTAACCTGTTGCAGCAACAATTGGAGAAAACAACTACAACATCAAATGTTTCAACAAGTTTATTAGACAGGTGGGATTCGGTTTCAAATCCGAACGGGAAAACTCCAAAAGTTGTAAACGCACCTGTTGTGCAGGTCTCTGATAACTATATTGAAGATGGTTCTTATATACGCCTAAAGAGCCTGACACTTGGTTACAACTTTTCACCAAATGTTGCTTCAAAAATTCTTGCGAAACAAATAAGATTATATGTAATGGCGCAAAACCTTATCACCATTACACATTACAGTGGCCTGGATCCGGAAACAAATTTTTACGATCAAAATAATCTTCAGCCTGGAATTGATTATGGAGTATATCCAAACTCCAAAACATACACAATAGGCTTGAATATTACTTTCTAATTCAAACAAAATTTTACGCATGAAAAAGACATTAATAATAGCTTCAATAATAATAACATCAGTAGCTGCATTAATTTCTTGTAATAAATTAACAGAGCATCCCCAGGGAAGTATTACTCCTGCAGATTTTTATCAAACACAAAGCGATGCATTGGCTGCTGTTACTGCTGTTTATAGTACTTTAACTACAGACATTAATAACGATTTTCCTATTTATGGCCGCAACCTGAATTTGCTTGTTGATAATCCAAGCGATAACCAGGTTTACAGCCCTTCCAATACAAATCCTGATGTGAGAGCATTGGGCACCGCAACATACGTAAGTACCAACGATCGTGTGCATAAAATTTATGCGCAATTGTATTGGGGTATTAACAAAGCCAACGTTGCAATAGATAACATTCCAACAATACCTGCTGAAAAATTTGTTGATCCAACACACTCTGCAGCAAACCTTGTAAGAGAATCAAGATTTATAAGAGCATTATTATATTTTGATCTTGTCCGCATGTTTGGTGATGTTCCTCTTGTGTTGCACGATCAGCAAACTGTTGCAAACGCAGGTACTTTGGTAGGCCGCACTTCAAAAGATTCTGTGTATGCGCAGATCATTGCTGATCTGGATTCTGCAACTGCGCTTCCTTCATCGTATACAGGTGCAAATATTGGAAGAGTAACAAGCGGTGGAGCGCATGCTTTATTGGCAAAAGTTTATGTAACACGTCAACAATGGGGAAATGCAATTACTGAACTTAAAAAAGTTATTACAACAGGCACAGCAGGTTTTACAGATGCCACTACAGGTAATTACGGATATGATCTCTTTCCAAAATTTTCTGATGCATTTCAGGCTGCAACAAAAAATGGCAAGGAGCATGTTTTCTCTGCACAGTTTAATGGAACTGCCGGTGGATTTACAAGTACAAATACATTGAGTTCATTTACATGGAGCAACTCTGCTTATACTGCCGATATCCCTGCCGACAGCACCGTGGTTCACATTTTTGACATTATAGATCAAAGAAGAAGTGCAACCTTTTACGATTCGCTTTTCAATCAAACAACAGGTGCGTGGGTAAAGTGGCCCTTCTTTAATTTCTTAAAGTTCGTTGATCAAAGCACAGGATTTACACAAGCGCTGCAGGGAAACCAGGGAGCGAACAGCAAGATGAATTTTCCTGTTATACGTTATGCTGAAGTTTTGCTTTTGTATGCTGAAGCATTGAATGAACTCTATGGTCCTACGCCCGATGCATACAATGCAATCAACATTGTACGCGGAAGAGCATACAATTCATATATAGCCAACGGCATTTATACTGATCATTCATACGATCTGTCCGGATTAAATCAGCAATCTTTTCGTGATGCAGTTTTTCTTGAAAGAAGAAAGGAGTTTATCCAGGAGTGTCAACGTTGGTTCGACCTTGTTCGCAGAACAGACCTCGGTCCGGGTGTATATTATTTAAACAACGTTCACAGCATGCTCGGCAATCCAAAAGCAGCAGCATCATTAAAAGACACATTGTTCCCGATACCACAAACAGAGATGGATTTGTATGGAGGAGCGAATCCAAATTTTTATCAAAATCCCGGTTGGTAAATAAATAATCACGGATGATACCCTTCTGCCTTTCAAAGCAAATTTTCTAAATGAGTAAAGTGGATTTTTTCATAAACAGTACAAACTTTATTCATGCGGTTGATTGTGATGTAATGAAGGCAGGAGGCTATCATCTTAATACCATTCACATGAAAAAAATATTCTTCTTATTTGTATCAGGTATAATTCTGATTAACTCACATGCACAAACAACTGATGTTATAAAAATTACAGGCACAAAATTTCCTTTTGAAATTATGCAGCAATGGATTGATGTTTATTCAAAAACATATCCTGCAATACATTTTGAACTGAGTAAAGCGATTCCATCAGATAGCGCAGATTTAATGATTGCCGCACATGGTTTCAGGCAAGGCGAATTAAAAGATAATGAAGTAGCAATTGCAATAAACCGTTATGCTCAATTGCCTATTGCCAACAGCAACAGAAGCGATCTGAAAACTTTACAACAAAAAGGTTTTACACAGCAGGATTTAAAGAACATTTATTTCAATGCACAACAAAATAAAACCGATGGCTTAAATGAACCTGTAACTATTTACAGGCGCGATAAAAATGTATGCGCTTCGCGTTCATTCTCAGAAAATGTAACAGGCAAGCAATTAGATGTTGCAGGTGAATTGGTGAATGGTGATGACAGGGCTTTATCAAATGCTGTGAAGAATGATGTAAACGGAATTTCATACAATAACCTTGGGCTTATCTATAATATTAAAACAAGAAAAGTTGCAGACAGCATCGCGGTTATTCCAATTGATCTGAATGAAAACGGAAAGATAGATACTGATGAAAATATTTATGCAACGCTTGATAATGTACTCGACTTTTTAAGTACATCAACCAACAACAATATTCCTCAAGACAATGTAAACATCGTGTTTAACAAAAACACAATAAGCAAAAATGCATTGAACTTTCTTAGCTGGATCATTACACAAGGCCAGCAATACAACCGCAGTTATGGTTTTTTAAATCTTGATGAAACCATAATTCAGCAAGAACAGCAGCAATTAATTGTTCTCTTAAAACACATAAACGAACTCACGATAAAAAATTAATCACTTGTTTAAATCAAAAACAAAAATGTCAATTAAAAATCAAAGCAGAAATTACCTGTATATTATGATGCCTGCATTTGTTTTTTTATTCCTGAAAACAAATGCTCAACAAGATCAATCTTATAAAGGCTTTGTTGGTAAAACACTGGCTGATTCAAAAGAATATTGGATTCCGCCTGTAACTGCGCCTAAAGGTGCGCCGAATGTTATATGGATTTTATTAGACGATGTTGGCTTTGGCGCCAGCAGTTCTTTTGGTGGTTTAATCAACACACCAACTATTGATAGCCTTGCTAACAACGGGTTGCGTTATACAAACTTTCATACAACAGCAATATGTGCACCTACACGTTCAGCTCTGCTAACCGGCAGAAACAGTTCTTATGTACACATGGCAGGTTTTGCGCATAAATTATTAGCGGCTGGATTTCCGGGTTGGGATGGTAAAATTCCTTCAAGCGACGGAACGATTGCTGAGATATTAAAAGCAAATGGATACAACACTTTTGCTGTGGGCAAATATGGTGTAACACCTGATGAAGAAGATAACGATGCCGGTCCGTTCGATCATTGGCCAAATGAAAAAGGCTTTGAACATTTCTTTGGCTTTCTTGGTTCACAAACCGATCAATACAAGCCAGATCTTGCCGAAGATGAATCTAAAGTAACACCTGATGGAAGGCATCTAAGTGAACAGATAACAGATAAAGCAATATTTTATATTGACAGGCAGAAGAAAGCGGCGCCTGATAAACCATTCTTTTTATATTATGCGCCTGGCGCTACACATGCACCACACCAGGTACCTGATGCCTGGCGGGATATGTATAAAGGAAAATTTGATGAAGGCTGGGATGCGTACAGGGAAAAAGTATTTGCTAATCAGAAAAAGATAGACTTGTTACCTGCTTATGCACAGTTGCCCGACCGTAATTCAAACATAAAAGCATGGAATACACTTTCTGCTGATGAGAAAAAATTGTATGCACGTTTTATGGAAGTGTATGCTGCCTATTTATCTTATACCGATTATGAAATAAAAAGATTGATTGATGAACTGAAAAAAACAAACCAGTTAGATAACACAATAATCTTTGTAATGCTGGGCGATAATGGCGCCAGCAAAGAAGGAACTTTATATGGCGATGTTGACCGTTCATTATTCAGCAAGCCGCTTTCAGAAGATGATAATATAAAATATAACCTATCAAACATTGATAAGATTGGAACACCCGCAGGTGTTGAAGTAAATTATCCATTGGGTTGGGCACAGGCATGCAATACACCTTTTAAATACTGGAAGCAGGATGCAAACAGCGAAGGTGGTACACACAACCCGCTTATCATATTTTATCCGAAAGGTATTACTGGTAAAGGTGGTTTGCGTAATCAATATTCTCATGTAACGGATATTCTTCCAACAACATTAGAACTGCTTGGTATTAAAGCGCCAGATTCAATTAAAGGAATAAAACAGGATCCGATCTGGGGAACATCACTTGCATTCTCATTAAACAATGCTTCAGGGCCTTCAAAGCATAACGTTCAGTATTACTACATTTTCGGTTCGCGTTCTGTTTATAAAGATGGATGGAAAGCGGCTTATGCTTTTCAGCCATCGGTACATAACATGCTTACGAGCAGCTATAGTGTTACTGATACAACTAATAATGAATGGCAGTTGTATAACATGAACGAAGATTTTAATGAGCGTATTGATCTTGCAAAAAAGTATCCTGAAAAATTAAAAGAATTAAAAGCATTGTTTGATCAACTGGCTACACAGAATAAACTCTATCCATTAATTACCTGGGACGATGTAAATGAAAAAATTAAAAAAGGTGTAACAGTACCACATGCTACACCTGCATCAAAATAAAATAAATTAAAATGAGAATAAAATCCTTTAAAATTTTTGTAATTACTGCGCTCATTTTTTTGGCACAACAAAAATTAAATGCGCAACAGCAGCAACCTTACCAGGGCACAGTCGGTAAAACATTAAATGATTCAAAAGAATGGTGGGCGCCCGTTCAAAAGCCACCTGCCAATGCGCCTAATGTAGTTTTGATTATTATTGACGATGAAGGTTTCGGCGCTTCAGAATCTTTTGGCGGATTGATACACACACCCACTATTGATAGTCTTGCGAATAACGGATTACGATATACAAATTTTCATACCTGTGCAATTTGCGCACCTACACGATCTGCTTTACTAACAGGTCGTAACAGTGCTTTTGTGCATGAGTCTGGTTTTTCTCACACAAGAATGTCTGCAGGTTTTCCGGGCTGGGATGGCAGAGTTCCTCCTTCTGCAGGAACACTTGCTGAGATATTAAAAGATAATGGTTATAACACATTTGCAGTTGGTAAGTATGGAATTACTCCTGATGAAGATACAACTGATGCGGGTCCGTTTGACCGTTGGCCTTTAGGCAAAGGCTTTGAACATTTCTTTGGTTTTTTAGGTTCACAAACTGATCAATATAAACCATCTCTTATAGAAGACAACGCACATGCAACACCAGATGGCAGACATCTTAATGAGCAGATGACAGACAAAGCAATTTATTATATAGCACGTCAACAAAAAGCTGCACACGGCAAGCCATTCTTTTTATATTATGCTCCCGGCGCTGTGCATGCACCACACCAGGTTGATAAATACTGGAGCGATCAATACAAAGGCAAGTTTGATAAAGGTTGGGATGTGTACAGACAGCAGGTTTATGAAAATCAAAAAAAACTTGGCTATATACCTGCAAATGCAAAACTGGCTCCAAGAAATGCACGCATTACTGCATGGGATTCTTTAAGTGCTGATCAGAAAAAATTGTTTGCAAGGTTTATGGAAGTGTATGCGGGTTATCTTACGTATACTGATTATCAAATTGGAAGAGTTATTAATTATCTGAAAGAAAATGGTTTGCTTGATAATACTTTGGTGTATGTAATTCAGGGTGATAATGGTGGAAGTAAAGAAGGAACTACAGAAGGAACAATAGAACCAAGAACAAATTCTACACGAACACAAAATCAAGCAGATTATTTAAAGATAAATTTAGCAGATATTGATTCCATCGGCACACCAAATGCAACTACCAATTATCCCTTAGGTTGGGCGCAGGCTGTGAATGCACCGTTTAAGGAGTGGAAGCAGGATGCTGATGCAGAAGGCGGCACACATAACCCGCTCATTATTTTTTATCCGAAGTTAATAAAGGAAGGCAGCATCAGAACGCAGTATGGTCATGTTATAGATATATTACCAACTACACTAGAACTCACAGGAATTAAAGCACCTGAATACATTAAAGGCATAAAACAAGATAGTATTGAAGGCATATCGCTTGCATATTCAATTAACGATGCCAATACTGCCTCACGCCACAAGGTTCAATATTATTATATTTTCGGTTCACGTGCTATTTATGCAGATGGATGGAAAGCAGAAGCAGCACATCGCCCCGACGCAATTGACTTTAATTTTATAGGTAACAATCCGCCTTCCGATAAAAGTTTCGACGATGATGTATGGTCATTATATAATTTGAATGAAGATCCTACAGAGATAAATGATCTTGCAAAGAAGAATCCGAAAAAATTAGCAGAATTAAAAAAGTTGTTTGATGAACAGGCTACAGCAAATCATTTGTATCCTCTACTTGATTGGTATGATGTAAATAACCAGCGTATTCATCATCCCAACGGAAGTGATACACAAGGTCCTATAAAATAATGTAAGTACTAATAATTAATTATATGACACTCGAAGACATTTGGTTGTTGATAAAAAAGATAGTGGTGGGTATTCTCATTTTTGTTTTACCACTTTTTATCATCGCTCTTATTTTATGGCTTATACAAAAAGGACTTAAGTAATAATCATTTTTTATCTATAACATACACTATATGAAAGCAGAAAAAGCAATCACTAATAAAATTGCAAAAGATGTTTCCATCAGCGCATTGCTGTATGCATTACCCGTGTTATTAATGCTGTTCTCGTTTTATTTAACAGGTGTAAAGCCATGGCAAATCTATGTGCCGGCAGATGCCAAAATTGATGGTAATAATTTTCTTGCCCAGGTGTTTAATCATCTTGCATCGTGGGGCTTACCATTAATTATGGTTATTGTCGGTATAGTTGAATTTGCTTATGGTTTGTATGAAAATCACTGGAGCAGAAATGAACGCACACTGGATATTGTATGCTTTATTTTACCTAAGATTGTAGTTGGTCCTTTTATAACATACACGTTGCTCAAACTGTTGCCAATAGTTTTGCCCGATGGAAAAAATATATTTGGCTGGGTTCCGTTTTGGTGGGGATTTTTAATAATTGCTGTTGCCGATGATCTTACCCAATACTGGTATCATCGTTTTCATCATCAATTACCGTGGCTTTGGCGCTTTCACCGCACACATCATTCAGCGCCTTACATGGGAATGGCTATGAGCAGCAGGCAAAATTTCTTTTATACCTTGTTCTTTTCACAAACATATCTTACCGCAGCATTAGTATATCTCGGCCTGGGCTTTCCTGCGTTGTTTGTAAAAGGCATTAAGTCGCTAATTGTAACGGCAGCCCACTCAAGTATAAGATGGGATAAACCTTTTTATACTTATACAATGCTGAAGCCAATAGGTTGGGTTATGGAAAGATTGATATCAACACCTGCAACACATCATGCGCACCATGCAGATACAGATGGCGATGGCATTGGGCATTACAAAGGCAACTTTGGCAATATGTTTTTTATATGGGATATAATTTTTAATACAGGTATCATCACCAGAAAATATCCTTCTGGTTACGGCATTAAACATTATAAACAGGAAGAATGGCAGGCACAATTCTTATGGCCCGTTTTTAAATCAAAAAAGGAAGGCAGTGAGCTACATAAACAAGGACCGATGGTAGGCGATGCTATTGAATTGCCCGAAGATAAAAATCAGCATGCTTATTCATATAATTTAAAAAGTAGTTAGCAGTATAATTATGAAATTAATTTTTTGTATTGCTGCATTTGCGTGTATGCAATTAAGTGTAAAAGCACAAACAGGCATAAACACAGATTCGCTTTTGCAGTTGGTTAAAGAAGCTTATATATATGGTTACCCGGTTGAACAATCGTACCGCATGTATGTAACCTTGCCTGATAATACAGGCCAGCCAAAAAGATTGTATAATCATTTTTCGTATGCTGATAAATTAGCCACCGCAGCAATTGATAACACTGCAAAAATTACTGCATATAAAGCAACAAGAAACCGCGGTGGTGCCGGTCCAAATAATGATACACCTTATTTCGGAAGTTTATTGGATTTAAGTGATGAGCCTGTTGTTTTATCAATACCAGATTTTGGCAATCGCTATTTCAGTTTTCAGTTCATTAATTTTTATAATAAAAATGTACATTATATAGGTTCAGGTTTTGACGATACAGTTGCTGCAAAATATGTATTGATTGGACCAAATTGGAAAGGCAAAATCCCTGCAGGTTTAAACCCAATTCATTTTAAAGATGACCATCTTAATTTAGTTGGCCGTGTATTGGTTGAAGATGATTCTATTGATTTAAAAAATGTACTTGCATTGCAACACCAGGCAACATTAACACCATTAAGTAAGTGGCCTGCACAAGAGCATAATTATGCAGGACTTGAACGCAACGATTTGCCTTTATACTATAATTCAATAGACAGTTTTTTCAGTAACTTAAATAATGCTTTGCGCTTAAGTCCTGCACCGGATAATGATAAAGTTATATTGACAAAATTGAAAGCAGTAGGTGTTGGAAGGAACTTAAAGCCAAAAGGTTTCTGGTCTATAACTGCGTATGAAATTCCCGGCTATTTTTTATTGCCGAATTCTATTCATCGTGCTGCGATAAGAGATCGGACAAAAAATTTAAAATATAATGAAGATGGTTCACTGGATATTTACATACAGTCAGATTCGCCGGGAAAAGACAAAGAATCAAACTGGTTACCCATAACAAAAACTGAATCTACGGTTACATTTCGTGTTTATTTGCCGCAAGAATCAGTGTTGAACAATCAATATAAATTGCCACCTATTGAAACTCTAAAATAATAAAACGTGTACCAAAAATTTAAGATGCTAAGTTTTTGTTTTGTTACAATAGCCTGTTTAAGCTGCCATAATAATTCTGTTAATTCAAATGCCATCGGCGTAAACAACAGTAGTCATCCAACAAAGCCTTATTGCCCTTTGTGTAAAACTCCATCAAGGGCTTCTATGATGAAAGCATTTACCGATACAGTAAAGCATCAATCTTCTAATAAAAACCAATAGTAAACATAGAGTTTTTCATACAGATAAAAGGGATTTGCAAAACAACATTTTTGAATAAGTTGTTATATACACCTTCGGTTACAGTTTAGCAGATACAGTTTATCTAACACCGCCCGCCGGCTTACCTAAAGGCCATTATTCTATTTTCGTAATTGCCAATGGCATAAATTCTGATGCGTTTCCTGTAAATGCTGCATTGCAAAGTGATGGTATAGCAGAAAACAATTCATCTGATTCAAGAGCTGCGGGAAGCGGTGCAATAACCCGTTTAAATATTTATCCGAATCCGGCAAAAACGTCCACAAATTTAAATGTGAATATTGCAAAAGCAGGCCATGTTGCGATAAACTTAGTTGATGTAAGCGGCAGGCAGTTAAAACAACTTATGAATGCTAATGTAAAAAGCGGTGAATTTTCCTTAACTGTAAATACCGCAGGCATTGCATCCGGAGTTTATTATGTAAGAATGATTACAAACGATGAAACGCTAAATACTAAATTAGTTGTGCAGTAAAGATTGTTATCACAAATAAAATTATTGATATCACTTAGCTTAAAAGCAGATAATTAAACGCAAAAAAAGCATCAAATTAATTTGATGCTTTTTTTGTTTGATGATGTATATATTTATTTACCAAGCCCAACTAACAAGCCAACATTTACTCCAACGTTTCCGTTATGTTGTGTGCTGTTATTGCTTTTAGTAATGTCTGTTAACCCCTGGTAAAAAGCTAAGTCAGTGTTTAACCATGTGCGTTGTGCCAGCCTGAAGTTTAAACCTGCTGCTGCTGTTACACCAAAATCAAAATTCTTAATGTCATCATTAATATCCGTTTTAACTTTTACACCCGAAACAGATGAAGTTTCATTTGCATCAGTTAAAAATCCAAATGTTGGCCCTGCAGAAATTTTAGGACGAACTGCGTTGCCTTGCTTGCCAAAGAAATAAATAGCTTTTACAGGCACACGTACATAGTTGGTATTAATTGTATTGGTTATACCTGCCTGCTCAACTTTATTTCCTTCAGCAGAATATTTTACATCTGCTCCTATACCCCAATTTGATTTTGTACTATAAACAAGGGAAAGGCCTGCATTCCATGCGGGATTAAATTTTCCATCTCCGTTTGAATTGCTTATCCATGAATGGCCGAACCCACCTGTAGGCCCAAAAGAAACAGTTTGTGCTTTAGAAATAATCCCAATTCCTAAGATCGCTGCGATAATCATTGCTTTTTTCATAACATTTATTTTTGTGGGAATGACTTTAAAAATATCATGCCAAACAAAAATGTTAAATGAGTGTAATGTCATGCAGCGTTTTTCTGTTATCGCTTTCATAGGATATATTATAAATAAATAAGCACTTATACAATTTATATAAGTGCTTATACAATTTTAGTTTGATAAAAAATTACGCTACTGCTCTTTTCACTAGGTCTGCAGCTTCACTTAATAAAATAGCAGATTGCACCTGCAGCCCGCTTTCATCAATTAATTTTTTGGCTTCGTCTGCATTAGTTCCCTGTAAGCGTACAATAATAGGAATATTAATATTGCCAAGGTTTTTATATGCTTCAATTACACCGGCAGCTACGCGGTCGCAACGCACAATTCCTCCAAAAATATTTATAAGAATAGCTTTTACATTCGGATCTTTTAAAATAATGCGAAATCCTGCCTCTACAGTTTGTGCATTAGCTGTACCGCCTACATCTAAAAAGTTTGCAGGATTACCGCCGCTGAGTTTTATCATATCCATAGTTGCCATAGCAAGCCCGGCACCATTTACCATGCAACCAACATTACCATCAAGCTTTACAAAATTCAAATTGTATTTTCCGGCTTCTACTTCGGTAGGATATTCTTCAGCAAAATCACGCAGCGCTTCCAGGTCAGCATGGCGCATCAAAGCATTATCATCAAGATTCATTTTGCAATCTACTGCAATCATTTTTTCATCGCTTGTTTTAAACAAAGGGTTTATCTCAACCATTGAACAATCCAATCCAACATAAGCATTATATAAATTGGTCACAAACTTTACACAATTCTTAAATGCCTCACCTTTCAATCCAAAATTAAAAGCAATCTTTCTTGCCTGGAAAGGCTGTAATCCGCCCGAAGGATGCACCCATTCTTTAAAAATTTTATCCGGCGTATCATGTGCAACTTCTTCAATATCCATTCCACCCTGTGTACTGTACATAATTACATTTTGCCCTTTTGTTCTATCAAGCAAAACAGATAAATAAAATTCTTTTGTTGGGTTTGGCCCGGGATAATAAACATCCTGAGCAATTAAAACTTTATTTACTTTTTTACCTGCCTCGCCTGTTTGTTTTGTTACCAGTATGCCACCCAAAATATTACCTGCAATGGCTGCAACTTCTTCAAGACTTTTACCAACAGCAACCCCTTTTTGTTTTGTGCCCTTTATTTCACCTTTGCCGCGGCCACCCGCATGTATCTGCGCTTTTACTACGGCAAAATTATTTTGCGTTTGACTTTTAATGTTACGGTAAGCTTCTTCTGCCTCGTGCACGGTGCTGCAGGCATAACCTTCCTGCACAGGCACATTATATTTTTTTATTAATTCCTTGGCCTGGTATTCATGAAGATTCATAAAAATTATTTGTTGCGAAGATAATAGTTTGTTGTTTGCGGTTCCGGGGTTATTAGCTGTTATAATTTTGTTGATTTAATTTAAAACGTTCCTCAAAAACTCAATCATGTAAATGTTCAATTGGCTTTTTCCAGATCTTTATATTAATAAAAATGAGCGCAGTAAAACTTACAAGAATCCAGGTATAAAATACAAAATTGCCCCAACGGATTTTATCTTCAAAAAAAGCACACCCGTATTTAATGCCGGTGACCATATTCACAGTCATCCATATAATAAATAAGCCAATGCTTGCAGACAAGCGTTTAAAAAATTCTTTAATTCCCGGTTCCATATTAAACAAATAAAGCAAAAAAATTATTGCTGCCTCTTTTTAATAAGCAAAGTAAATAATGATAAGCCGCATTGAATTACATTTGCGCTCCGGAAAAAAATTTATGCTGAACAGACGCGTACCTCCAAGAATAGCAGATGCAACAGATTTTAATCTTCATTTAAAACCTTGCAAATATTTTGAATTGGATAATGGAATATCTGTATATGCAATGCATGCACCTGAGCAGGAAGTGGTATTTGTTGAATGGGTATTTTATGCAGGCAACGCGTATGAAGAAAATAATATGACGGCGGCTTCTGTGAATTATCTTCTTAAAAACGGAACAAAAAATAAAACAGCTTTTGCCCTTAATGATTTTTTTGAATTCTATGGTGCTTATTTAAACCGCAATTGTCATAATGAAACAGCCTCAGTAAAGCTGCATAGTTTAAGCAGGCATTTGCCGCAATTATTACCCGTGGTAACCGAGTTGCTTACAGAAAGTATTTTTCCTGAAGAAGAGCTTGCTATTTACAAACAAAATCAAAAACAAAGCCTTGAAGTAAATTTGAAGAAGTGCGATTTTGTTGCCAATCGTTTAATTGATGAATACTTGTTTGGCTTTTCGCATCCGTATGGAAAATATGCTTCTTTGGCTGATTATGATAAGCTTGAAAGAAACAAGCTTATTCATTTTTATGATAACTGCTATATTAATGGCAAATGCGTTTTGTTTATTGCAGGCAACCTTCCCGCTGATATAGAAGCATTGCTTAATAAAAATTTCGGTTCATTGTTGTGTAACAAACAAACACCTGGAACTATAAACTATAACAGCAATCCTGAAACCGAAAAAAATCATTTTATAATTAATGATGAGAACGGCATACAAGGCGCCGTAAGAATTGCTAGACCATTTCCAAACAGGCATCATCCTGATTTTATTAAAGTGCAGGTATTGAACAATATTTTAGGCGGTTATTTCGGTTCAAGGTTAATGAGTAATATAAGGGAAGATAAAGGATATACTTATGGCATTCACAGCTATCTTCAAAATCATATTCACGAAAGCGCATGGATGATCTCCACTGAAGCAGGCCGTGATGTTTGCGAAGCGACAATTAAGGAAACATATAAAGAAATGAAACGCTTATGTGATGAGCCTGTTGCAGAAAAAGAGCTGCACCTGGTACGCAATTATATGATTGGAAGTATTCTGGGTGATATAGACGGTCCTTTTCAAACCTTATCCCGATGGAAAAATTATGTACTGAATAATTTAAGTGCAGATTATTTTAATAACAGTATATCAAGTATAAAAAATATTGGAGCACTGGAATTGCAGGAGCTTGCCAATAAATATTTACAACCAGATGCTTTTTACCAGCTTACAGTTATATAATAAATTATAAAAAAATGAGCCGCTCAATCTCTTGAAACGGCTCAAAGCATAACCCCCATAAAAATTTCATTTATGTATAACTATGTTTTGTTGTCAGTATTTATCTTCTTCACTGAATAATTATTCACTGCAAATGCTTTAATCGTTTTTCCGGAATTATTGGTAACAGCCAATTACATTTTTTTTGTATTATACAGAAACATTATTTACCATTCAGGCTAAGCAGTGCATTTTTAAAAAAGATCATAATGCCCGCGTTAAGCAAAAGTTATCACTAACATGATAAAGATTGCAT
Organism: Bacteroidota bacterium; assembly: GCA_013285855.1. Taxonomy (GTDB): domain Bacteria; phylum Bacteroidota; class Bacteroidia; order Chitinophagales; family Chitinophagaceae; genus Parafilimonas. Next base: position 78,873 of record JABDGW010000002.1, read on the forward strand.
TAATGTTAACCTATTAATCCGTTACTTTGCACCTCATTTCAAGTACAGTCAGCAGCATGAATAACATTCCAAAATTTACACAATTAAAACCTTCATTTCATACAGAATTAAAAAACCGTATTTCTCAGTATTTCGAAACGACCGGAAAATCAACAACAGGTAATTGGAGGCTTTGGATAAAAGCCGCTATTTTACTTACAGTGCTTATAGGTTTATATATTCATCTCGTATTTTTTACGCCAGATGTTTTTTTGGCAGTTGCGGAATGTGTTTTGCTCGGCGCCACTGTTGCTGCTATTGGTTTTAACATTATGCACGATGGTGCACATGGAAGCTTTAGTAAATCCCAGATTCTTAATAAAATGGCAGCGGTTACTTTAGGCATTTTAGGCGGCAGTCATTTTATGTGGAATATGAAGCATAATATCATCCATCACGCTTATACTAATATTGATGGCATAGATGACGATATTGATGCAAAGCCTTTTTTAAGAATGGCTTCTACGCAAAAAAAATATAAAATGCATCGTTTTCAGCATTGGTATTTTTGGTTTTTTTATTGCCTTCTTTATATATACTGGATATTTTTTTCTGATTATAAAAAATATTTTACACGCAAAATAGGCGATGTTCCTTTAAAGAAAATGACCACAAAAGATCATTTTTATTTCTGGACGTACAAGCTTATAAGTAACGTAATTTTTATTTTAATACCTATGTTTACCGTAGGTGTTATTGATACCATTATTGGGTTTTTAATAATGACCTTGGTTGCAGGCTTTATACTTAGCATTGTATTTCAGCTTGCGCATACAGTTGAGCACACACATTTTCCCATGCCTGATGAAGTAACCAATAAAATGGAAGATGAATGGGCGATTCACCAGTTAAAAACAACTGCAAATTTTGCAACAAAAAGCCGGGCAATTTCATGGTTTGTTGGCGGTTTAAATTTTCAGATTGAGCACCATCTTTTCCCAAAAATTTCTCATGTTCATTATCCTAATATCAGCAAAATAATAAAGCAGGCATGTAAAGAATATAACATTACCTATGTTGAATACACACACATGTACCAGGCTGTAATTTCACACGTTTCTTTTTTAAGACAAATGGGAAGAGCTTAACGCTTAGCAACAGGTCAATAAGTCAATTAATATAGTAATAAACAATCAAATTCAATAATCAAATCAATACTTAACTGAATATTGATCATTCCATGTTGAATATTGAATATTTCGAGTTTAATAATTAATAATAGCTTTTAACTAACCAACTTTGCCAAAATAATTCCAGCAGCTACAGCAGCATTAAGCGATTCTGCGTTTCCTTTTTTTGGTATTGATATTTTTTTATGAATGAAAGGTTGAATTTCATTCCGTATTCCTTTTGATTCGTTGCCGATAATTACAAGGCTTTCCGTTAATTTTTCAATCGCTGATATATTTTCCCCATCAAGCACGGCACCCAATACAACAATTTTATTGTTTGATAAAAAAGCTTTCAAATCAGTATAAACAATACTTACCCGCGCAATACTGCCCATTGTTGCCTGTACAACTTTCGGGTTATATATGTCTGCCGTATCAGTTGAGGCGATGATATTTTCAATGCCAAACCAATCTGCCGTCCGCACAATTGTACCAAGGTTTCCGGGGTCTTGTATTCCATCAAGCACTAATGTAATTTTATTTTTTAAACCATGAATTTGTTCGGCTGTTTTCTTCCTGAAAATTGCAAAAACTTTATTAGGTGTTTTAAAATTTGAAATCTTTTTTAATTCATCTTCAGTTATCTCCACTGCATTTTCAATATCAGTATGCTCATCAAGCCAATCTTTTAGTGCATATATTTTTTTTAAATTAAAATCAGCCTCAATTAATTCAGATATAACCTTCAACCCTTCTGCTGTAAATACATCTTCTTCATCCCTGTTTTTTTTGTGGCGCAAAGTTTGGATATATTTGACTTCATTCCTGCTGAGCATTCTTTATGATTTTGAGCGTTAATAAACTTTTATATGCCGTAATTATTCTTTGCATAATTTTTTTACTATCCTCCTGTACAGAACAAAAATTTTTGTTTGTAATAAACAGAGTAAGAGTAAAAAATTATCCGGATACACCGTTTGTTTTCAACAACAAAATAAATATTAATGGCGATATTAGTAAAGATGAAAACACGAGGCTGCAGGAAAATCTTTTAAATTATTGGGCTGATAGTTTGTTTGCAAGAAGGGTTCTGAAATTCGGCTTTAAATATTCTTTAAAAAACCCTCCGGTTTTTGATACATCAAACATTAGTACTACGTATCGCTTTATGAATAGCTTTCTGTTTTCCCAAGGCTATTTTGATGCTGTGTTAAGCGATACTTCATACATAGATACTTTCTATAAACCCCGCCGCGCCCCTCAATATAGAACAACTGTTGTAATGAATATTAACGCAGGTAAACGCGTAATAATTGATTCGTTTGGTTATGAACTTAAGGATACAACATTGCAGCGTATTACAAACAGTACCATAAAAGCAAGTAATATAACGCCTGGAAAAACGCCTTATTCAAAAGAAATTATTGCGGCTGAATTAGACAGGTTAATTGCTTTATACAGAGACAAGGGTTACTTTCTTATACACCGCGATAATATTGCTGCCGTTGTAGATACAGCTAATTTATCGCTGCTAAAACTTACAGTAGATCCTTTTGAGCAAATGCAGATTTTGCAGCAGGCGCAGCAAAATAAACAGCAAAATCCATCAGCAGCAATTACCGTACAGCAACGCAGGTTTGCCGATACTGCAACTACCAATACAGATACTTCTTTTTTACAGAGATTTTATACAGGAAGGATCTATTATTTTCCTGAAACTTTTTTTGCGGAATTTCCTGATAGTATTTTGCAGCATACTGAAATATACAATAAACGCATTTATAAAGGTTATTCGGTTTATTACAGGCAAAATGCCTTTAAGCCGGCAATTTTCAGGCAGTTTAATTATTTGCGCCCAGGCCGTTTGTATAATGATGATCTTTTTTATAAAGTTGTAAATACATTCGGCCAAATTGGCTCATGGAAGCAAGTTGATACAAGAACTATAATAAGAGGCGACTCGGTTGACATTTATTATTTTTTATATCCTGACAGAAAACAAAATATAACTTATAATCTTGAAGCAAGTCGGAATACCGGCGATGTTTTAACCTCTTCTAATTTTTTTGGATTAGCGCTTAATATTACTTACCGCAACAGGAATGTATGGCATAGCGCCGTACAATCAACAACCAGTTTAACAAATGGTGTGGAATTTAGCTTTAACCAGTCACAAACGCAATCAAATTCATTGTTGCAGGCATTTCAAATATCATTGGGCCAAACTTATAGCTTTCCAAGAGCATTTATCCCATTTAAAATAATCAGGCCCGGAAAGCTTGATTTTGGCAGAACGGTTATCAGCGCAAATGCTTCTTATGCTGACAGGCAGGATTATTTCCGCCTGCGTTCTGTTGTTGCCAGTTATGGTTATGACTGGAAGATAAAAAATAAAGTATGGCAATTTCGTTTTCCTAACATTGAATTATATTCATTAGATACCTTGCCTTTACTTACGGAAGCCTTTAAAGAAAATCCTTTTTTACGCAATTCATTTAACACAGGAAAAATTGTAAGTGTACGGGGAAGCAGGATTATTACCTACAATGGCAGGCGTAATGTAACCAACTATTTACGTTTTTCGACTGAGTTATGTATACCCGGCTTAAATAATATCAACGATAAAATATATCAATACATTAAAGCAGAAGTTGAGTTTAGAAAAACAATATCACTTCGTAAGACCACAATAGCTACACGTGCTTTTGCCGGCGTAGGTTATAACTATTTTGTTTCGCAGAGCCTTGGTGTTACACTTCCTTTTTATAAACAATTTATTGCCGGCGGTCCAAACAGTATGCGTGCATGGGGTTTGCGACAGTTAGGTTTGGGTTCTTCTTTATTAAGTGATACCTCAACAACTTTCAGTGATAGATATGGAGATATGCAGCTTGAAGTTAATGGTGAACTCCGCTACCCCATTGCGCATTACAGCAGTGTGAATGTAAATGGAGCCGTGTTTGCTGATGCAGGCAATATATGGAACGTTAGAAATGATCCCAATAATCCAGGCAGCGAGTTTGATATCAACAGGCTTGGAAAAGATATTGCAATAGCTTTGGGCACAGGTTTGCGCTTTGATTTTAATTATTTTTTGATAAGAGTTGATTTTGGAATAAAACTAAAAGATCCTGCCCGCATATCAAACAACGGCTGGATGAGTATTAGAGATTTTACCTGGCGCAATCATGAACTTGACAAATATACCGATGCAAAAAGAAACAATTATGCAGTACAGTTAGGCATTGGTTTGCCTTTTTAGTGAACGGTTACCCAGTTAACAGTAAGCAGTTTCCGTTCACCGATTAGCGTTTACTGCTCACTTCCTTTAAGTCGCAAAATTTTCTCTTCAAATTGTTGTAGTGACAAAGCATCATCAGCTAAAAAATTTCCAATGCGTGTTCTTCTTAAACTACTTAAATAAGCGCCGGTGCCAAGCGCCTGTCCAAAATCATTTGCAAGGCTGCGAATGTATGTTCCGGTTGAGCAAACAACTTTAAAATAAATTTCCGGCAATGCTATTTTGGTAATTTCAAACAAACTGATAGTTATTTTTCTTGGCTCAAGCTCAACTGTCTTGCCTTTTCTGGCAAGCAGGTAAACAGGCTTGCCATCTTTTTTTATCGCCGAATGAATGGGAGGTGTTTGTAAAAGTTCTCCTGTAAATTTTTTTGCAATGCCATAAATATTTTCAGTTGATATGTTGCTTACATCTTTAAAATTTTCCGGCTCGCTTTCAAGATCATAAGTAGGTGTAGTGGCGCCTAAAGTAAAAGAACCGGTATATTCTTTTTCCATGCCCATATATGCTGCAATTTTTTTTGTAAAACTTCCGGTACAAATAATTAGTAACCCTGTAGCAAGCGGATCTAATGTTCCTGCATGGCCAACTTTAGAAACACCGGTAAGGATTCTTATTTTTTTTACCGCATCAAAAGATGTCCAGCGCAAAGGTTTATCAATTAAAACAACCTCTCCTTTCAAAAAAATTTCCATCGAGGCATGAACCGGTTTTTGTTTCATATATAAATGCAAACTTCAAACATACACATCAAATCATTTTATAAAAATAATTGCCACGCTTTTACTGGAAGTGTGCCTGGCAAAAAGCCGGAAAGCGGTTGATATACAGCACAGCAACCAAGTTGCAATTAGCCAGTTCTTCATTTAAAATTGAATTCATACTTTTGCCGCCCTATCTAAAAAAATTAAACTATGGCAACAACTTCAGATATTTCCCGCGGAATGATATTAAAGCTTGACGGAAGTTTATACTCCGTAGTAGAGTTTGGTGAAAATAAAACAGCACGTGCTGCCGCAAAAGTATGGGCTAAATTAAAAGGTGTTGATAACAGCAGAACCATTGAAAAAACCTGGAACAGCGGAGAAAATATTTTTCCTGTAAGAATTGAAAAAAAAGCTTACCAGTTTTTATATAAAGACGAAAGCGGCTTCAACTTTATGGATAATGAGACCTTTGAACAATTTACCTTAAATGAAAATATGGTTGATGCGGCGCAGTTTTTAAAAGAAGGCGGTGAAGTTTTTGTAAGCATTAATACAGAAACTGAACAACCAATTGCAGCAGAGCTTCCTGAAAAAATTACTTTAAAAATTACCTATACAGAACCGGGTTTGCGTGGTGATACTGCAACCCGTGCTTTAAAAAATGCAACCATTGAAACCGGTGCTACGGTTCAGGTTCCTTTGTTTGTGAATGAAGGTGAAACCATTCGCATTAATACCAAAACAGGTGAGTATGTTGAAAGGGTGAAAGAATAATTTATTCTTTTGCTTCTGCCACGCGAATGTAATAGCCATTAATATCAATGAATGCAAATTCTCTTAATCCATAAGCATGCGTTCGCAAATCGTCTGCTAATTCAATATTGCGGTTTTTAAACTCTGCATAAACATCATCTATATTATTAACAAACCACATTAAAGGCAAACGGTGATTTTTGTTGTTAACATCATTTGCAAAATTTTCATCTTCTGCAAAAAGAAGGCGCATGTTATCCCGGCTTATACCACCATCTGTTTCACCAAAAATCCACTCATTAATAAAACCAAGTTTATCACGGTAATAGCTAAGCGTTTGTCGTAAGTTTTTTACAGGAAGATGCGGTGCACTCCTGATAAATTTTTTTGGCTTGGTTTTTATGTGAGCATCCATAGCAAAATATTTTTATTTGCCAATGTTTAAAGCTTAGAGATCACACTTCACTCAACTTAAAAATTTCATTTTCTCTTATACCTTTTTCTGTTTGATGCAATGTACAGCATTCCTGTTGTGCATCATGTTCAAAAAATAAAATGTAATTATTTTCCAAAGCTTCAGCAAGAAACAATTTTTTTTCATTCAAACTTGTAAGCGGAAACATATCATACGCCATTACATAAGGCAAAGGAATGTGCGCAATGGATGGAAGCAAATCAGCCATAAAAACAATTGTTTTGTCTTTATATTTTATTTGTGGTAACATCATTTTTTCTGTATGACCGTTAACAAAAAAAATGGATATATTTTCTGTGAATGATGTTTTATTAAGCTTATCGTCTTCGGTATTTACAAGTTCAATAAATTTTAATTGACCGCTCTCCTGAATCGGCAAAATGTTTTCTTTTAAGAAAGAAGCCTTTTCGCGATCGTTTGGATAAACTGCCCAATTCCAGTGTTCCTGGTTGCTCCAGTAAATTGCGTTTTTACAAGCAGGAATTAATTTATCTCCATCACGAATTATGCTGCCACCGCAATGATCAAAATGCAAATGCGTGAGAAAAACATCTGTTACATCATCTTTATTAAAGCCATGTGCAGTTAAAGATTTATTAAGTGTATCATCGCCGTGCAAATAATAATGACTGAAAAATTTTTCGCTTTGCTTATTGCCAATGCCGTTATCAATCAATATTAATTTATTTCCATCTTCAATTAATAAACAACGCATTGCCCAAGTACATAAATTATTTTCATCAGGCTTGTTTAATTTTTGCCATATTGATTTTGGTACAACACCAAACATTGCGCCGCCATCCAGTTTGAAAAATCCTGCTTCTATTGAATAAAGTTTCATGGTGCAAATTCAAAAGTAAAAATTAAAAAAGTAAAAATTAAGCGGTTACCACACTAATTGTTTTTTGCTTTTTCAGAGTAGCGAATAAAAATACCAAACCAACTAAAAAGAATACAACCAATGCAATTATCGAATTACGCATATTGCCTGTAAGTTCCTGAACAAAACCAAAACTGAACATTCCTATTACAATAGCAATTTTTTCTGTTACGTCGTAGAAACTAAAGAACGAAGCGGTATCATGTGTTTCAGGCATTATCTTGGCGTAAGTAGAACGGCTTAAAGATTGTATGCCGCCCATCACCAAACCAACTACTGCGGCTACAATATAAAACTGAATATCTGTTGTAATAAAATATGCATAAATACATATGCAAATCCATATTAGTACAACAAACATCAGCACTTTAAAATTGCCATACATGGACGAAAGTTTTGCCATGATGTAAGAGCCCGCAATGGCAACTAACTGTATAACCAGGATGCATGCAATTAATTTTGATGTTTCTAATTGCAACACCTGGCTGCCAAATAAAGTTGCGGCAAGCATTACTGTTTGTACGCCCATGCTGTAAAAAAAGAAAGCAAATAAATATCTTTTTAATACAGGCATTTGTTTTACCTGTTGCCAAACTTTTTTCAGCTCTTTAAATCCGTTGGTAAATATGTTCTGATTTTTATTTTGGGGAAGTGCATAATTTTTAGGCAAATGTTTAAATGTAATTTGTGCGAAACCCATCCACCACACACCTACTAATAAAAATGCCAGGCGTTCCGGAAATGTTGTATCACTAATACCAAACCATTCAGGCTTCATTACAAACAGCAGACACACAATTTGCAACAATACACTCCCAATATAACCCAATGCAAAACCTTTTGCACTCACACGGTCCTGGTCTGGTTCTGCTGCTATTTCAGGCAAATAAGAATTATAAAAAACAAGACTTCCGCAATAACCGATAGCAGCCAAAATAGCACACGTAATACCTAATGCTAAAGTGCTTGCATCAAACCAATACAATATACAACATGCAATGCCGCCGAGATAGCAAAAGAATTGCATGAAAGATTTTTTATTGCCTTTATAATCTGCAATAGATGAAAGTATGGGCGAGATAACAGCAATTACCAAATAGGCAAATGCAATAGCATAATTGTATAAAGATGCGCTTTCAAATTCATGTCCTAAAAAATTTACTTTATGACTGATGATCTTTCCTGCAGCATCTTTTGTTGAAGTAATAGCATCATAATAAGCAGGAAAAATAGTTGAGGTTATAACAAGATTATAAGCACTGTTTGCCCAGTCGTACATTGCCCAGGCATTGATAACTTTTTTTGAAGCAGTTTGCATGCAAGTGGTTTGTGAGAATGAAAGTAAATGAATCTGTTGAATGTTTAAATACCTGTTGCAATTAAAAAATTAATATTTACTTACTTTATAAAAAAACAGTTGCATAACTAACTAATTTTACTTTTGCTTGCTTCTAAATATCATTGAAAAAATTTACAGATGAAACGCTCGGTTAAAAAAGTTGCTGTGCTTGGCAGCGGTGTAATGGGCTCTCGCATTGCCTGCCATTTTGCAGGTATAGGTGTGCAGGTTTTATTGTTAGATATTATTCCAAACGGTGTTGATGCAAATGCAAAGCCGGCAGAAAAAAATAAATTAGTAAATGATGCTTTACAGGCAGCTATCAAATCAAACCCTTCACCTGTTTATACAAAAGATGTTATTAAAAAAATAACCCCCGGCAACTTTAATGATAACATGAAAGATATTTCCGGTTGCGACTGGATAATTGAAGTGGTGGTTGAAAGGCTTGACATTAAGCAAAAAGTATATGAACAGGTGGAACAGTTTCGTAAACAAGGCACACTTATTACAACAAACACTTCCGGCATTCCAATTCATGTTTTAAGTGAAGGCAGAAGTGAAGATTTTAAAAAGCATTTCTGCGGCACACATTTCTTTAACCCGCCCCGTTATTTGCGTTTATTTGAAATAATTCCTGCACCGGAAACTGATAAGGAGGTAATAGATTTTTTAATGCATTATGGTGATGTGTTTCTTGGCAAAACAACAGTGCTTGCAAAAGATACACCTGCATTTATAGCAAACCGGATTGGTGTTTTTGGCATGATGTCCATCTTCAACACAATGCAAAAATTTGATTTAAATATTGATGAAATTGATGCATTAACCGGTCCAATAATCGGCCGCCCAAAATCGGCAACGTTTAGAACCGCAGATGTTGTTGGCATTGATACATTGGTGAAAGTTGCAAATGGTGTTGCAGAAAATTGTTTGAATGATGAGGCAAGACATCTGTTTAAAATTCCTGCCTGGCTTCAAACTTTAATTGATAATAAATGGCTGGGTGATAAAACTGGCCAGGGATTTTTTAAGAAAATAAAAATACCTGTTACAGAAGGCAGCCCCGAAGAAAGAAAAAGTGATAAAGAAATTTATACGCTTGATCTTAAAACACTCGAATACGTTCCGCGCAGTAAACCAAAATTTGAATCGGTAAAATTTGCCCAAACAATCAAAGATCTGAAGCCGCGATTAAAAATGTTGTTTGCAGCAAAAGATAAAGCCGGAGAATTTTACCGTCATTTTCATTATGCATTGTTTTCTTACATTGCTAATCGCATTCCTGAAATAAGTGATGAACTATATAGAATTGATGATGCGATGATGGCTGGCTTTGGATGGGAGATCGGCGCTTTTGAAACCTGGGATGTTTTTGGTGTTGCAGAAACTGTAAAAGCAATGAAGGAAGCGAATTATTCTGTTGCATTATGGGTGGATGAAATGCTCAATGAAGGAAATGGATCTTTTTATAAAACAGAAAATAATACGAAACTATATTATGATGTGACTTCAAAAAATTATTTGCCGGTACCTTCATCAGGCAATTTTATTCTGCTTGAAAATTATAAAAATAAAATAGTTTGGAAAAACAGTAATGCATGGTTATATGATATTGGTGATGATGTAGTGGCTTTGCAGTGGAATACAAAAATGAATACTATTGGCAGCGAAGTATTACAGGCAGTGAATAAAAGTATTGAGATTGCGGAAGAAAAATATAAAGGCCTTGTTATTGCAAACAGTGGCGCAAATTTCAGCGCCGGGGCCAATGTTGGAATGATATTTATGTTTGCCATTGAGGAGGAATATGATGATCTTGATATGGCCATACGCATGTTTCAAAATGCTATGATGCGGGTGCGGTATTCAAGCGTGCCGGTTGTAGTTGCGCCGCATGGTTTAACGCTTGGCGGCGGCTGCGAAATGAATTTGCATGCAGATAAAATTTATGCAGCCGCAGAAACATATATTGGTTTGGTTGAATTAGGCGTTGGCTTAATTCCCGGCGGCGGCGGCACAAAAGAATTTGCTTTGCGCGCTGCTGATGAAATGCATGAAGATGAACCGGAAACCATCACTTTAAAAAACCGGTTTCTTACAATTGCCACAGCAAAAGTTGCAACATCGGCATTTGAAGGGTATGATCTTGGTATATTAAGAAAGGGTCATGATGAAGTGGTGATGAATCCTCAACGCAGAATCGGCGAAGCAAAAAATGCGGTGATTGAAATGTATGATCAGGGTTATGTGCAGCCTGTACAACGAAAAGATGTTAAGGTTTTAGGCCGTTCTGCTTTGGGCGCTTTGTATGCAGGCATTAACGGTATGTGGCGCGCAAATTATGCAACCGAACATGATGCTTTGGTTGCACGCAAGCTTGCGTATGTAATGTGTGGCGGAGATTTAAGTGAGCAAACTTTGGTGAGTGAACAATACCTGCTTGACCTGGAGCGTGAAGCTTTTTTAAGCTTAAGCGGGCAAAGAAAAACGTTAGAAAGAATTGAAGCTGTTATTAAAAAAGGCAAGCCGGTAAGAAACTGATTTATTTACAATAAACATGAAGTGATGCTGCATTGCTGTTTATTTCTAACAGCTGCTTTCAAATTATTATTTTTTCATAAATAAAAAAATCATAATTTTTCCGTCTAAAAAAAATTCAAAACAACTTTTATGAAACAATTATTAGTTAGCGCATGTATATTATGCGTTCTTGTTGCATGTAATACTGCAACTACATCTACGGATGCTTCAAAAGATACAATGGCTGCTGCAACAACGCCTTCTGATGAAAATGTTACTTATCCTTATCCAGTAGAATATTCGAGTGATTTTTCTATTGGAGATTCTAAGTATGCACAAACAGTGCTTCAACTTTGGAAGGACTTTGACAATAATACTTTTGATGATCATAAAGATGCATTTGCAGATTCCGTAACAATGGATTTCCCGGATGGCAGCACTATAAGTGGCACAAGAGATTCTGTAGTTGCCAGCGCAAAAGCTTATCGCGGCAGCTTAAAAAATGTGGTTAGCTCTATAGAAGTAGTAACAAGTTTAAAACCTAAAGGAAAAGATGAAACATGGGTTTGCGTTTGGGGCAAAGAAATTGATACACATAACAACAATAAAGTAGATTCTGTTTACTTACAGGAAAACTGGATGTTTAACAAAGATGGAAAAGTTGCTTATATGAGTCAATTCTCGGCAAAACCACATGTTGCTGCAAAAAAATAATAATTGCTCTTAAAATATTTTATAAAATAAAAAGCCGGTATTTTATTATACTGGTTTTTTTATTCCGCGCAACAGAAAGTTAATCCCTGAAATTTATTTTTATCAACCTGTCAAATTACCGTTTCATTCACAGCTTTAAAATTACTTTGCATCTTTGTAATCAATGTATCAATTGGTAAAACGTATTTGTTTTATTTTATTAATGATGGGTTTATGTGCAGTTGTGCATGCACAAACTTATCCGCAGAATTATAACAACGATAATTATAGTGATACGGTGCCAAACGGGTACGATTACGACAGCCACGGCAACCTGATAAAAAAAGATACTTCAAATGAAAGCTTAACGCACCGGAATCAGTATGAAGACTCCATCACCATTTTTTTTCATTACTGGGATTCAACCCGCATAGATAAAATTGATTCTTCTATTAATGATTTTTATTCACGCTTTCCTGTGCCGTGGACGGATTATGACCTTGGTAATTTTGGAAGTGCAGCAAAGTCGTTTATATTTCAGCCTAGCATGAAGCCTGGTTTTGATGCAGGTTTGCATGCATTTGATATTTACAGGTATACACCTGAAAACACCAGGTTTTTTCAAACTACGCGTCCTTATTCAGAAACAGTTTATTTGCTTGGCAGCAGGGCTGAGCAATTGATTAATTTGTTTCATACACAAAACCGTAAAAGCAATTTTAATTTTGGTTTGGATTTTAAAGTAATTAATTCTCCGGGCGCCTATAAAAATCAGAGTACCAATACGAGCAATGGACGCATTAATATTTTTTTTCAAAGCAACAACAAGCGTTATATTAATAATTTTGTGTTCATTACCAATAAAATTCTTGCCTCTCAAAATGGCGGCGTAAAACCAAATCAAAATTTTGACAGCCTTTTTATTAATGATCCATCCGGTGCAGCAATTAAACTTGGCAATAATCTTGGGCCTGCACCACGCAGTATTTTTGGCTCAACTATCCCCATAGGCATACAATATAAAGAACTTACATTGCTTATGCGGCATAGTTATGATTTTGGTCAGAAAGATTCACTGGTTACAGATTCTGTTACGTATAAATTATTTTATCCACGCATACGGCTGCAGCATACATTCCAATACTCTAAAACCAGTTATGAGTTTCATGATTATTTGCCAGATGATTCTGATTATTCTAAATACCTGGAGTATAATGTTGCACCAGGTACAGATACGCTGAAATTTAACGATACCTGGCAAAATCTCACCAATGATTTTGCTATTATTTCTTATCCGCAAAAAAATAATTTAAACCAATATTTTAAAGTAAATACAGGGCTTGAGCTGATAAAAGGCGTATCAATACCTTTTACAACAACTTACAATAATGTTTATGCCGGTGCTGAATACCGCAACCGCACACGCAACCAGCTATACGATATTGAAGCATCAGGGAAGTTATATGTAACCGGTCATTTTTTAGGAGACTATGCAGCTTATATAAGCTTAAAAAAATCTTTGCGTAAAAATATCGGCTCATTAGAAATTGGTTTTCAAAACACAAGCAGAACGCCCTCTTTTACTGAAGGTGAATATGTAACAGACTCACTTAATATAAGGCAGGCACGCACAGCATTTCCGGTTGCGCCTGAAGGCAATTTTAATAAAGAAAATATTACACGGATTTTTGCTGAAATAAATGTTCCGCCTGCTAACTTAAAGCTAACAGGCGAATATTATCTTATTACGAACTATACTTATTTTAATGGGATGTATTCATCAACACAATCATCGCCATTATTTAATGTATTGCATATTGCTGCAGAAAAAAGCATTCATATATCATCGCACTTAAACTGGTATCTTGAAGGCAACCTGCAGCAAACAACAGGCAACCCACCAGTGAATTTGCCATTGGTGCTTGCACGCAGCCGCTTTGCTTTTGAAGGAAATTTTTTCAAAAATCTTTTTTTATCAACAGGCCTGGAAGTTATATATAATACACCCTATAAACCTGACGGATACTCACCGCTAAACGGCCAGTTTGTTTACCAGGATACTGCAACAATTTCCAATCTTCCCAACGTAAATTTTTATTTCAACTTCAGAATAAAAAGCTTTAAATGTTTTGTACGTTTAGAGAACCTGAATACAATTAACTTCAGCAACGGTTTTTCATTTACAAACTATAATTATTCTGCACCCGATTATCCCGGAAGAGGCTTTTGGCTGCGGGTTGGCATTTGGTGGAGTTTTGTAAACTAACCTTATAAAACATACCTGCTTTTTCGTTAAGATCGTTTATATTAGATTCATGAAAACGATAATCCTTATTGCCTGCCTGGTTGGTTTTATTTCGTTTGAAACAGTGAAAAATAACAGTGTTGGCGTTTTTGAAAAAAGCGTTGATGTTGGTAATCCTAAAATAAAAGGTTCAACTCTTTATGATAAAAAAACGAACACATATACATTAACCGGAGGCGGCTATAACATTTGGTTTAACAGGGATGAATTTCAATATGCGTATAAAAAACTTAATGGAGATTTTACTTTAACTGCCAATTTTCAATTTGTTGGTGAAGGAAAAGAAGCACATAGAAAAATTGGCTGGATGGTAAGAGCATCGCTTGCAGATAGTGACGTGCATATAAGCGCAGTTGATCATAGCGACGGGCTTACTGTATTGCAATGGCGCGTTAAGCCAGGAATGAATATGCGTGATCCTGAAGATGAGATACGTGCATCGGAACAAAAAAAATATGCAGTAATACAATTGCAACGCCGCGGAAATACTTTTACTATGCGTGTTGCAGAAAAAAAAGGAGATCCATTTGTGCTGGTTGGCGAACATGAAATGGATAATTTGCCCGCGGAAGTATTAGCTGGTATTTTTATTTGTGCACATAATCCGGATGTAAAAGAATCTGCAACAGTTTCTGATGTACTGATAGAAAAATAATTATTTGCCTTCTTTGTAAAATGGTTTACGCGGATTTTCTTTCATACGTTTATCAATGTATTCGGCAAGCCATTGAAAATATTCACCTAAAAAAGGATCAGGTGCAGTTTCACGAATATCCCCAAATACATTTTTATATTTCTCCCATGAAGTTGTAACAAATGAACCAAGTGTTTTATCTACAAGATCAATATTAATTATTTTTTCTGCCACAAGCATACCAAGAGATTCCATTTGCTGCCCAAATTGAATAAACTTAACCTGGTCTTCTGCCGGCAATGCCTGCATTTCTTTTTGTGTGGCCAGCTTTTTTTGCGCATTAATAAAATAAATAAGTTCTGAAAATTCATGTGTTTGAAAACTGCGCAGTGCTTCAAACGTAATCCGTTCACGGCGGTCGCGTGCTGCAGCTTTAGTTTGTGCAATACCAAATATAAGCGCAACTACAAATGAAAGTGTAAGCGCAAGATTTGCTATAAGTGTAATTAAATCTGTCATTCTGTTTTGGAAGTTTGGATAGAGTTACATATACGAAGATAATGAGATGCCCAGTAAATGAAAATCTTAAGGTATAAAAGCGCCTGATTAACCATGCCAATTATATGGCTTACGATTTGTTGAAATTGAAATAAACTATTCCATGCAAGCATTTGTGAACTTTGATCTTAGTGAAAAGGTATTTAACGCTGCTGATGTTGATGAAACAGAAAATAAGGTGCGTACTAAATATGAAGTATATAAAATAAAAGCTGAAGAGCCTGATTTTTTTGGACAGAATTTTCACTCATTTATAAAGTCAAACCTTCTTATTGAACAGTATAATTCATTTAAAAACGAAGTTTACAGTTTGAGGAAAGAACAAATATTAATGGAAGTTTATACCCAAAATTTACTCTCATAAAAATTATTTACCAGGAATAAGAGTGTGATAAATAAAAAAAAACTTTTTTATTTGTTATAAATTATAGAACGCTACAACGCCACAGGTTTAAACTCAGGCATAATAAAATGAATCACAAGCAGGCCGGTAAGATAACTGCAGCTTGCAATAATAAACATTGGTTGATACCCAAATTTTGCAACAATAAAACCAGTTGAAGCTGCAAGAATGATTCCGCTGAGTGTGCCTATTGTTCCTCCGAAACCTGTAACGGATGCCACATATTGTGATGGAAATAAATTAGCGGGCAATGCATACATATTTGCACTCCAGCCCTGGTGTGCTGCGGTTGCAAGTGCTATGAGCGCAATAGCCACATACAAATTGTGTGTAATTGAGGCAAGGTAAATCGGCGTTACACAAAGTGCGCAAATTAGCAACGTGGTTTTGCGTGCCCGGTTTTCTGAAAACCCTTTTTTTATAAACTGCATGGCAAGCCATCCAAAAAAAATACTTCCTGCATCAGACACAGCATAAATAATAAAAAATGTAAGGCCGAAACTGCTTAACTGCAGGTTTTGCGAAAGCACTTTATTATCATTAAAAAATGTAGGAAGCCATGTAAGGAAAAAAAACCAGATAGGATCTGCAAAGAATTTTCCGATGGCAAATATCCATGCTTGTTTATACCGAAATAATTTAAAGAAAGAAATTTTTTGCAGTGTTATATTTTGATTGTCTTGTGTAATATAAGCAAGCTCCTGTGCAGATATTTTTTTTGATTGCTGTGGTTTTTTATAATTTATCAGCCATGTAATAAGTAAGATAAATCCCAAAAATCCTGTTGCAATAAATGCAGTGCGCCATCCATAATGTAAAATAATATAAGGCATAGTAATCGCGGTTATAATTACACCAACATTAGAACCTGCATTTAAAACGCCGCTGGCAAAAGCGCGTTCTTTTTTTGGAAACCATTCTGATGTTGTTTTTATAGCGGAAGGAAAGTTGGTTGATTCGCCAATGCCAAGTAAAGAACGCACTAATCTTAAATGAAAAAAAGATCGTACAAAACCTGTAAGTATTCCGGCAATACTCCAAACAATAATACCGATAGAAAATCCTTTCTTAGTGCCAAGTTTATCAATCAGCCAGCCGGCAACTAAAAAGCCGATTGCATACAATATTTTGAAGGCAGCGTCAACCAGGCCCATTTGCTCTTTAAACTTTGCAATAAGATTTGGTGTAAGCAAAGCTGATGAAGGCAAACCCAGCATTTCGCGTTTGAAATTATCATCTGTCATTACAAATGACATCACCTGCCGGTCAATATAATTAACAGTAGTGGCAAAGAAGAGTAAAGCAATAATGCGCCAGCGATGATTCATTGTATTTGTTGAATGAATGTGTAATTATACGTATTTTCAAGTCACATAGCTTTTTTTTGCCCATGTTATAAGCAAAAGCACAATCCATATATTAATAGAGAGTCTAAATACCAGAGATGAATTGTATTGCTAAGTTTTTCACATTTTACCATCGCCCAATCTTAATTTAAAAAGCATTCATCTTTAATGTTATTTTTATAGTTCAATTAAAATCATATATGGCAGCTACAAGGCCAATAGTAGGCCCGGGTTTCAGTTATGAAACGCAGGAAGAAACTTTAGATGTAAAACCGCAAAGCGCAAAGCTTACTATCGGCATTCCCAAAGAAATGGTGCTGCAGGAAAACCGTATTTCTTTAATTCCTGAAGCCGTGAACGTTCTGGTGCATAATGGTCATGAAGTGATTATAGAAACTAAAGCAGGCGAAGGCAGTAAATATTCTGACAACGATTTTAGTGAAGCGGGTGCCCAAATAGCTTTAAAGAAAAAAGAAGTATATAAAGCGCCAATGCTTATTAAAAGTGCGCCGGTAATGGAAGAAGACATTCATTTTTTGCAACCTAATCAAACCGTTATTTCACCTATTCATTTATCCATGCTAAAAAAAGAATCACTGGAAAGAATGATGGAAAAAAGAATAACGGCGCTTGGATTTGAAAGCTTAAAAGATGATAGCGGCACCTATCCTATTGTTCGTTGCATGAGTGAAATTGCAGGCAGTGCAGCCATGCTTATTGCCGGCCAGTTTCTCGGCAGCCAGGAAAATGGTAAAGGCGTATTGCTTGGAGGTATCAGCGGCATTCCGCCTACAAAAGTTATTATTATTGGCGCCGGTGTAGTGGGAGAATTTGCAACACGCACAGCGCTTGCCATGGGTGCGTCTGTAAAAGTTTTTGATAATAATGTTTATCGCTTAAAGCGTTTACAGAATAATCTCGGCATGCGTGTTTGGACAAGCGTAATTGAACCGCGCATTTTGTCAAAACAATTAAAAACCTGCGAGGTTGCTGTTGGTGCACTTACCAATGAAGCCGGAAGAAGCCCAATTGTAGTTACTGAAGAAATGGTACAGGCAATGCGCCCGGGCAGTGTAATAATTGATGTAAGCATTGATCGCGGCGGTTGTTTTGAAACCAGTGAGATAACAACACATCAGCATCCAACATTTGTAAAACATGGAATAATACATTATTGCGTGCCTAATATTCCAAGCGGTTATGCACGCACTGCCAGCCATGCTATCAGCAATGTACTTATGCCTTTGCTGCTTGATGCAGGCGATGCAGGTGGTATTGAAGAAATGGTTTGGCATAATTTCAATTTGCGTAACGGAGTTTATTTGTATCGCGGACATCTTACCAATTTATACATCAGCCAGCGTTTTGATTTAAAGTTTACAGATTTGAAT
>JABDGW010000003.1:0-82410 GCA_013285855.1 Bacteroidota bacterium
ATCTTTTTGTGCACTAATACTTTTTGCTGCCGGGTTTGTATTAATAATTTATTTAATTGGCTCGCAAATAAGCAATTTAACCAATGACTGGCCTTTATTTAAAAATCAGTTGCATACTTCATTTACAGATTTACAAAATTGGGTGGCTGCTACATTTCACATGAATCTTGAAAAACAAAAAGCCTATATTAATAATGCAACTTCTAAAGCCGTGTCATCAGGTTCTTCAGTTATTGGCTCTACATTGCTTTCTGTTTCTTCTATGTTATTATTTACCGTATTAACGCTTATTTATACTTTTTTTCTTTTATTATACAGAGGCGTGTTGCTCAAATTTTTAATGGCGCTTGTAAATGATGAAGGCAATTCGGTTGTGCATGATGTGGTTAGCAACATACAGCTTGTTATACGAAAATATATTTTAGGATTATTACTTGAAATGCTGATTGTGGCAAGCTTATGCTGGCTTGCATTTGGTATATTGGGCGTTAAGTATTTTATTTTATTAGGATTAATAACAGCCTTATTTAATATAGTGCCTTATGTTGGAATTTTTACTGCATTGCTGTTAAGTGCCTTAATTACGTTTGCAACTACCGGTGCTTCTGCGCATTTACTTCTGGTCATAATAACTATTGTACTTATTCATCTTATTGACAGTAATATTTTACTGCCATTTATTGTAGGCTCAAAAGTGAGCATTAATGCAATGGTAACTGTAATAGGCGTGGTTGCCGGTGAAATGTTGTGGGGAATACCGGGCATGTTTCTTTCAGTACCTGTAATTGCCATGCTGAAAATTATTTGCGACAGAATTGAAACATTAAAACCCTGGGCAATTTTGTTAGGACATGAAAAGGAAGAAAAGAAATTAAAAAGATTTCCTACAAGAAAAAAGAAAACAGTAAAACAAGCTTAAATTCAGATGGAGCAATACTTTATTGGAATGCTGATGCGCCATAGCTTTATTAAAGTATAGCGCATTACACCAGCTTTTGTTTGATGGAGTTCTGAGTAGTGAATATGGGTTAGTAATTATAAGTTTTCGTCGTTGAAATATTCAGCTTCAATCATATTCCTGTCGCGCATAACACTAAAAATTTTTAATACCAGGATAGTAACAGCAACGTAGCTTACAGCAATTATTGCGAAGGTTATACTCATAAGACTGTTTGATTTCGTTGCAAATATCGTTAGCGTTTTATGGCTGCGTGAATTAAAACACTAAAAACTCTGTACAAAAAAGACACTCTGCAAACCATAAAAAAAACATATTTATTTATAAAACCGGTGCATATATTTCAGTTATCCATTTTGTTGTGTCAGCTTCTTTTAGCCTGTCAGTAACTAAATATTGGAAAGGAATAGCCATAGACGTTTTATTATAATCACTAAAATATAATTGCATTTGTTGTAAAGCATTTTGTACACTTCTTAAACCTCCATGCACTTGCGCAATCATAAAGTTTCCCTTAACCATTTTTATTAATGATACAGGTGGTTTTGTTAATATTGGTTTATTTACAGGTAACGCAACCATTACACGGTATTTATCGCTATCGGTTAAAATATTCAGCATAGGCGGGTTAGTTTGCATACAATTGTTTTGCGCTGCATATTGTTTTAAATCATTTATTAAAGTATACACCTCGTTCATTGTTGGTTGCTGTGCAAATTCACGTTTCTCCGAAATCAAAAAACTATCTTTTATTGAAGATTCTAAAATTTTCATACCATAAATGTTTTCATCTTTTTCAACAAAAGCTTTAAAACAGTTTAATGCATCCTTCATATTTTTTTTAATGCTCACAGCCTCAAAATACTGCTTAATTTTTTCAACAGGGTTAGCTGATGTTTGCAGCGAACATTGCCACATAATGCCAACAGAATCCATTGGTAATTGAAGCAAGCTTATTTTGCTGCTTATAGTTTTATTTTTATGCTGAATGGAAACCAAAGCGCCATTAAAATCATGCCCGGTTAAGTTGAATATATATACTCCTTTAGGGAATATTGTATCATTGTTTGCAGTATTTTTTGTTGACGTATTATAATTCCACCATTTTTTCCACGCTGTTTTTGATGCTATCATTCTGTAAGCACCGTCCTTTGTTGTTTTGGCTGCGGCAACATCAGCTATTTCAATATTGGAAGGGATAAAAAAATAAATACATATTACAGCAATCAATAAAATGGCAGCAATTAGCAGCAGTGCTTTTTTCATCTGCAAATAAACCATCTGTTTTTTTACCGGTAAACGTTTGCCTGTAGTTTATTATACAATTTTAAGTTTTTTAACTTCTTTAAAAATCATATTGCCAATAGTTTTGGCAAACTGTAATATTATTGCGCAGTTTATCAATTCAAATTATGACGGTGCGCTTACCCCGGTTACTTATTATTCTTTATGCAGTTATTTCTTCCTGCACTGCAAAGAATAATAAACCCGCAAATAAAGATGCGCTTTTTCAATTACAATCATCATCTGAAACCGGCATTGATTTTACAAATACCGTTACTGATACAAAAGACCTGAACATTTTAACCTATCATAATTTTTATAATGGAGGAGGAGTTGCAATCGGCGATGTAAATAATGATGGCAAACCTGATATTTTTTTTACATCAAATCAACAACAATGCAAATTGTACATTAATAAAGGCAACTGGAAATTTGAAGATGCAACTGCAAAAAGTAATATCATCAGTCATCATACCTGGCACACCGGTGTTTCAATGATTGATATAAATAATGATAGTTGGCTGGATATTTATGTTTGCAACAGTGGTTATGGTTTGAATGATGACAGGGCAAATGAATTATGGATCAACCAGCATGATGGAACTTTTAAAGAAGAAGCACATCAATATGGTTTGGATGATAAAGGCCCTTCCACTCAAGCTGCTTTTTTTGATTATGATCATGATGGCGATCTTGATTGTTTTGTGTTGAATAATGATCCGCAGTCAATAAATAATTTTGGTTACAATAGTTATTTAAGGAACGTTCGTGATACAATAAACGGCGATCATTTATATAGAAATGATAACGGAAAATTTGTTGATGTAAGTCAGCAGGCGGGCATTTATCAAAGCTCCATTGGTTTTGGTTTAGGCGTTACAGTTGCTGATATAAACAATGATGGTTGGGAAGATATGTATGTATCAAATGATTTTTTTGAGCGTGATTATTTATACATCAATCAACATAATGGCACATTTAAAGAAGTCTTAGATAGTGAGATGGAACATAGCAGCCAGGGTTCAATGGGTTCTGATATTGCAGATATTAATAATGATGGTTACATGGATATATTTACAACGGAAATGTTGCCCGAGAGTGATTATCGTTTAAAGACCAATATTAAGTTTGATGAATACGATATAGAAAATGAAAAACATTTGCAGGATTTTCATCACCAGCTTACCAGCAATTGTTTGCAATTAAATAACCAGGATGGAACATTCAGCGAGATTGCACAGTTGGCGGGTGTTGATGCAACAGGCTGGAGTTGGGGCGCTTTAAATTTTGATTTTGATAACGATGGATGGAAAGACATTTTTGTTTGCAATGGATTATACCGCGATTTAACCGACCAGGATTTTTTGGCATTTGCCGGCGATGATGCTACGAGACAGCAAATGCAGAATGGCCAATTAAGCTGGCAGGATATATTAAATAAAATACCATCAACACCGATACCTAATTATGTATTCATAAATCAGCATAATCTTTTATTTAAAAATGAAAGTAATGCGCTTGGCTTTTCCACTCCAACTTTTAGCAATGGAGCAGCTTATGGAGATTTAGATGGTGATGGCGATCTTGACCTGGTTATTAATAATGAAAACATGCCTGCGTTTATTTATCGCAACATGTCATCAGAAAAACTGCATCATCATTATTTAAAAATCCACTTGAAAGGAAGTGATAAAAATACTTTTGGTTATGGAACAAAAGTTTCAGTTTACACAAAAGCTGGAATGCAAGTGTTAGAACAACAACCGGAACGCGGTTTTCAAAGCAGTGTAGATCCTGAACTGGTTTTTGGATTAAATAACGTCGATCATGTTGACAGCCTTTCTATCAAATGGCCTAACAACAAAGTGCAAAAGCTTACAAATATTAAAGCAGATACAACGCTTGTATTGTTTGAAAAAAATGCAACACTTGATTACGTAATTCCATCTTCACCAAATGATCAATTATATACAAATGTTGCAACTCAATTATTAAAAGGAAATATTGTTCACCATGAAAATGATTATATAGATTTTGATGATGAGCCGTTGATTCCAAAAATGCTTTCAACTGAAGGTCCGCGTCTTGCAATTGGTGATGTTAATGGCGATGGATTGCAGGATTTTTTTATGGGCAGCGCTATGGCTGACACTGCAAAAATTTTCATTCAACAAAAAGACGGATCATTCATACAAAAAACCGAAGATGCTTTTATAAAAGATAAATATTGTGAAGATGTAGGCGCTGAATTTTTTGATGCTGATGGTGACGGTGATCTCGATTTAATTGTCGCATCCGGTGGTAACCAGGCGCCGCAAGGTGCTCCATATCTCGATACTCGTTTATACATCAACGATGGTAAAGGGAATTTTACACGCCGTACAAATTTTCCAACTGTTTCTGTTAATGCATCTTGTGTGCGTGTTGGTGATTTTGATGGTGACGGCAAGCCCGACATTTTTATCGGTGGCAGATGTGTGTCTGGCAGTTATGGCATTATTCCGCAGAGCTTTTTATTAAAGAATAACGGCAATGGAAATTTTACTGATGTTACAAAGCAAACCGCACCTGAGCTTTTAAACTTAGGTATGGTTGCAGATGCAGAATGGGCAGATGTGGGTGGCGGTGGTAACAAAGAATTGATTGTTGCCGGCGATTGGATGCCGGTTGAAATTTTAAAATATGTTAATCATCAATTAAAAATTATTAAAACGATTCCCAATTCATCCGGCTGGTGGAATAGTATTGTTGTTGCGGATATAAATAATGATGGAAAGCCTGATATTATTGCAGGCAATATGGGTTTGAATTCACGCATCAAACCTGATAGTTTGCATCCTGCAAAAATGTATGTCAGTGATTTTGCAAACAATGGAAAAACAGAATGTATCCCGGTGTATTATAAAACTGATGGAAAGGCTTATCCATATTTTTTAAAAGATGATATTGAAAAACAATTGCCGCAACTCAAGAAAAAGTTTTTGCATTATTCAAATTATGCCGGCAAATCAATTGATGAAATTTTTTCAAAAGAAGAGTTAAGTAAAGCAACTGTTTTTACAGTTACTCAACCTCAAACAGTCGTCTATCTTAACAAGGGCAATTACAATTTCCAGGTTGAATATCTGCCGGTGCAATCGCAGCTTTCAACAGTAAATTGTATTACTGTTACCGATCTGAATAATGATGGCATTAAAGATATTTTTATGGCGGGCAATTTTTATGGATTGAAACCGCAGGGCGGAAGATTTGATGCGAATTATGGAACAACTTTATTAGGAACATCATCGCATACATTTCAATATACGCCGCCGGCCCAAAGCGGTTTATTTGTAAACGGCCAGGCAAGATGTATTGATACAATCAAAAATGCAAGAGGCGAGAATTATATTTTGGTTGGAATGAATGATGGTCCGCTGTACATGTTTAAAAAGAAAAAATAAAGTTTTTTAATTGCATTTTAGCGTGCTTGATAACTGGCTTTTTTAATTTTTAATTTTGACTTTTTACTTAATATTTTTAGCTTATCAATTTGCTGTATGAAAAAAATTATTGCCTTCATCTTTTCATTATTAATTATTAATTATTCATTTTCACAAGATCCATGGATAATTAAAGCCGATAAAATTGATCCCATAAATTATTATGGAATTACAGTTGCCAATGGAATGATTGGTATTGTTTCATCGCCTGAGCCATTTAAAGTAAAAGACGTGGTGCTTGCAGGTGCTTATGATTTATATGGAAGAGGTCGGGTAAGTAATTTTTTGCGCAGCTTCAATTTACTAAATATGTACTTGGAAATTGATGGCAAAAGAATAGATGCAAAATCAGTTTCAAATTTCAACCAGCAATTGGATATGCATCATGCTTCATTTACCACAAGTTTTGATTATGGCGATAAAGCTTCTGTTCAATACACGTATTATGCTTTGCGCCATTTGCCTTTTACTGTTTTAATGAACGTAACTATCATTGCAAAAAAAGACATCAATATAACAGCAGCAAGTGTAATGGAAGCGCCGGATGCATTGCGTGATGTTGAAAATTATTATAATGAAATTGATCGTCCGCATGTAACCATTTCATTGCTTACATCGCAGGCAAAATCTCCAACAGGAAAATTATTAATGTGTGCTTCCAATACATTTTTATTTGGTGAACCACATGGGAGTGAGCCAAAGGTGATCCATGAAATGTGGGACAACAACATGCACTTAATGAAATTCTCCAAAACTATTAAAGCGGGAACATCATATACATATGCTGTTGCCGGTTCTTCTATTACATCTGCGCAGCATGAAGATCCTTTAAATGAAGCAGAACGCATGACGATTTTTGCAAAGCTTGAAGGAAAAGAAAGACTCATGAATTTTCATAACAAAGCCTGGGATAGTTTATGGACAAGCGATATTGTGATCGATGGTGATCCGCAATCACAGCAGGATGTACATAGCATGTTGTATCATTTATATTCTTTCACAAGAGAAGGCACAGGTTATTCTTTATCGCCGATGGGTTTAAGTGGTTTGGGTTACAACGGACATGTTTTTTGGGATGCAGATCTGTGGATGTTCCCGGCATTGCTGGTAATGCATCCTGAGCTTGCAAAGAATATGGTTGATTATCGTTTTAATCGTCTGGATGAAGCAAAGCGCAATGCATTTTCGCATGGATATAAGGGCGCAATGTTCCCTTGGGAAAGCGCAGAAACAGGTGTTGAAGAAACACCGGTTTGGGCATTAAGCGGCCCATTTGAACATCACATCACCGCAGATGTTGCATTGGCTGCGTGGAATTATTATTGCGTTACACAAGACACCACATGGTTGCGCGAGAAGGGTTGGCCGATACTTTCATCAACTGCGGATTTTTGGACAAGTCGAGTTGAAAGAAACGGGCCGCATCATTACGATATAAAAAATGTTGTAGCTGCAGATGAATGGGCCGAGAACGTTGACAACAATGCATTCACCAATGCAGCAGCTATTGCTAACTTAAAAGCTGCAATATCCGCGGCAAATATTTTAGGTTTGAATGCAAATGGTGATTGGCAAAATGTTGCAGACAATATTCCCATCTTAAAAATGCAAAACGGCATTACACAGGAATATGCAGGTTATAAAGACACGGGTATTAAACAGGCTGATGTAAACCTGCTTGCTTATCCGCTAAAACAAATTACAGATACAGTGCAGATACGTAAAGACCTTGAGTTTTACAGTGCGCATGTTCCTAACCAGGGCACACCAGCTATGACGCAGGGAATTTTTGCATTATTATATGCACGCCTTGGCGATGGTGCAAAGGCTTATCAATGGTTTAAAGATGCGTATGAACCAAATCTTAATCCTCCATTTCGCGTAATTGCAGAAACAAAGGGAGGCACCAATCCATATTTTGCTACAGGTGCAGGCGGCATTTTGCAAGCTGTGCTTATGGGTTTTGGCGGCTTGGACATTACACCTCAAGGCATTACGCAAATAAAAACAGCCATGCCGTCGCAATGGAAATCGCTTACATTACAAGGCATCGGCTTTAATAAGAAAACTTATATAAAGAAATAAAAATGCAAAGTTTTAAGCTAAAACTTTGCATTTTATGGTATCCCTTTGTGAAGATTCCAATAATCTTAATTCCGAACTGCAGCCGTTTGAATATAGTTTTTCAGCAGCATTAAAAAATAAAAAAAACAGCAATCAAAATAATGTGAATTAAATGTAAGTTATTATTAGGTTATTTCATTGCAGTATATGTATCTTTCTCCCTTGAAAAGCCTTGTAGTAAAGGTTTTACTAAATAAATATTAACTCTTTAAATTTTAAAACATGGCAACAGCAAAAAAAGCCGCTCCAAAAAAAGCAGCAAGAAAACCAAATGCAGCATTTATGGCACCGCTTACACCGGGTGATAAATTAGCTGCAGTAATTGGCGATAAACCTACACCCAGAACAGAGATCGTAAAAAAGATCTGGGAATATATTAAGAAAAATAACCTGCAGGACAAAAAGAACAAACGCATGATTAATGCCGACGCAAAATTGAAACCTTTATTTGGCAAAGACCAGGTTTCAATGTTTGATTTAGCTAAGATTGTGAATGATAATATTAAAAAATAGAACTTGCTTGCTAACAAATATATATACTGCGAAGCGTAAAAACTTCGCAGTTTTTGTTTATGATAATGTGATGGTATGATAAGTTGAATACAATCTTACCCACACTTCCACAACACATCAACAAACCATTCCTTCTCATCATAAAAATATTCTACTTCAGTAAAACCTGTTAAGCCTGCCATTTTATTAATTTGTTCGATAGAATATTTTGTTGAGATTTCTGTGTGTATCGTTTCGTTCTCCTCTAGTTCAATTAAATCTGTATCATCAATTGTTACCTGTTGTTTACACATGCTTACAAGATAACTTTTGCATTCGCCGTTCTCGGGATTATACACCGGAAAATGTTTAAAATTTTCAATTACAAAATCAGCATTCAGCTCCCTGTTTATTCTTCTTAATAAATTTAAATTGAATTCGCGGGTAATACCTTTTTTATCATTGTAAGCATTCAAAATAATTTGAGGGTCTTTCTTCAGATCAAAACCGATCAATAAATAATCGCCGGTTTTTAAACTGTTTCTTACTTCTTTACAAAAAGCGAGGGACTGTTCGTAATTCATATTACCAATATTACTGCCCATAAACAAAACCAATTTTCTTTTGGCTGAAAGTTGATTTGCTTTTTTTAGCATTTCCATATACTCACCATTTAAACCATATATGTTTAACCCACGAACTTTTTTTGGCAGTTCTTCTTTAATTAAATCAATAACATGCTTTGAAATATCAACAGGAAAAAAAGTAAAGCTTTTATTTCTTCTCAAAATCTGCCTTAATAAATAAACTGATTTACTGCAATCGCCTGCACCTAATTCAACCACATCAAAATTTTTCTCTGACGCAAAAACGGTTGAAGCGATATCTGCGGATTGTGTTTTTAAAATTTCCATCTCGCAGCCTGTAAGATAATATTCATCACAATTCATTATTTGCTGAAACAACTCATCGCCAATATCATCGTAAAAATATTTTGAATCTAAACGTTTGGGCGATGATTGCAAACCATTCAATACATCTTTATAAAATTTTGTAGTTGTGCTTTTCGATACGGTTGCGAACTGCATAATATTTATTTGTTGATGATTAAATTTTTCTAAGGCTGTTAGCTATAATTATTTAGCAAGTCTTATGCCTGTATATTGCCAGCGTAACGGCGGATGAAAAAAGTTTCGATAAGTAGCACGACTGTGGTTTGGTGGTGTAACTTCAGATGCTCCTCTCAATACTTTTTGGTTCACCATAAACTTGCCGTTATATTCACCAATGGCGCCAGGTGCTTTTGAAAAGCCGGGATAAGGCAGGTAAGCACTTTCTGTCCATTCCCAGCGTTTGCCCCAGTTGAATTTTGTTGCAGCAACTTCCCATTCTGCTTCTGTTGGCAAGCGTAAATTTTTCCATGATGCATAAGCATATGCTTCATAAAAACTTATATGGCAAACAGGTTCATTCCAGTCAACAGGTTGTAAACCATTCAATGTATAATTCATCCATTCACCATCAATGTTGTGCCAATACATTGGTGCATTAACCTGATTCACTTTCACCCATTCCCAGCCTTCCATGTGCCAGTAAACATAATTTTTATAACCACCGGCATTTATAAATTCTAAATATTCTTTGTTGGTCGCAAGCTCACTTGAAATTGAAAAATCATTCAAATAAACTTTGTGGCGATTTAGTTCGTTATCAAAACAAAAACCTTCACCTTCAAAACCTGTTTCATAAACACCTTCATCAATGTGTATCCATTCATTTTTTGTTGGTAATAAAGATTTTTTTTCTTCATGATACAAAGCAGGAAACAATGGATTGTTCCCTAAAATATATTTGATATCTGTTGCCAATAATTCCTGGTGTTGCTCTTCATGATTTAGGCCGAGCACAATTAAATCACGTAGTTCATCACTTAAATTATGTTTCAGAAATTTTTGCATTGCAACATCAACATGGTGACGGTATTTATAGATTTCAGCAACAGAAGGCCTGCTTAAATTCCCCCTATCTGTACGTATAACTCTTGCGCCTGCAGCTTCATAATAACTATTGAAAACGTAATTATAGTTTGGGTTATACTGCTCATAGTTTTCATCATTCGGTTTCAAAACAAACTCTTCCCAAAACCATGTTGTATGACCAAGATGCCATTTAGGCGGACTAACATCAACCACTGGTTGCACCACGTAATCTTCTGTTTCAAGGTTAGCGCAAATATCTGTTGAATGTTTGCGTACTTTCTGGTAGCGTTCAACTAGAGTCATAGATTATGAATTAAAAGTCAAAAGTAAAAAGTCAAAACGGTGACTAATAATTTGAATTTTTACTTTTTAATTTTGACTTTGGTTAATATAATTTACTAAATCAGTTATCGAATGAACATTCAACTCGTCACTTTGTTGCTTGCGCATCATTAAAGCATACGCATTATTAAATCCAATCGGTTTCAGCCATACTAAATTATATTTTTGTTTGAATTGATCAGACACATAATTATAAATACTATCGCGGTTTTGATGCAAACTATTAATTGTATTTGTTGATGCATTCAAAATTGCCAACAAACCTGTTCCGGTATATTCAGGATACATATCAATTTGATTGTTAGTTAGCGCATCAAAACAAATTTTTGTTCCGCCCAAACCTGTTTTTGTTTCTACATTCAAATCTGTGTAACCTTTAATCAGCATTGAATACATGTTTATTAAAATATATTGTTCGCCAAAAATTTTTGAACCCAAACGAATCGTTGCCTTGTTGCCGTTACGCGGCTGTTTATACAGATTAATTTTTTGCAGAAAATTTCTTGCCACTTTTTCGGGAGACTGTTTTAAATAGTCAACTTCATAGTTTAATTCGGTCATTATGGAGTCATTAATTTTCCCTGAAAGCATATTTAACGCATTCTCAATTTCCGGATATTTTTGTAACACATCATTTCTTATTAATGGCGCTGCATAATATGGCGGGAAAATTCTTTTATCATCGTTCAAAACAATTAAACCAAATGCTTTTAAACGACCGTCAGTGCTGTATCCGCTAATCACGTCCAGCTTTTTTTCATACGCTGCTTTATACATTACCGCATCACTAATAACAACATTTTTTATTTTTAGTTTATAAACTGAAGTTAAACCTAAATAACCATCTTGTCGGCCCATAAACTCCGGCGTAAAACCTGCAAGCAATTTATTTTTTTCAAAAGACGGAATAACATAAAAAGATGATAACAATAAAATAATAAACGGCATCAGCCAAATAGCTATACGTAATTTTTTAAACTGCAATTTTTGAATTCGTGATAATAAAAAATCAAAAATAATAGCAAGCAATGCGGCAGGAATTGCACCCGCTAAAATCATGTTGGTATTGTTAAGCGAGATGCCGCCAAAAATAAATTCGCCTAAACCACCTGCAGCGATGTAAGCAGCTAAAGTTGCTACGCCAACATTAATAACTGTCGCCGTTCTTATACCTGCAAGAATTACAGGAAATGCAAGCGGCAGTTCCACTTTTGTTAGTGTTTGCCATTTGCTGAAACCCATTGCTGTTGCGGCTTCCACGATGGTTTTATCAACTTCATTAATACCGGTATATGTGTTACGGATGATGGGCAACAAGGCATATAAAAACAGAGCCGTTATTGCAGGCAAAGGTCCAATGCCTAACAAAGGAATCATAAAACCAAGCAATGCAATACTTGGAATTGTTTGCAAAACACCGGCAATACTTAAAACAATACTTGCTGCTTTTTTTCTTTTAGTGATAATGATACCAAGCGGCAAACCGATAATGACAGCAATCAGCAAAGAAATAAATGTGAGACCAATGTGTTCAATTGTTTGACTGAACAATTTATCTCTCTGCTGAATGATAAAACTCCACAAGCTTTGCTGTTGCTCCATCAATTATAATTCTTATGATTATGGTTTCACTTCTTCATCAACAACCTTATAAAAAAATATAAACACCACTTAATTCTGCTTCACTATTTTTTGGAATAGTCATTTGCAAAGCGGCTTTATATTTATTTAAAAACTTGAATTTCCTTTCTTCTTTAGTTCCATCACTCCACGTTATTACCAAAATGTTGTCACTTTTTATTGAATAATTTCCTTTTTTAGTATTACTATCAGTTATAACTGGATTTTTAACAATATCTAACATTTGAGTTATATCTTTTTCATTTTTGAAAAAAATCGAAATGCTATACGTATTCGTTGAATCTTGCCAATACCATGCAGCTATAATGTTTTTATTTTGAGAATAGCTAATTGTAGAAAAAAATATTAACGCTACAATTAAAAGAAGGTTTTTCATATTCCTTGTTTAATGTATTTCTTTTTTGTGTTGATTGAAAGCATTCATCAGCGAAGCATAATTTATTTTTTTTGCTTGACTATCATTTTTTATTGCTAGCATTTCATTTTCATTCAAACTAAAAAAGCTCCAAAACCTGCCAAATATTTTTGTCTGCTGAAATTTCTTTTGCCGATGAATTATCTTCTATGTCATCTAAGAAACTCCAGAGCATTTTAAGTGTAACCGTTTTATATTCTAACTGCAATCTTTGTTCATTAAAAAAACTTTTTACAAAATCATTTGTTGGTTTAAATAATAATTCTGTTGGTGTTCCAACCTGTACAATTTTCCCTTTATCCATCAAACAAATTCTGTCAGCGAGTTCAAATGCTTCCTGCACATCATGCGTAACCAAAACGATCGTTTTCTTTTTAAACTCTTCAAGATTTTTGAAATCATTGCGCACATGTGTTCTTGTAATTGGATCGAGTGCGCCAAAAGGTTCATCCATTAATAAGATTGTGGCATCTGCGGCCAATGCCCTTGCCAAACCTACACGCTGTTGTTGACCGCCGCTTAATTCATTTGGATAAGCATTATAATAATCTTTTGAAAGGTGCAACTTCTCCATTAACTCAAGAACACGCGACTTTGTTTTTTCTTTATTCCATTTAAAAAGATTAGGAACAACAGCAATATTTTCTGCGACAGTATAATGCGGAAACAAACCTGTATTTTGTAATGCATAACCAATGCTCCTTCTTAATGTTTCTGTGTTTTCGTTTTTTATATTTTTTTGGTTAATAAAAATCTCGCCATCTGTTGGTTCAATCAAACGATTGAGCATTTTCAGTGTTGTTGTTTTACCGCAACCACTTGTGCCAAGCAAAACAAAATTTTCTCCTTCATCAACATTAAAAGAGATATCATCAACTGCAATTTGCTCTTTAAATTTTTTGCTGATATTTTTTGCTTCGATCATTTAATTAGCTGGCATTTCTCCCACCTCAATAGAAGAAGGATGTGATGCATCATGCAAGATTTTTATAGTTTCTTTTTTAAAATCGCTGTCTTGTGCAGTTGGAATATTTATAAACTGCTGTGGATTCCTGTCAACTAACGGAAACCATGTACTTTGAATCTGGATCATTATTTTATGACCTTTCAAAAATGTATGCGCTACATCATTCAATTGAAATTTTACCTGCGTTGGCTTATTCGGAACAAATGGTTCAGGTTTTTCAAAACTATTTCTGAATTTACCGCGCAACACTTCTGCACGCACAAGCCTTTGTGTTTGATTAGTGTCAGGCAAAACATCTATCACCTTTACAATAAAATCTGCATCGGTATTACTTAAACTTACAAATAAGTTGGCTGTTATTGGCCCGAGTAAAGTAATATCATTTTGTAAAACATCACTTGTATAATAAACCACATCATTCCGTTTTGATGCGAATGTTTGATCTGCGCCCATGTATTGATTAATTCGATCGCTGCTGCGTTTATCGATGTAAGGAACCGGGTTTGCAGGATCAGAAATATATTCATCTTCACCTTCTGTTTGTGCTTTTGAAAGTAAGAGTTGATGATCTTTATTTAACCACCACGTTTTTTGTTTTATTTCAGTGGGTGGCCAGGCATTAAATGATTTCCATTCATTACTTCCGGTAACAAAAACAGTTGCTTCACTTTCATTTAAATTGCCTTTGCCCTTTAAATAATAATTAAAGAAATCAAATTCCATCTGCTGAAACTTTGCATTTAAATCTCTATTAAAATTATATTCTGCAAAATGATCCCAGCTTTTTGATTCCCATGCGCCGTGAGTCCACGGACCCATAATTAAACGATTATTATTTTTTAAATTTTGCTGCTCGATTGCTTTGTAAGTATTCAATGCGCCAAACATATCTTCTGCATCAAACCAACCGCCAACAACAAGCGTTGCAGGTTGTATATTTTTTAAATGTGGGCGAATATTTCTTGCCTGCCAATAATCATCTTTTGTTGAATGCTCTAAATATTCGTTCCAGATTTTTGCTCTGTTGTGATAATATATATCATTGAAATTATGCAGTGCGCCGGTCTTCAAATAAAAATCATACACATCTTTAATGGTATTATTAAGCGTTGGATCAAGCTCAGGATTCTCTTCCCGCGGACCGTTTCTTGGCGCATCAAAAAAGTTTTCAAAACTGAAATTATCCATCAGAAAAAATGCACCGCGATGATTGGCATCATCACCATCAAACTCATCTGTTACAGGTGCCTGTGGCGAAACAGCTTTTATTGCAGGATGCGCATTAGGCAAAGAAGCTGTTGCATAAAAACCAGGATAAGAAATTCCGTAAATTCCAACCTTTCCATTATTGTTATGAATGTTTTTTAAGAGCCAGTCAACTGTATCATATGTATCGCTGCTTTCATCTACTTCAGTGTTATCTTTTTTGTTGTCAATGGCAGGTGTCATCTCCTGAAACTGCCCTTCACTCATATGCCTGCCGCGTACATCCTGGTAAACAAAAATGTATTTCTCTTTTGCAAAAAGTGGATTTGGCCCTAAACGCGTTGTGAATTTATCTTCTCCGTATGGCGCAACAGAATATGGCGTTCGCTCCATAAGAACCGGGTATTGTTGCGATGAATCTTTTGGAATATAAACCGAAGTAAAAAGTTTTATACCATCACGCATCGTAATCCTGAATTCCTTCTTTATATAATTTTCTTTTATGAAATCTGCGTTATCGTTAGCACGTTGCGAGAATGATATTACGGTAACAAAAATGCTGAAAATAAATGTTGCGATATATTTCATAGAATTAAAGATAGCTACCAATAATTTTGATCTTAATTATTTTTCATCCAAATGCATAAACAAATTATTCAGCGCTTCGGCATACAAAGGATGCGCAAAAACAGCATACCGCAAAACATCATAAGTTATGTTTCCCATCATGGCTAATTGCAACATACTCATCATTTCACCACCTTGTTCGCCTATAACAGCAGCACCTAAAATTTGTTTGGAATCCGCATCAACAATAGCTTTCATAAAACCTATTGTTTCGTTTGTTTCAATTGCTCTTGCTACATGACTCATTTGAAATTTAACAACTTTTATATTCAAATTTTTCTTTTGAGCTTCAGTTTCACTTAAACCAATTCTGCCTAATTGCGGATCAGTAAACATTGTATAAGGCACTAACCTGTTTTTTGTTGATTCGTTTTCATCTTTAAAAAGATTATTGTAAATGATGATGTAATCGTTATAAGAAATATGCGTGAACTCAGGGCCGCCCTTTACATCACCTAAAGCATAAACTCCCTCAACGTTTGTTTCTAATTTTTCATTTACAATTATGTGGCCGTGCTCCTCCGTTTTAATGCCTGTGTTGAATAAATTTAAAGTATCAGTGTTTGGTGTTCGGCCGGTTGCTACTAAAAGATATGAACCTGAAATTTTTTTTTCTTCATTATTTATAGTTGTAATAACTGAGATCTTTTTGTTTTCTGATTCGATTTTTTTTATTGTACAATTAGTAAAAATTTCTATTTCTTCATCTTCCAAAAACTTTTTTATTTCATCCGCTACATCTTCATCTTCTCTTGACAAAAACCTTTCTGAATGTTCAAGCATCGTAACCTTACTTCCAAAGCGGCGAAACATTTGCCCAAATTCAAGTGAAATATAACCTGCACCAATAATTATCAAATGCTCCGGTAATTCATCAAGCTCCATTACCGTGGTTGAAGTAAGATATTTAATTGAATCAAGCCCTTCAATTTTTGGAATGGTCGGTCTGCCACCGGTATTAATAAAAATTTTATCAGCAGTAATATTTATTTCTGCTTCGCTATTTAAAAAAACCTTTATCTCTTTATTGCTTACAAAACTTGCATCGCCAAAAATTATATCAACATTTTCTGTTTTGCGTAAACCTTCTTCACTACCATTTCTAAATTCATGTACTATTTTATTTTTCCGTTCAATTACCTTTTTAAAGTTGATTTTTGCCTCTTCTATATCAACACCAAGTTCTTTACTGTTTTTAGCAAGATGCATCATGCGTGCAGAAGCAACCATTGTTTTAGTTGGCGTGCAGCCGTCATTTATGCAGGTACCGCCAATAAATCTTCTTTCAATAATTGCTGTTTTTAAACCTTGTTTGGCAAGTTTTTTTGCAAGTGGTGTTCCGCCTTGTCCAGAGCCGATAACAATCGCATCATAGTGTTTCATATAAGTATGCGGGTAATTTTTATTTAAAGTAAATGATTTGATGCAACAGAATATAATTTTTTTGTGTCTTGGAATTTATACTTTATTTTGCCGCCGTCGTAAAATTTTTTGTGAAGAAACTTGCAGCAATATCATTACTTATACTTTTAGTATTCAATTTTATTGGGTACAGGCTGTTGTTTTCTTTTTTACAAGAGAAGGCAGAAAAAAATATTGTTGCCAAAATTGATAAGCAGGATTATAACAATGCGGACTTAATCACACTTACCGTTCCGCTTTCAATGCCTTATTTAACTGACTCAAAAGATTTTGAAAATAAGGATGGAGAAATAACATTAAATGGCAAGGTTTATCATTATGTAAAACAGAAAATTTCACAGGGAAATTTAATATTGAAATGTTTGCCAGATGAACAGCAAACACACCTGCAAAATGCAAGGGCAGATTTCTTTAAACTGGCTAATGAACTTCAACCTAATTCTTCTTCTAAAAAGTCAGGCGATAACAGCCAAATAATAAAACTTACTATTAGTGATTATGAAGAACTGCAAACCAGTTCAATTCATTCTTATTCAACCCAAATAGCTACAACTTTTTTTAGTGATGCATCTTTTGCTTTACTTAAAGGCGAAGGTGTAATGCCCGAACAACCTCCCGAAGCTTAATCT
Organism: Bacteroidota bacterium; assembly: GCA_013285855.1. Lineage (GTDB taxonomy): Bacteria > Bacteroidota > Bacteroidia > Chitinophagales > Chitinophagaceae > Parafilimonas. Next base: position 17,569 of record JABDGW010000003.1, read on the forward strand.
TATCTTCTTTCATTGCGGCAAATACTATAATGTTTTGCTATGTATGATACTGTAATAAACAGCATTGTAATTATTCAATTATCATTTACCAATTATTAAACCTGCCTGCTTTACAGAATTATTGATTTTAGCAGCTTAGTTTATAAACAAAGCGCAAAAAGATAGCGCTAAACAATTAAAAGACTAAATCTTCAATATGAAAAAATCGCTTTTTGTCCTTGTTGCTCTTTCGCTTATTATTATAAACAATAAATCATTTGCACAAGGTTGTGTGGCTATTCGCAGCACTGGTGCAATATGTGCTCTTCACATGCCTGATTCTATTTCAAATGCAAGCAAATGGCAATTAGGTATTAATTACCGTTACTATAAATCATATAAACATTATGTAGGCACAGAAGAACAAAAGCTAAGAGTTGATACAGGTTCTAATGTTATCAATCATTCCAACACTATTGATATTGCTTTAACGCATGAATTAAATAGACGCTGGAGTTTATTGGTTGATGTTCCCATTCTTGCTAACTCACGTTCATCGCTGTATGAACATGATCGTGTTAATCGTTACAGCACACATTCATTTGGTGTTGGCGATATTCGTTTTAGTGCATACAGGTGGATGTTTGACCCTGAAAAATCTCAGCATTTTAATTTACAATTGGGTCTTGGCATTAAATTTCCAACAGGAGATTATAAATACCAGGATAAATTTCATATAACAGATTCAACTACGCAAGTTGGTCCGGTTGATCAGTCTATTCAATTAGGTGATGGTGGAACCGGCTTTACAGTTGAAGCAAATACATTTTATAATTTTTCTCATCATGTTGGTTTGTATGGTAATTTTTATTACTTGCTTAATCCCAGAGAGCAAAATGGTGTTTCTACTGCACGTGGCGGTGTACCAAGTGCTCAAACTATGCAAATAGGAAGTGATGTGATGAGTGTTCCCGATCAATATCTTATTCGTGCCGGAGTAAATTTTGATTTCAACAGGTTGATGTTTTCATTTGGCATGCGTGATGAATGTTTGCCCGTGTATGATTTGATTGGTGGTAGTGAAGGTTTTAGAAGACCAGGTTATATTATTTCAGAAGAACAGGGGGTTTCTTATGCATTTAAAAAATTTAGCGCTTATGCGTATGTGCCTGTAGCATTGGTAAGAAATCGCACACAAAGTGTTCCCGATAAAAATAAAACTGAATTAACGGGTGTTTATTCACATGGTGACGCAGCCTTTGCTGATTACGTTATCAATGTTGGTTTTGTATTTAAGCTTTAAAAAAATTAAATTATAATACAAGCAGAAACGCTGTTATTCTTAACAGTGTGTTTTTTAAAAATTAAATTGAATATCTAAATGAAAAAAGTTGGTTTTTGGCCGTTGCTAATAAGTGTTATTGGTTTTGTATCGTGCAATAAGAAAGACTATAAAACAGTAATGCACGATCCTGATCTGTATTGCAAAACAATGCATGAGTTAAATTATGTAATTATCTATGACATCTTCAATCCACCTGTTGCTTCAAGAATTTTTGCTTATGCAAATCTTGCCGCATATGAAACGCTTTCAAAGGAAGGTAAACATTATGCTTCGCTTGAAGGTAAATTAAATGGCTTAAAAAACATCCCATCGCCTGTAAAACCAGAGCAGGTTGATTTTCCATTCGCATCAATTATTGCAATGACAAAAGTTGGCAGAACACTTACTTTTTCTGAAGCCAGGATGGATGCATTGATTGATTCAATAAAAACGCTTGCAAAGAACACGAATATGACAACTGAAATGTTTGACAGTTCTGTAAACTATGGAAGCCGTGTTGCCGATTCAATTTTAGCATGGGGTAAAAAAGATAATTATGGAAAAACACGCGGTTCAAAATTCACCGTTACAAATTTGGAAGGCCATTGGTCGCCAACTCCACCGGGATATTTTGATGCTGTTGAACCAAAATGGCAAACGATAAGAACACTTGCGCTTGATTCAGCCAATATGTTTTCTATCAATCCGCCGCCGCCATTCAGCAAAGATTCAACAAGTGAGTTTTATAAGTTGGCAAAGCAGGTATATGATACAGTAAATGCTTTAAATGATGCACAAAAATGGCAGGCAAATTTCTGGGACTGTAATTCATTTAAAATGCACCAGGAAGGCCACGTTATGTTTGCCACAAAAGCGATGACGCCTCCCGGTCACTGGATGGAAATTATTGGAACAATAAGCAAGGATAAAAAAGCAGATTGGTATCAAACCGTGTTTAACTATACAGGCGCTTCTATGGCAATGTTTGATGGATTTATTGCGTGCTGGTATTATAAATATTATTATGATATGATAAGGCCCGAAACCTATATCAATTTATATATTGATCCTAACTGGAAGCCTTTTTTACAAACGCCGCCTTTTCCTGAATACATTAGCGGGCACTCTGTAATTTCTTCTGCTGCTTCTGAATTTTTATCAAGAGTATATGGAGATAAAATTTCTTTCACCGATTCTTCTGAAAGAGACTGGGGTTTTGCAGACAGGAAATTTACATCAATGAGCCAATGCGCATGGGATGTTTCTTTAAGCAGGTTTTACGGCGGCATACATTATTATAAAGCAATTGTTGAAGGAAGAAACCAGGGAAACAAGATTGGTGACCTGGTTATGAATAAACTGATGTCTTCAAAAAAAGAAGTTGCAAAAGCAAATTGATAAATTTAGTGATGATGAAAGCAGAGATGGAGAAAAAAGTTTATTATACCCTGCGTGTTGCAAGTGCTATGTGCTTTATAGGCCATGGTGCTTTTGGAATAATTACAAAAGAGATATGGTGCAATTATTTTGGTGTGTTTGGAATGGATCATGCCACTGCGTACACATTAATGCCATACGTTGGTGTTGTTGATATATGCTGCGGACTGTTGATTTTATTTTATCCTTTAAGAATTGTTTTTGGATGGCTGATTATTTGGGGAACAGTTACAGCCTTGCTTCGGCCATTATCAGGCGAACCTGTTGCAGAATTTATTGAGCGTGCTGGTAATTACGGAGCGCCACTTGCCTTATTATTGCTAACCTATGCAAGACACCATAACAATTGGCTGAAGCCTATTAAAGCACTGCATGCTTCAAACAATGAAGCAATACTAAAGCGTGTAATGATATGTTTAAGAGTTGTGGTGTTCTTGCTTTTTCTTGGTCATGGCTGTTTGAATTTGATTGAAAAGAAATCTTTGCTTGATCAATATCATGCATTAGGTTTTTCAAATGCAATAACTACTGCACATGTTGTTGGTTCATTAGAAATACTTGCAGCAGTCTCAGTTTTGATCAAGCCTGTTTCTTCAATACTGCTAATATTTTTTATATGGAAAGTGTTTAGCGAATTATTCTATCCACACTGGGAAATATTTGAATTTATAGAACGCGGCGGAAGTTATGGTGCTATACTGGCTTTATGGTTTCTTACCAGGTCATCTTTATCATATTCTTCAATCAAAAAACGAAATGAATTTATAAAGGTTTATTTCTAATGTATTTCTTAAATATTGAATAAAAAAGAGTTTTGTTTTAAGAAAGTAATACAAGCAAACGGGATGTGTTTCTACACATCCTTTTTTATTTAATTCTTAGGGCGCCGCAATTCTTTTAGCTTATGCGATTGCAGTATATTTTTTTACAATCAACCTAAGCAATATTGTTTATTTTTATCAAGCTAATAACTATTATGCCTTTTTATCAAAACATAAACAGTAACACCACAATTGGCAAACGCATCATTGACAGGCTGCTTAAATTAAGAGTAAAACTCAAAAATGAAATACCGGAAAAACTTTTAGAAAGTAATCTCATTATTGCATCATGGAATATCAGGGAGTTTGATTCACCTGCTTATGGTGACCGTGTTGAAGAATGCTTTTATTATATAGCTGAAATTATTTCCAAATTTGATATTATCGCTGTTCAGGAAGTGCGCCAGGATTTGAAAGCGCTAAAAAAGCTTATCGCAATCCTTGGCGGCCATTGGCAATATATTGTTACTGACGTAACAGAAGGAGCACAGGGAAATAAAGAAAGACTTGCTTTTTTATTTGATACAAGAAGAGTAAAATTTGGCGGTTTGGCAGGAGAAATTGTATTGCCGCCATTTGAAGCAAAAGATCCTGAAACGGGACAAATAATTTATCAGCCGGTAACACAATTAGCCCGAACGCCGTATATGTGTGGTTTTAAAGCCGGCTGGACGAATTTTATGCTTGCAACTGTACACATATTATATGGTACATCTGCAGCAAATGATCCGGACAGAATAAAAGAAATAGAAAACATTGCACAAATACTTGCAAAGAAAACCATGGATAAATATGAATGGTCAGGCAACCTGGTTTTGTTAGGTGATTTTAATATTTACAGCCCGTTAGATGAAACATATACTTCTATTTTGAAGGCAGGGTTTGAAATACCAACGCAACTGCAGAATTTGCCTTCTAATGCCTTACAAAATAAATTTTATGACCAGATTGCTTTTAAAGTTATGCCGGGTCAGTTTGAAATCACAGGCAAAGCCGGAATATTCAATTATTATGAAGTAGTGTTTACAGAAGCCGATGAAAGTATTTATGCTTCATTAATGGGAGAAGCATATAATACAACTGACGTAGGCACTGAAAGAAAAGATAAAAGTTTATATTATAAAACTTACTGGAGAACTTACCAGATGTCTGATCATTTACCTATGTGGGCAGAAATAAAAATTGATCATACAGATGCATATCTCGAAAACAAATTGCTTCCGCCGCAAACAACAAATGAAAATGTTGGCACTCCATAGTTCAGCCTTGTACATGTGCATGCCTGCGTGAAATAAGCAACCTGGTAAAAGGCTAACTTTTTAAAGAATAAAACTGGTCTGCTGCTTTTTTTGCCGGAACCCACGAAGCGATAACAGCAATAATTAATACAGTAACTGTTACAAGCAAAAAATCCTGCGGAACCATTTTTACCGGGTAGTAATCAATAATAAATGTGCCGCCTTCCAGCTTAACAATTTTATATTGTATTTGTATAAAGCAAATTGCAAACGCAACCAGCATTCCCAAAATGCCACCGGCACCTGCAAGCAAAAAACCTTCACTTAAAAAAATCTGCTGAATGCGGTTTTCTGAAGCCCCCATTGCTTTTAATACAGCTATATCTTTTTCTTTTTCTAAAACAAGCATGGTAAGCGCACCGATCATATTAAATGCAGCTACCAGTAATATCAAGGAAAGAATTCCATAGATCACCCATTTCTCTATTTGCATTACTGTAAACAAACTTTGGTTTTGTTCATAGCTTGTTTGCACAACAAAATTATTGCCGAGCAGTTGTTGCAATTGCTGCTGAATATCTTTTACATCATCTTTTTTTGCAACAGAAATTTCTATGCCTGTATATTCATTTGCATTCAGATCTAACATATACTGCACAAAAGCAAGATTAGTAAATGCATATTTATCATCAAACTCCTGCTGCACAGAAAAAATGCCCGAAGGTTTTACTTCAAATGAATGCATGGCATCAAGGCTGTTGAAATTTTTTGCTTTGCGGTTGGGTAAATAAATAACAAGATCAGATAAAGGAGATTGAGGATCTGCGCCCACTGCATTGGCAATTCCTGAGCCGGCAATAATTGCAGGCGCTTCGGTTGTGCCCAGATCATATTTACCAACAGTAATATAATTGGGCAACTTATTTACGGTGCTGTAATTTTTATCAACGCCTTTTAAAAAAACTATGGTTTGATAATCTCCGTTTACCAGCACTGCTTTTTCTTCAACAGTAAAGCTTAAGGCATTTACGCCGTTAACTGTTTGTATTTTTTTAATCAGCGACTCATCTGCAGTTATAAATTTTCCTTTGCTGGCAACTATTTTAATATCTGCATAAAAATCGCCGTATAAATTTTTTACAAGGTTTTCAAAACCATTAAACACACTCAGCACAATTATTAAAGCAGCGGTACTAACCATTATTGCAATCATGCTTATCCAGGCAATAACGTTTATAGCATTTGTAGATTTTTTTGATTTAAAATATCGCCAGGCGAATAAGAAGTTCAAGTGTTTAAATGTTTCAAAGTTTAAGAAGTTCAAAGTTTCAAAGGTCTTTTACTTTTCTTCAGGTGGTTGATTTATCTGTTTAAATAATTCTTCCATTTTAAATACATGATCAAGCGTATCATCTAAATAAAATTTTAAAACAGGCATGCGGCGCAACTGGTTTTTAATTCTTGCTGTCAATTCTTTTTTTATTTCCCATGATTGCTTTTCTATTTTTATAAGTGCAGCTTTTTCATCCTGCACTTTATACATGCTTACATATATTCTTGCCTCCAGCAGGTCTGGCGTAATTTTTACGGATGATATAGAAACCATCCCGCCATTAATCATATTCAAATTAAGCCTTCTGAAAATATCATTCAGTTCTTCTGATAAAACCGCGGCTACCTGTTTTTGTCTTTTACCTTCTTCCATACTATTACCTTTGCTGTAAAATTAGCACGATTAAATTTATTTGCCGGCGTGCTTTCAATTTATAACAAATAAAATGTCTTTATATTTCAGCACCGGCTTAAATATTTTTTTTAGATGAAACAATACTCAAGGGTTTTCGCATATCTTAAAAAATACATTCCGCAGATATTCTTTTATTTTTTATGCACTGTTCTTTCTATTATTTTTTCAATCGTATCCATCGGCATGTTAATGCCTTTTTTAGAGTTGATATTTAATGTTGGCTCAAATACATTAACCAATCTTACACAACAATCAGGCAATCCTGCTATAAGTTTTATAAGAAATGTTCTTACACAATCTGTTCAGCAAAATGGAAAATTGAATACACTTGGTTTAATTTGTGTTTTCATCATTACTTCTGTTTTTCTTAAGAATCTTTTCCTGTATTTAGCTTCTTATATTCTTAACCCGATGAAGAATTCTATTGTGAATGAGTTAAGAACTGAATTATATAATAAGATTTTGCAATTGCCGATCGGCTATTTTACAGAGCAAAAAAAGGGCGATCTCATCAGCCGTATTACAAACGATGTTAATGAGGTTGAAAATTCTGTGGTAGGCACTTTGGAAGGCTGGATCCGCGATCCGCTTTCTATAATTTTTAATGTGGGATTTTTATTTTACTTAAGCCCGCAGCTTACATTATTTCTTATCATATTAATTCCGGTAATGGGCTTGGTAATTGGAAGAATAACACGCTCATTAAAAAAACAATCATCAAGGGCGGCGATAAAATACGGAGAATCTGTTTCTATTTTAGATGAAACATTAACCGGGTTGCGTGTAATAAAAGCATTTAATGCAGAAACATTATTGCGCTCAAGATTTTTTAAAATAAACAGTGAATTATTGCATTCAAAAAATCATATTGGTTACAGGAGAGACCTGGCTTCGCCGGTAAGTGAGTTATTAGGTGTTATGATGTTTGCTGTGATTTTATGGTATGGAGGCAGCGGTATTTTAAGCGGTAAAATTGCATTGGAAGGTTCTGTATTTATAGGTTATCTCGCTTTGTTTTATAATATCATCACGCCTGCAAAATCTTTGTCTACTTCATTTAGCAATATGCAAAAAGGCAGTGCTGCAATCGGCCGTATTGAAGAGGTATTAAGAGCAACTGTTACGGTTGATGATAATCCAAACGGTAAAAAGCTCGATCATTTTGAACACAGCATTGAATTTAAAAACGTAAGCTTTAAATATGAAGATGTAACGATATTAAACAACATCAACTTAAAAATTGAAAAAGGAAAAACGATTGCATTGGTTGGTGCGTCTGGTGCAGGAAAAAGTACGCTCGCTGATCTTGTGCCGCGCTTTCATGATGTAAGTGATGGTGAGATTTTAATTGATGGCATCAATATAAAAGATTACTCATTAAAAAGTTTACGCGGCCAAATAAGCATTGTAACACAGGAACCAATTTTATTTAATGATACTATTGCCAGCAATATTGCTTTGGGCCAGCAAACTGCTTCTGCAGAAGATATTAAAGCTGCAGCAAAAGTTGCCAACGCTTATTATTTTATTCAGCAAAAAGAACAAAAGTTTGATACAAACATCGGTGATCGCGGCAGTAAATTAAGCGGCGGCGAAAGGCAACGTTTAACGATTGCAAGAGCCATTTTAAAAAATCCGCCGATACTAATTTTAGATGAAGCAACTTCTTCGCTTGATACTGAAAGTGAAAAATTAGTGCAGGATGCAATTAATAATATGATGCAGAACAGAACGTCACTTGTAATTGCACATCGGTTATCCACTATACGCCATGCAGATGAAATAATTGTTTTGCAGAAAGGTGAAATTGCAGAACGCGGCACACATGAATCTTTAATGCTTGCTGAAGGAATTTATCATCGCCTTGTTCACATGAACCAATTGATTTCGATTGGCTGATTTAATTTGGCAAAGTGCTGTCCGGTACATTGATTGGACCTTTTGCATTTGTTATCGTCCAGTGGGTAAAGTTTTGATCGGCAGTTAAACCTGTGCCGTCAATCTTTTCATCAGGTTTACGTATATGTACAGGTACAGTGGTATAAATTAATTCTTTGTCCTGATCCCACCACAATTCTTCGCAGCGCAAGGTATCTCCATCCACATTATAAACTACAACACTATCACGCAAAAAAACAAGGCGCTCATCATTGTAATACAAACCGTATTTAGCAAACAACTTGCTTTGAATTTTTACGCTGTCATAAAAATCTACATGCAATGATTTTGAAAATTCTGTTTTAGGCGTATCACTGCGTATCATCGTCATAAGCGGTGCAGTAAGTTTTGCCTTTACAATTCCATCCTGGCTTAAAAAGCTTTCAACATTGGTGGCTGCATCTACAGGAATTTTTTTCTTGGCCAAATCCTGTACTTCCTGGTAATTATTATGACAACCGCATACAAAAAAGCAGCCGCTTAAAAGGGCTGCCTTTACTATTTTTATATGCTTCAGTTGCCTAATCATATTTGCGCTTGATAAACCAGATATCGCTTAAAGATAAACCAAGTGAAAATTTAAAAAAGTTTTCAGTAATATTATTTACGTTGCTGCCTCTTTTGCCAAACTCAATAGCTGTATTTATCATGGTAAACTGGTTATCATAAGAATGATATCTTTTTAAATTAAATGAATAGCCTAAAGTAATTGCCTGTACGTTATAACCATTGCCATCTGCATTTATATAATCTTTTCCCCTGTAGTAACCAACACGATAAAGCCCATTGCCAAAAACACTTTTATTACCAAAAGGAGTTGGAGAAAATTCTGCACCAACACGTATCATCCAACTATCATTTACCTGGTCAGGAGAGCCATAAAATAAATACTTAGACCATTGCATAAAACTATAATCAACACCAATACCCCATTTCTTCACCTGGTAAGGGCCATTAGTAGACATTTTGTTCAGCATAAAGCCGCCATTAAAACCAAGAGGTATATTAATCTTTCCCTGAACGCCGGATACTTTGTATACACTGTCAATCCTTAATATACTGCCATCACTATTATAAAAAAAGGTTTCACTTGTATGATCTCGTGAAGCTTTTAAATCCTGCTCAAGTGTGCCTGAAGCACCAACTGCAAGTACATAAGAATTTTTAATTTTTGACACAGGATCTGTTATTTCTTTAAGCGTGAAGCTTGCCATCATGCCGGGAGTTAAAAACACTCCCCAGAAATGCGTCGTATCTGTTGAATTGGAGCCATACCAGTTTTCATAAGAAGAATCTGAAGGGAAATTAATTTTAGTACTTATAAATTTAGAACCCCATTCATAGCCAAAATTAAATCCTACACTAACACTGTTTGCTGGTTTGGCTTTATTTTTCCAGATTTTGCCTAAGCCAAAAAATACCTGGTTCATACCACCGTTACCTCCATACAATTGATTCAGGCTATCTGTGGTACCAAGACTGTCATATGAAATATGGCTGCCCTGTGCTACGCTGTAATTAATTCTTGTTGCGGGCCTTATTCCAAATACCAGCCCTGCAGTATTTATATTTTTTGATTTAGTTAAGGGAACACCTAATTGCAGGTAAGATGGAAGTAGATTGGTTGATTTATATTTATCAACAGGGTTTGCGCTTGATAAAGAACGCGAATCAATAGACAGGGAAAAATCATACGTAACAAGATGTATAGAGCCATAACTGGCAGGATTTATTGTATTAATGGCCTGGGTGCTGGTATAAGCAGCACTAACACCCCCCATGCCGCGTGATGTAATATTTTGCTGCGGGTAAATATCACCTAAACCATACCTTGAGAAAGGAGAGTTTTCCTGGCTGTAAGAAACCAAAGAAACACACAATAAAACAACACAGATCGAAAAATATTTAGCCATTGGTTTCACTAAGTGCATACAAACCTTTAAAGATTAAATGAGGGTTTGCAAATATCTTGTTTTTGAGCAGGGACACAAAAAAGCGCATATCACCACCGGTTAAATGCACGTTAAAGTTGCTGTATCGCAAAGCATATTCATTAATAATTCCATCCATTTCTTTTGCCATACCAAGTATAACACCGCTTTGCAAATTTGTGTTTGTATCATACCCAATAAGCGGAAAATTTGAATGTGGTTTTGCAAGCGGAAGTTTAGCAGTGAATTCATGCATAGCTTTAAAACGCATTTCAAGGCCTGGAGAAATAGAACCGCCTAAAAATTCATGAAACTTATTTACAAAATTGTAGGTAATGCATGATCCCAAACCAATGATAAGGTTATGTTGTTTTGGATAGAAATAAACTGCTGCTGCAACTAATGCTAACCTGTCTGCACCAATGGTTTCAGGCTTGCCAACAGGTGTTGTGAAAGGTAATTTAGATTGATCGCTAAGCTTATGAAATTTTGTTTTCTCAGCAAGCAATGTTTCTATTGCTGTGTTATGATCAATAACAGATGATAAAATAGATCTTGACGGATTGTATTGCGATAGAATATTTGCAATGGTTGATGTATTATCATCAGGTATTGTGATTTCTTCTTTTAATTCACGGCCATTAAACAATGCACATTTTAAACGTGTATTTCCAAAATCGAAGCATAGTGTGCTTTGCATATAAATTATATTTTGCCTGAATTAAAATCAAATCCCTTTAATTCTTTAAAATGGCCATTCAACTGAATTTTCTTTTTCAGGTTTTCAATGCCTGCAGCCAATGGAATTATTTTTTTTAAATGACGCCGTAAATATTCAATGCGCTGGTCTTCACGCAATAAACATAGCAGTTCATATTCCTCTTGTAATGAAAGACCTGCATGATGTGCAATATCATAACTTTTTAATTCTTCATCAGGTTTATTAAATTGTTTGTTTACATGCAACAGCCGATGCAGTTCCCGTGTACCATCAATTATTTTTTGTACATGTTCGCTTACACTATTTTCATCATTGGTTAAATGTTTTACAATAGCGCCGCTGTATAATTTTGCAGGTATCGAATCAATAATTTCCAAAACCCTGTACACACCTGCACCTTTTGTTGTTACATCCATTCTTCCATCCTCATATTGCTTTACAATTTCTGTGATCTGTACCAGTGTTCCTGTTTCTGAAATCTTATTTTTTAAAACAGGCGGGATGCCGAAAGGCTTTTTGTCTTTATAACAATCACTTATTAATTGCTTATATTTTTCTTCGAAAATATGAAGGTTGAGTTTTTCCCCCGGGTACACAACAAGTTCAAGCGGAAATATGGGAATAAAATTTGTCATAACATGCAAAAGTAACTTAGGTCAACTTTACTGCCGCAAACCCGATACGCTTATTTTTGTTTAAAAGAAAGGGCTTTGAAGACCATTTCAAATATTATTTTAAGCAGAACGGATAGTATTGGAGATATGATATTAACATTACCAATGGCAAAAGCAATCAAAGATCATTTGCCTGATGTAAAAGTTTTTTTTCTCGGACGCGAATATATAAGGGCTGTTGTTGATGCTTGTATTTATGCAGATGGCTTTATTGAACTGAGTGATTTTTTGAAAGATGATTTTTTAATTAATGGTAAAAAGGCTAATGCTATAGTTCATGTAAAACCTTTAGGTTCCGTAGCAAGCCACGCAAAAAAATTAAAGATTAAATGGCGTATTGGGACAACAAACAGGCTTTATCATTGGAACACCTGTAATAAACTGGTTAAATTAAGCAGGAAAAAATCTAACCTGCATGAAGCGCAACTGAATTTAAAACTGCTAAAGCCTTTTGGTATTATAAAAGAATTTTCGCTTGAAGAAATACAAAGTTTGTATGGCCTGGAAAAAATAAGACCATTAAGTAAAGAGTACGCTCATCTTTTAGACAACAAAAAATATAATCTCATATTACATCCAAAGTCAAGAGGCAGTGCAAGAGAATGGGGCCTGCATAATTTTGAATCACTTATTTCTTTACTGGATAAAAGCCGCTATAAAATATTTATTTCAGGCACTGAAGCAGAGAAAAAATTAGCTAAGCCATTATTAGATAAAGTTACATCTGCGGTTACTGATATTACCGGCAAAATGCCATTAGAAGATTTTATAAGTTTTATTGCAAATTGTGATGGTATGGTTGCATGCAGTACCGGCCCTTTACATATTGCTGCAGCCTTAGGCAACCATGCTTTGGGAATATATGCACCTTTGCATGACATACGTCCGCAACGTTGGGGACCTGTTGGAAAAAATGCGGAAGTGTTTGTAGTAAACAGGCAATGTTTAGATTGTTATAAAAACAAAATGTCCTGCCATTGCATACAGGAAATAAACCCGTTGATTATAAAAGAAACGCTTGACAGGCTAAACAAAAAATAATGCAGCCTTTACCCAAAATAGTTTTTGATGCAGAAAGAATGCGATATGCCCAAACAGGCTTGTATTATTATTGTTTGCATTTAGGAAATGCTTTGTTACAGCAGCAGGATAATCACAATGCGCAATTGGGTTTTTACATAAACAAACAAAACATTCAATTATTTAAAACCGCTTCTTTTTATTATACGCATCATTCCTTATATAAACATTACATGCGTTTGGCAGGCAAAGCTGACTTGTGGCACTGCACTTTCCAGGGAACCAATTATTTCCCTTCATCAGCAAACACCAGAATTGTTTTTACTGTTCATGATATTAATTTTTTGCACGAAAATTTACCGCTAAAAAAGCAAAAAAATTATTTTAATAATCTTAAAAAAAAAACACAGAACACTGATATTATAATTGCCATTTCTGAATTTGTAAAAAATGACCTGCTAAAAAATAATTTAGCTGAAGAAAATAAAATACGTGTAATCTATAATGGCTCTAACATTAATGATGCAATTATTGCTGAAGCACCGGCAAATATTCCTTCTTCGCCTTTTATTTTTACAATAGGTATTTTAACTGAAAAGAAAAATTTTCACGTTTTGTCTGCATTGCTTGTTAATAATAATTATGTTTTGATTATTGCAGGAATTGTAAATGATATTGAATACAAACAAAAAATAATCAGCACTGCAAAAAAACTCAAAGTAGAAGAGCGTGTAATTTTTGCCGGAGCAATCACTGAAAGCGAAAAATATTGGTACTATCAACATTGTCTTGCTTTTGTTTTTCCGTCACTCGCAGAAGGATTTGGATTGCCCGTGATAGAAGCGATGCATTTTGGTAAACCTGTAATTCTTTCCAAAGCAACTTCTTTACCGGAAATTGGCGGCGAACACGCATATTACTTTGATAATTTTAATGAAGAGCACATGCAGCATAAATTAGTAACAACACTTAAAGATTATGCTGAAAATAATAAAGCGGAAGCAATTAAAAACTGGAGTAAAAAATTTGACTGGAAGATAACAGCGGAAAAACACTGGCAGGTTTATGAAAGCCTGCTTTAATAAATGTTGATTTTTTTTTGAACCCTAAGCTACATGCAATCTTAACTTGTAAAACATTTTTAAACAGAATAAAAATTTTCTGAACTCATTTCGCTTTTTCATAGCAAGCAGGTACTTTTTATATCTTAGGAATATGCTCATCCTGAGAAAATTATTTTGCAGCGAATGATCTTCATAGCTTTTACATAATTGTTGCAGCACCTGTTTTTCCATAGAAAGTTCCGGCGGACAGGTGTTATAAAAAATCGCTAACCTTTTTCTTGTTTCCACTGTTTTTTCTTTTTTCTTTTTTTCCAGTCCTGTAATATTATTTGTATGCTGTCTCCATTTAACCAGTGGCTTATCCAAATATTTTATACCGCCGTGAAATGTAGCTATAAAAGCACACCAGAGATCATAAGGCATTTCCTCCGGAAAGGGGTAAGCAAATTTTAAAATTTCTTTTTTTATTATCATCGCATGGCCACCAACACAATTATCGGTAGCGAAACATAAGCAGTTATTAAAAGAAGCCAAGCGTTTTAAATCGGAATGCTTTTTTGATAAGCTGTGTAAGCTCTTATCAACCAGTTCATCATCACAATAAATAATAGCACTATCATCTAAAGCTTCCATTAATAATTCTGTTTTGTTCAAAGCCCACACATCATCTTGGTCAGAAAAAGAAATATAATTGCCGTTAGCTAAACCGCATCCTTTTTCAAAATTTTTTACATAACCAAGATGTTGATCATTAAAATATAACTGTATGTTTTTATGTTGTGCTGCATACTGTGTAAGCATTTCGCGGGTATTATCAGTGCTGCCATCATCAACTATAATAATTTCTATATTTGAATATGTTTGGTGAAGAAGAGATTCCATTTGCTCCTTTAAAAATTTCGCACCATTATATGTGGCCATTACAATTGAAACAGGAGGCAAGCTTTCATTGTTCATATTTGTATCAGTATTCCTGTTTGCAAATAACCTGATTTTAATAATATTTTAATACATTACTTTCCGTTGAATTTAATACTGCGCATTATTAACCGGTTAAATTATGTTACAAACAAAAGGGCAACAATTGATACAGCAGTTAAAACACGGCAACATACAAGCATTGGCAAGAATCATTTCATTAATAGAAAATGAGCACGAGGATTATAATGATCTTTTAAAACAACTTCCTTATTCTGAAAAAAAAATAATTGGTATTACCGGGCCGCCGGGCGCAGGCAAAAGTACACTTGTTGATTGCCTGATCAACTTATTCGATGAACAACAAAAAAAAATTGGCGTGTTATGTATTGATCCTTCCTCTCCGTTTACAAAAGGTGCGTTGCTTGGCGACAGGATAAGAATGAATGCATGGTTCAATAATCCAAATGTATTTATACGTTCGCTTGCCAGCCGCGGAAACACAGGAGGCCTGCATCCTAAAATAATTGAGATCACTGATGTGATGAAGGCTGCCCCTTTTGACCACATTATTGTGGAAACTGTTGGTGCAGGTCAAACCGAAACGGAGATTGCCGCACTTGCTGATACAACAGTTGTTGTATTGGTGCCTGAAGCCGGCGATGAAATTCAAAACATGAAAGCCGGGCTGATGGAAACAGCAGATATTTTTGTTGTAAATAAAGCAGACCGGCCGGAAGCTGATCGCTTTGAAAAAAACCTGCTGGCTATGCTTCATCTTTCATTCAGTACAAAACAAAAAGAAGTGCCTGTAATTAAAACGGTTGCTACTGAAAAGAAAGGAATAGATCAGTTGATGGAGAAAATTATTTTTCACCAGATAAATGAAGCAGTTGCGGAAAAAAAAATTTCATTGCTTGCGGAAAAAGCATATTGGCTCATCAAACAAAAAAAAATGAAGGATATAAATATGCAAATGCTTGCTGAAAGAATAACAGTATTCTCCGGCAACAAAGATTTTAACCTGTATAAATTTATTGAGGAGTTTTAGTACTTAGTTTTCTTCTTCGTTTTGCCTTAACGCCTTTTCATTTTTCCACCAGCGGTAGCCAATGTATCCGCCAACTGCAAACGGTGTAAGCATTAAATAAATGATACCTGCATTTAGTCCTTTTCCTTGTTTTTCACCTAACTGAGATGCGGTTTTTGTACAGATAGAACATTGTGCACTAATTGTGTTGATTGATGCAATTGATAAAAATAACAGTAAACACAAGACTAGTTTTTTCATACTCATCATTACAGAATGTAAAGATACCATTATACTTTAAATTTTTTTAAAACAGTCTTGCTGCTTTATCAGTTAATTTTTTAAAGCCTGCATACAATACATCAATTAATAATACAAGCATGATAATAACAAGCCATATGCGGGAATGATCGGCGGGATCGAGGATATCATGTGCTGATGCGAAATACATCCTCTTAAAATCAGTAACTATATTCCAGCTTTTTAAATGTAAAAACTTTATAAGACACGCACTATAACTGCTTAAAAAAATAAAAAAAACTACAGATAGTTTTGTAAACAGGCCTGATACATGATTTCTTAGAAAAGTTTCCACATTTCTTAAAGAAATTAAACCGGGCAACAAGCCTGCAATAGCGAATGATAAAAACATAATGACATCATACACAAATGAAAAATCATTTGTTTTTTGCAAGTGCAACATATCCGTAAGCGGATAAATGCATGCCGGAAAAAAAACTAACCAGCCAATAAGAAAAAAATAACTTCTAAACCCGCTTTCTTTTATGCTCACCAGTTTTTTGCTGATAATGTATGGCATAGATGCTAACAGAAGATTCCATAACAGAAATGTGAAATGAAGATTTGCAAAGAAAATACACCTGTAAAAAAGGAGGCCAAATGATAGTAATCCTGCAAAAATCATTAATCTTTCAGGAGAAGGTAGCTTACGAGAATTCATGATGTTTTATTTAGAAATTCAGAATACAAAGATGAATTGAGTTTAAGTACCAGTTTCAGGTTTCACTTTTTTTTAAAAATGAAATGTTAGCACAATTTTTTTTTGACCAGCGTTTAGAAAAAGTCAGGGTGAAATATTAAAGTGGTTCAATTAAGATGCAAACAATTCAAACATTATTTTTACAAACTCGTTTACTGTTAAACTGAATAAACAAAAAGTGTAAGTGTTGCCCGCAAAATATATATTAGCTGCTCAAAAAATAAATTCTTTATTACCCAAAATTGAATACAAGAAACCGCGGGCAATTATGTGTGGCCATTGCTATAACGTAAATGAAAATGATTATGCTTTTTGCACCAACTGCGGCTATCCGCTTCAAAACATACATCTTGCAGATGCATATCATAACCGGTTGCAGCAACGCAATAAGTTTTTATTGAGGGCTGAGACCTCAGTACTTATTGCAAGGATAGTTTTATACGTAATGGCGGCATTTTTATCGCTGGGAATATTGTTCATTTTCGCGAAGGGCAACCAGAAATATTTTATTGTTATGATGGCGGTATTATTTTCGGGTTTATTTTTTTTTCTTGCATTCTGGAGCCGGAAAAACCCATTTACCGCTTTGTTAACTGCCTTTATTATTCTTATTGTATTTTCTGCAATAAATATTTTTGAAAAACTTGTTCAGTCATTTACAACGGCTGGAGGAATCACAGGCATGTTATTATGCATTGCTTTATTAATTGTTGTGATGAAAGGCGTGCAAGGCGCATATCGTATTAACTTAATTAAAGAAGAACTGCAGATAAAAACATGAATACAGGCATAACTGATATTTATTATTGTGATGAATGCAACAGGGAAGTAAAAGGCTATCATCGCTACTGCCATAATTGCGGCGAATATCTTGGCTTTGATGGTACCAAAATAAACCTGTTTAACAATAGCAGCCTGCAGTCTGCATTTATTTTTTTTATCGTGTATTTATTTGTTTGCCTGGTTGTGCAAACCACAAACTGGTTCGATAGTTATGACCGGCTTATTTGGGTTGAAATATTTCTTGCAGCGTTTACTTTATACCATGTGTTTAAAAATTTCCAGGCAATAAAACCGCTGCTAAAATTTCACAATTTTAATATTGTGCGTGTTGCAGGTTGCATATCGCTTGCCGCAATAGGTTCATTTATTATAAACATTGTTGTAACTAAACTCAATTTTTCTTTTTTTGGAACAGATACGAGTTATTATGAACATTACAGTATTTACTCAATGCCGGCATTAATAATGGTGTATTCAATTGCACTGTACCCTGCAATATTTGAAGAGCTTGCTTTTCGCGGTGTGCTATATAATTATCTTGATACATTTTTAGACCAGCGTGTTGTGGTAATTGTTACAGGCTTTACGTTTGGTATAATGCACCTGAGTTTTATTTCTTTATTCTGGCTGGTGCCGTTTGGAATTTTGGTTGGTGTTATGCGCAAAAGATTTGGAACGATATGGTACGGCGTTATCTTTCATTTCACCTTTAATTTAATAGCTGTGTTGTTTGATTTATACAGGCACGGACATTTGTGGAATCAGTAATTTAAATTGTATGAAACACTATGTAAATAAACAATATTCAACACTCAGCGTTCAAATAATTGAATATTGATTATTGTGTATTGAATATCTGGTGTTATAAATGAATCTTTCGAAAAATATTGTAAGCTTTACAGCGCAATCCAAACACCAAGCAACTGGCAAAGCACGCCAACAAATAATCCTGTATAAATTTCAGCATTAGAATGATGATTGAGCAAAAGCCTTGCACTGCAGATAATTCCGGTTAAAAATGTTGCCATCAATATATCAGCGCCTAAAAATGTTTGATACTGTATGCAGGTTAAAACCATAAAAGCGAGCAATGTGCCTGCGCCCATTGCATGCATGCTTATCTTAATAAAGTTATTTATGATCAGCCCAAAAACAGTATTCAAAAAAATACCGAAATAGAAAAATTTTAATACCTCGGGCTGATCATCAAATGCCTGGTTTCTGCTTAAATACCACATCCACCAGTAAAATATCATAGTAATGATGTAAGGAATGATGCGGTCTTTTTGTGTGCGCAGAAAAACATTTTCAATAAACTTCAATTTCCATAAAAGAAAAACAGAGAAAGCAGGAAAAAATGCGGTTAACCAAAACACACTTATCTTTTTTAAAGCCAGGCTGGTTGGTGTTACATCATAAAAATTTGCAGGAAAACGATAAGCGAGCCATAAGAAAATATAAGTTGGAATAAACAACGGGTGAAAAATATACGATACAATCTTCGCAAATATTTTTAAAACCGGCGGTTGTTCGCCTAAAGTGTTTAAAGCAATTTCCTGTTGCATAGGTTAAAGTTCTTTACGCAAACGCGCCACAGGAATATTCAGCTGTTCCCGGTATTTTGCAACCGTACGTCTTGCAATGTTATAACCCTTTTCCTGCAGCAATTCAGTTAAGCGTTCATCGCTCAGCGGCTTTTTTTTGCTCTCTGCTTCTACAAGGTCACTCAGTATTTTTTTCACTTCACGTGTGCTTACTTCTTCGCCGCTGTCTGTGCTTAAAGATTCACTAAAGAAAAATTTCAGGCGGTAAGTTCCATATTCTGTTTGCACAAATTTGCTGTTGGCAACACGGCTTACAGTTGAAATATCAAGCCCGGTTATTTCAGCAATATCTTTTAAGATCATCGGCTTCAACGTAGTTTCATCACCTGTAAGAAAAAAATCTTTTTGATAATGCATGATGGCGCCCATTGTACTAAGCAAAGTATTTTGCCTTTGCTTTATCATATCAATAAACCATTTGGCCGAATCTATTTTTTGCTTAATGAAAAGCACCGCTTCTTTCTGGCGTTTATCTTTTTTTGAACCGCGGTCATATTCCTTCAGCATTTCGCGGTAGCCTTCGCTTATGCGCAGGTCAGGTGCATTTTTTGAATTGAGTGTAAGCTCTAATTTGCCTGCGTTATTTATAATAAAAAAATCCGGGATAATATAACTTTCTGCTTTGTTTACTTCACCAACATTGCCGCCGGGCCTGGGGTTTAATTTCAGAATTAAATTGATAACCTCTTTCAATTCATCATCAGTAATATTTAAACCGCGCTGAATTTTTTCGTAATGCTTCTTGGTAAATTCATCAAAATATTTATCAACTATTTTTATGGCAAGCGCAACATCTCTGCCATCAGCCTGCTGCCGCACTAACTGAAGCATTAAACATTCCTGCAGATCCCTGGCACAAACCCCCGGCGGATCAAACTGCTGTATCAGTTTTATCAGTTCCTCAATCTCTTCTTCTGAGGCATCTACATTTTGCCTGAATGCAAGGTCATCAACTATTGAACTCAGTTCACGCCTTAAATAGCCATCATCATCCACGCTGCCAACAATCTGCTCTGCAATTTTAAATCTTCTTTCATCAAGCGAAAGCATTCCCAACTGGTCAATCAGCAGATCATGTAAAGTTGTTTCAACGCGCAATGGAACGGTTTTCTGTTCTTCATTATCACCATAATTTTCATCACGCAGTTTATAATCTGCCACTTCATCATCACCATCGCTTACATAATCAGAAATATCTATATTTTCATATTCATCTTCACTGCCATCATAGTCGTCTTCCGCGCTGTCAAATTCTTCAGCATGCTCTTCAAAATCCTCACCACCTTCTTCAGTTACTTCAAGTGCAGGATTTTCTTCCAGCTCCTCTTTAATTCTTTCATCAAGATTTGCTGTAGGTATTTGCAGCAGCTTCATCAATTGTATCTGCTGCGGCGATAATCTTTGTAATAATTTCTGCTGTAAAGTTTGACTTAATGCCATGCTTTCGGGTTAGTTTAATCAAATATTAAGATGCAAAATAATTACATTACTTTAAATTTACCTGCAAATATGAACCTGAAAAAGAAAACATTTCTTGCATTAACTGTTAAATTACTGTTCTCATTCACATGCGCACAGGCACAGGTTTCAAAAGATTCTGCAAATGCTGATAGTGTTCATTCTATCTCTTTTTATACTACAAATTATTTTGTTGGCAAGCCTGTTTTTCAAAGCCAGTTACCCGGAAATTTTTATGCAAATCAATTGCCTTTTTTCTGTAGTAAAGAATTACAGGTTCAGAAAGCAGTTGGCATTCCCATAAAATTCAGATTAAGTACAGTTGAATATTGTGATAAGCTGGAAGGGAAAAATAAATAAATATTTTGTAACCAGCTTTTGTATTTCAATTAAGCTTCGTTGTGTCACTCCCTTGTACAATATATTTTCATGGTAGCATAATTTTACGTCACTGGATTTGACTGAGAGCAATGCGGACTCAACTCATGATTTCTTTCATTTTTCTGTAAATTCTTAATTTTGACAAAATAAAATTTCAATGAACACAGCATCTCAAAATATAAATCTTGCAGATTATTATTTTGGATTTTTAAAAAACCTTAATCCAAATAGTAAGCTTGACCTCATTTCAAAGCTTTCGCAATCTTTAAAAAACAAAGACCAGGTTGCTGACACATCTTTGCAATCGCTTTTTGGTGCATATAAATCAGAAGAAACTGCTGATGAAATGATTGCAGAAATCAGAAACTCAAGAGTATTTAACCGCAATATCGAACCGCTTTGAAAAAATATCTTCTTGATACAAATATTTGTATCTATTTCATAAAAGGACTGTTTGAATTAGACAAACAAATAAAAGAAGTTGGTGAACAAAATTGCTTTATTTCAGAAATGACTGTTGCTGAATTAAAGTATGGAGTTGAAAACAGTAAGAAACCAGAAGAACTAAGAGTAATTATAGAAGCGTTTATTCCAAAATTTTTTGTAATTCCAATTTATAATTCGTTAGACATTTATGCCAAAGAAAAAGCGAAACTAAAAAAGCAAGGTTTGGTGATTGATGACTTTGATATTTTAATTGGAGCTACTTCTGTTACTAATGAAATGATAATGGTGACAAATAATGTTGACCATTTAAACAGGCTTGATAATATAGAAATAGAAGATTGGACAAAGCTTGAAAAGAAATAACACTGCACCCCAACAACTACAATCTTACAATCCATAACAAAATAAATTTCCACGACACTTCTTCAATAATTTTTATCTTGAAGCACAAACCATTGCTTCATGCCACAATATATTTTGAGTTTCGACCAGGGAACAACCAGTTCACGCAGCATAATATTCGATAAAACAGGAAACATAATTGCTACAGCACAAAAAGAATTCACACAAATATTTCCTCAACCCGGCTGGGTTGAACATGATGCAACAGAAATATGGAGCACACAATTGGGCACTGCTGCAGAAGCCATCAGCAAAGCAGGGTTAACTGTAAATGATATAGCCGCAATTGGCATCACCAATCAAAGAGAAACAACTGTTGTATGGGATAAGCAAACAGGCAAGCCTTTATACAACGCTATCGTTTGGCAGGACAGAAGAACTGCAGATTATTGCGACTCATTAAAACATCAACATGCAAACTCTATTCAGCAAAAAACAGGGTTGATAATTGACGCTTACTTTTCTGCCACCAAACTAAAATGGATACTGGATAACATTAATGGTGCAAGAGATAAAGCAGCGAACAATGAACTATGTTTCGGTACGATTGATACATGGTTATTATGGAATCTTACACAAGGCAAAGTGCATGTAACGGATGTAACCAATGCAAGCCGCACTATGTTATTTAATATTCATTCTTTGCAGTGGGACGATGAATTACTTGCGTTGTTTGATATTCCGGAATCTTTATTGCCGCAGGTAAAAAGCAGCAGTGAAGTTTATGGGCACACAGAAAATGTTTTATCTGCAAAAAATATCCCGGTCGCAGGTATTGCAGGCGATCAGCAGGCAGCATTATTCGGACAAATGTGCACGCAACCCGGCATGATAAAAAATACGTATGGCACCGGTTGTTTTATGCTGATGAATACCGGCGAACAACCAGTTATCTCCGACAATAATTTACTTACAACTATTGCATGGCAGGTGAATAATAAAACTATTTATGCATTGGAAGGCAGCGTGTTTATTGCAGGGGCAGTAGTGCAATGGTTAAGAGATGGGTTGCACATTATTCAAAATTCTGCTGATGTTGAAAAACTTGCAACAGCAGTTGAAACAAGTGATGGCGTTTATCTCGTTCCCGCTTTTGCAGGTTTGGGTGCGCCATACTGGAACCAGCATGCAAGAGGAACGATGGTTGGTATAACACGCGGCACAACAGATGCGCATATTGCACGTGCTGCTTTGGAAAGCATCGCATATCAAACTATGGATGTAATTAATGCGATGCAGGCTGATGCAAATATTGAAGTAAAAGAATTGCGTGTTGATGGAGGTGCTACCTCAAACAATTTATTAATGCAGTTTCAAAGTGATATTTTAAATACAAAAGTTATTCGCCCACGCATTACAGAAACAACTGCTTTAGGCGCTGCTTATCTTGCCGGTCTTGCAGTTGGTTACTGGAAAAATATGGAGGAGATTTCAACGCAATGGCAGGTTGAAAAAACATTTGAACCGCAAATGCCATCATCACAAAAAAAAGAATTAATTAAAGGCTGGAAACGTGCTGTACATGCTACACAGGTTTGGAGTGAAGGTTAATAGCAGCAAAGAATTATCATTAAGGGTTATAAATAAACTTTTTTAGAGAGAAGGTATTTGATATTTTCTTCTACCTTTAGAATATTCCTTATTTCATCACTTAAATTCAATACTATGAAACTACCAGAGTTAAGAATTGGTAATTATTTTGAGATCCAATCTGCCTACGAAGAAACAGGCAGTATAGAAAAAATTACAGAGATCGGTAAAAAGCAGGTGCATACAGAAGGCAAATGGGTACGCCTTGACGATCTTATTTCAATCAGCATTACAGAAGAGATTTTATTGCACATTGGGTTTACACAATTTAACTGGCTTAAAGATTCTTCGGTTTTTGAGTGCAGTTATTTTAAATGCAGGCTTGATGATAATGGCGTGAATTTGTTTTGTGATAATTTAAAGAATATTAAACCTGTAAAACATTTGCATGAGCTGCAGAATCTTTATTTCGATCTTACCGGTGAAGAACTTGCAATAGATTTTAATTATATCAAATCATTAAAAATACAAACAGCCTGAAAATTTTACACGCAGTATAGCCTGTTATAACAGGCTATTTTTTTATCTCCGGCAAAGCATTTAAATAGGTTATCCAAAAGTATTTTCATCAGCGCTTGGGCCATAACTGCCGGGTATAGGTATATCAAGCAATCTTAAGAAAACACCTAACTGCGCACGGTGATGTATCTGCTGGCTTAAGGCCATTCTTATAATATCAATCTTAGGATCGCTGCTGTAGATTTTTGCTCCGTTTCTCAGCATCCATGGTTTATCAAGCAGTTTTTCATTTTCAGGTATTAATGTAGAAAGGCCTTCATTATAACGCTTTTCAAAAAAAGCCAGCAACTCAGCGGTATTATTTATTTCCGGAATTTCGTAAGGCTCTGCAAAATCAATTCCATTAGTAGTAAAGGTCATGTGTATCCAGCCAGGCAGGTCTGCAATATGTGTTGCCAGCCTTTTTATATCCATGCTTTTGGGATGAGGCTTATAATCAAATTTATCATCAGGGATTCTTGAAAGCATATTGCGTGTTGTAGCGCCTTCTTCAGTAAACTGTTTTTTAAAAAATTCGATGAATGTCATAGTATTTTATTTTGTTGTACAAAGAAACAAACAGTTTGTGTCAACCCTATGTCAGCAGCATTTGAGTTTCTTCAATTTTTTTTAGAATATTTTCTGCAATGCTTGTAACCAAATCATTCAGTTCAATTGGTTCAACAATTTTAGCCCTGTCTCCAAATAGCATAAACCATCTTGCAAAACCTTCCAGGGAACCGCTTAAAAATGTCATACGCACATAATCGCCGCGGTTTTCTTCTTTCACAAAACCATTATAATATTTTTGCTCGCCGAAATATTTTACTATACCGGGTTCAACATCAATTATAACTTTTATCACTTCACGCTGTGCAGATGTTTTATTAATAAATTCCTGCAGAGGCGGGTGTTTTTTTGTAAACGGCTCATCAGTACAAATAAATTTTTTTATCCTGTCTGTACGAAAATTCCTGTAATCATTTCTCAGCTTGCAAAAAGCAATAAGATGCCAGTGATTGCCGAGATAATAAATGCCAACGGGTTCAATTTTGCGATGTGTAGTTTCATTTTTTTCTATCGAAGCATAAGCTATATCTGCAACCACAGCTTCTGCAATAGTTTTTAATATGGATTGAAGATGTAATTCAGCAGGCGCCTGGTATTGAAATGAAGGATGTTGTAATACCGCTATGTGTTTTTCAATTTCTTCAATATGATCTTTTTCAGTATATCTTAATACGGCTTTTATTTTATCAAGCGCTGAAGAATAATATTGTGATGAGCTTGCATCTGTTTTTGACTGCATAAATTTTGATGCAGTTAATAATGCAGCGGCTTCCTGCCGGTTAAACATTACCGGCGGTAGTTTATAACCTTCCATTAAACTATAACCTGTTCCTGCTTCGCCAATTACCGGCACGCCGGCTTCCTGCAAAGCATGCACATCACGATAAACCGTACGCAGGCTGATAGAAAATTTTTCTGCAATATCCTGCGCCTTCACCAGTTTGCGTGATTGAAGTTGTATCAGGATGGCAGATAAGCGATCAATGCGGTTCATGTTATTCTTCCACTTCGGTTTCAGTTACAATGATGTTGCCTTTTCTTTTTCGTTCGATATAATTAACAAGTAATTGATGATTGCCGGTTAAAATTAACCCAACCAATATTTTTACAGAATAAATAATCATGTAGCTATAATCAGGTCTTTTAAAAAGAGCATCACTGACTGATTTACTTTGAAAATACAAATAAACAGACCTGCATAACAATGGAATATTATCTGCTATTAGTAAACCACCGATTATTATGATTACAATGCTCAACACAGTTGAACGATGAATATTTAAAGGGAAATTATCCTGTGTAAATCCCCGGTCTAATTTAAGTTTATCAATTAAAATATCAGTCTTAAAAATAAAATAATACGCTGCATACGCATATAACGCAACGAACAAAAATGTAAATAAAGGCGCCCAAATTGCATCGCCAAAAGAGTTGTATTGTGTTGATTGTATTACACCTGAAATAAACTGCGGAATAGCATCAATAACGTCCTTAATAAAAAATAACCCAATTATTTTTAATACAATGTTGAATAAGCTGCGGGGTGTCATGTTATGTTTTGATTTAGGTGTTGAATATAATAATTGCGCACAGAAAATAATGCAATGAAGAGTAATATCTTTATAAAAAAAACATGTGGTGGATATACGCTTTGCTCTCCGCATTCTTTGCTTCACTTACGGCAATCTTTGCTAAAATTGGCGTAAAAAATATTGATTCAGACCTTGCAACAGCAATACGTACTGTTGTAATATTGATACTTGCATGGGGAATAGCATTGTTTAAAGGTGTAATTCCGGGCATGCAAACTTTTAATAAGCAAAACTGGTTGTTTTTAATTTTATCAGGATGCGCAACAGGTTTATCATGGTTGTTTTATTTCAGGGCATTGCAGGTTGGCAAAGTATCACAGGTAGCACCGGTTGATAAATTAAGTGTTGCCTTAACGATTGTTTTGTCTGTAGTTATTTTGAAAGAATCAGTTGCAATTAAAGATGTAATCGGCGCTTTATTAATTATCGGCGGAACGTTTGTATTGATATTATAGAGTTTAATAAGACTCGGTATCTGAAGGAAATGAATTTGTTTTCACATCATTTACATATTGCTGCACTGCATTTGTTACCTGTTCATACATATTAAGATACTGACGAAGGAATCTCGGCTTAAACTCAGTATTAATGCCCAACATATCATGCATTACCAAAACCTGTCCATCACAATATTTGCCGGCGCCAATACCAATTGTTGGTATGCTTAAACTTTCTGTAACTTCTTTTGCAAGCTGCGCAGGAATTTTTTCAAGCACTATTGCAAAGCATCCGGCTTCTTCCAAAAGCTTTGCATCGTTGCGTAACTTATTGGCTTCTTCTTCTTCTTTTGCACGCACATTGTATGTTCCGAATTTATAAATGCTTTGCGGCGTTAATCCTAAATGACCCATAACAGGTATGCCAGCAGATATAATGCGCTTTACACTTTCCAGCACTTCTTCTCCGCCTTCTAATTTAATTGCATGTGCACCTGTTTCTTTCATAATGCGTATAGCTGAAGCCAATGCTATTTCAGAGTTAGACTGATAAGAACCAAAAGGCAGATCAACCACAACAAGGCAACGGTTTATACCACGAATAACAGATGATGCATGATAGATCATTTGCTCTAATGTAATTGGCAATGTTGTTTCATGGCCGGCCATTACATTGCTGGCACTATCACCAACCAGTATTACATCAATGTTTGCGTTGTCAATAATTTTTGCAAAAGAAAAATCATAAGCAGTGAGCATAGAGATTTTTTCTCCATGTTCCTTCATTCTTTGCAATGTGTTGGTGGTAATTTTTTTGATTTCTTTTTGAACAGACATCTGAATAAAATTTGTAGTGAAAAAACTGAATATGGTCCTGCGTTAGAATAAAACATATCCAGATGTCAAAGTGCAAATATGCTTAAAGTATCAGAATTAAATCATTACTTCTTATAATAAATTAAACTGCCGCTCTCAGTCATTCTTTAGTTTCAACTGGTTTAATTTTTTTATAGAGATAATTGTAGGTTTCAATTTGTGCGCGGGTTCTTTTTTTGCCGGCAGGCGGTACATACTTATTTTGCAAATCATTATCCAGAATGCGTGCCTTTATATTGTCGTTTAACTGGATGTGCAGAATATCTTTCAGTTCATGGCAGAGCGCTTTATCTTTTACAGGTATAGCTGCTTCAATACGATGGTCAAGATTGCGGATCATCCAGTCTGCAGAAGAAATAAAAATTTTTTCTTTGCCGCCGTGATGAAAAATAATCACCCGTGAATGTTCAAGATATTCATCAACAATACTTATCGCGGCAACACGATCATGGGATTTTTTATATTTAAATTTTGCACAAAAAATGCCGCGTACAACAAGGCTTAGTTTAACACCTTCATCGGCTGCATCATACAACCGGTTTATAAGCTGCGGATCACTTAAAGAATTTACTTTTAAAATAATGGAAGCTTTTTTGCCTGCTTTTGCATGTTTTATTTCTGTGTTTATCAATTGCATTAACTGGCTGCGCATAATTTGCGGGCAAACCATAAGTGTTTTACATCCGCTTAAAAATTTTTCTTTTGAAGGGTTTTCAAGATATTTAAAAATGCGGTTTATATCAGCCATTACATTGCGGTTGCTTGTAAGCATGCATTCATCTGCATACACCTTTGCTGTTTTTTCATTCAGGTTTCCTGTACTTACAAAACCATATTGAATAATTTTTTTACCGCTTCTTTTTTTAATTACACAAAGCTTTGCATGCACTTTTACATTAGGCATTCCAATAAGCACTTTTACGCCTTCATCTTCCAGCCTTTCTTTCCATTCAAGGTTTGCTTCTTCATCAAAGCGGGCACGCAGCTCAAGCATTACCACCACATTTTTACCATTACGCACTGCATTAATCAATGCATTAATAACTTTTGAATTGGAGGCAAGCCTGTAAGCTGTTAATTTAATGGAAACAACTTCAGGGTCCATAGCAGCTTCGCGCAAAAGATCAATAACCGAGTTAAAAGAATGATAGGGAAAATGCAATAAAACATCCTGCTGCAGAATAATATCTGTAACGCGTGAAGTATTGATTAATGTGGGATGCCTGAAAGGCTGGCGCCTTACATTCTTTTGCTTAAACACATCAGGAAAATCCATGAAATGCCTGAAGTTGTGAATGCGCCCGCCGGGAATAATATTATCTTTTCTTGTAAGATTTAATTTCTTCATCAGGTATTCAAGCAAGCCGGCATCCATTTCTTTATCAAATACAAAACGCGTTGTTTTGCCTGAACGGCGATTCTTAATTCCTTTTTCAATTTTTTGTACAAACGAAGTGCTCAGGTCATTGTCAATATCCAGCTCAGCATCTTTGGTTACTTTAAAAACATACGATTCAAATCTTGTATAATTAAAATAAGAAAAAATAAAAGGCAGGCTGAAGCGAACGATGTCTTCCAATAAAATAATATGTTGCTGACCTTCGGGAGATGGTAATTGTATAAAACGGCCAATTATGCGGCTGGGCACTTCAATCAAAGCATATTTCTGATTATAAGCAGTATCTTCTTTACGCATTACTACGCCGAGGTAAATGCTTTTTTCACGCAGATAAGGCAATTCCGGAAGGCTTTCAATCATTAAAGGAATAATATTGGAACGCACTTCTTCTTCAAAAAAATTTTTTACAAATAGCTGTTGTTGTTTATTGAGTTTTTTTTCATCAATTAAAAAGATATTCTGGCTTTGCATTTCTTTTAATATATCCTGCCAGATGCGGTTAAATTCATTTTGCTGGTCAAGCACAAATGTTTGAATTTGATCAAGAATACTTTGCGGGTCTTCTTCCAAATGCATATTGCCCTTTTTGCCGCCCAGTTCTATCATGCGCTTTAATGTTGCCACACGTACGCGAAAAAATTCATCCATGTTATTGGAATGAATACCGAGAAAACGTATTCTTTCGCGCAAAGGCACAGAGAGATCACTTGCTTCCTGCAAAACCCTTGCATTAAAACTTAACCAACTGATGTCTCTTGGAATTAGATTTTTCATTTGCAAACAAATTCAAAGATAAATAAGCATGTGTGGAGATAATATGTTTTGTGCTGAAATTTCAGGCTGAACAATTCAGCATATAAGCAGTTACAGGCTTTTTATTTTTTCAATCAGGCCTGTTGTTGAGCAGTTATCAATTAAATGATTTATTACCACACGGCCGCCATTGTCAATTACTTCTTTTGAACCAACAATAGTATCAACAGTGTAATCGCCACCTTTAACCAAAACATCAGGCATAACTTTTTTTATCAGTTCAAGCGGCGTATCTTCTTCAAAAATTACAACTGCATCTACCAATAATAATGAAGCAAGGATAAGTGCACGTGTATTTTGATTATTTATGGGCCGCTTATCACCCTTTAATTTTTTTACACTGCTGTCAGCATTTACGCCAACCACTAAAAAGTCTGCTTCTTTTGCCGCCTGCGATAATGAGTAAATATGGCCTTCATGCAAAATATCAAAACAGCCATTGGTAAAGGCAATTGTTTTGCCGTTTAACTTTTTGCCTTTTGCCCAACCTGCAATTTTATCAAAAGGAAATATTTTTTCTTCAATGCCTTTAATATTCTTCATGCCGTAATTGGTTTATAATGCTGCAGCCAGTTTGGGCGCATAATAAGATGTGTTAAGATTTGCATTTGCCTGCTCTGCTTTTTCTATAATTGAATAATCAGACAGTATGAGCGCTTTGTTTTTTTTAACGCAAACATCATGTTCAAAATGCGCAGATGGCTTGCCATCGCGGGTGCGCACCGTCCATCCATCATCTTCAGTATACACATCTTTGGTGCCCATATTTATCATTGGTTCTATTGCGAGTACAGCATTTTCTTTTAAAACTTTTCCAATGCCGCGCTTGCCATAATTAGGCACCTGCGGATCTTCATGCAGATTCCTTCCCAGGCCATGACCAACCAATTCCCTTACTACACCATAGCCATGTTTGCGTTCGGTATATTCCTGGATAGCATTGGAAATATCTCCAACGCGGTTACCTGCTATTGCTTTTTCAATGCCTTTGTATAAAGATTCTTTTGTTACGCGCAGCAACTGCAATACATCATCACCTGCTTCGCCTAATAAAAAAGTATAAGCATGATCGCCGTGCCAGCCATTTAATATCACTCCAAAATCTATGGAAACAACATCGCCTTCTTTTAAAGCATGATTATTTGGAAAACCATGCACCACCACATCATTTACTGATGCACAGATAGTGAACGGGTAACCGCGGTAATTTAAAAAAGAAGGAATGGCTTTATGATCGCGGATAAAATCAGCGCACAACCTGTCAATTTGAAAGGTAGTTACACCGGGCTTCAACATAGTTGCAACCTCAGTTAGCGTTTTACTTACCAGCCTTGCGCTTTGCTTCATTAGCTCTATTTCCGCATCTGTTTTGTATAATATCATATTGTATCTTCTGCTCAAACTGCAAATTTCACGAAAAAAATTTAACCGTACACCATTAACTATTCATTCATCAAACTTCTTACACGTTATTTTGCAGCATGGAGTTTTTACAAAAGATAGCAAAGTTTGGCGTTGTTGGTTTTATAGGCATGTGTATTGATTTTTTAGTGACATGGCTTTTGAAAGAAAAACTACGTCTTAATAAATATCTTTCCAACAGCATTGGTTTTACCTGCGCCGTTATTAATAATTTTTATTTGAACCTGAAATGGACGTTCCAGGTGAATGGGCAAAATACCAACATCTATTTTATAAAATTTATATTGATATCCGTAGTGGGCCTGGGTTTGAATAATATGTTTGTTTATCTGTTTAATGAAAAACTTTCCGTAAACTTTTATGCTTCAAAAGCGCTTGCGGTACTTTGTGTTTTTGTATGGAATTTTACTGCCAATAATTATTTTAATTTCCATAGCTAATTAGCTGAATGCTTTATCAAATCGCCATTACCCTTCTGATTCTATTCCTTAACGCAAAGTTGCACTATACTGTATGTCTCACTAAATTATATAAGGAAAATTGCAACAAAGAAAAAAGAAAGTTAACAAGCAGATACTTTTAATTGCAATCCTGCGTTTCAGTCATACTATAGTTTCATTTTGTTGAAATTATATTTTCCTTTCAATATCCTTCATATTACATGCTTCTGTTGTTTCTCCCACCAAAGGCTATCATATGATGAACCGTAATGATTGCGGGGACGCAATCATGGGAAATCAGGCCATCAGTTATACAGTTAAAATTTTGGTTAGCCGTGTTATGCGGTAAATCACGATTTGCTCACATCTCAAACCATTCACAATTAAAACTCAAAAAAATTATGCAGTTAAAACAGGTATTCGCAGCAGTAGTAATTATGGCAGTTGTATGTACGCAAGGTTGCAAAAAAGATAGTACTGATGTATCTTCCGTGGCGACATTAGGGGACCAATCAGTTGAGCGTATAGGAACGATAGATCTTGGCCTTGCAGGCAATTTTGTAATCCTGTCAAAAACCGGAATTACCGATGTTTACCCATCTGTTATCACCGGCGATATTGGATCAAGCCCGATTACAGGTGCAGCTATTCATGTAAGCTGTAAAGAAGAATCCGGAACCATATACTCGGTTGATGCTGCCGGCCCGCTTCCCTGTAGTGTGGATAATGCAACCAGGTTGACAACCGCCGTAAAGGATATGCAAACGGCCTATACCGATGCTGCAGGCAGGCTTCATCCTAAGTTCCTGAATTTGGGTGCCGGAAATATTGGCGGGCAAACGCTTAGACCTGGGCTATATAAATGGACAAGTGCAGTTGTTATACCAACGGACATTACGATTCAGGGCGCTGCGGACGCTATCTGGATATTCCAGGTTGCAGGAACACTTAGTGTGAGTTCTGCTGTGAAAATTACCCTGAAAGGTGGTGCACTGGCCAAAAATATTTTCTGGCAAACATCCGGGAAAGTTACCCTTGGAACAACAAGCCATTTTGAAGGCATTATATTAGGAAAGACAGGAATTAATATGAAAACAGGCGCATCAATAAATGGAAGGATGCTGGCACAAACTGCAGTAACACTTCAGAAGAACACTGTTACCAACCCGTAATAAGCAAAAAGAATCAAAATAAAAAAAGAGGCTGCCGCAAGGTTAGCCTCTTTTTAGGTTACCAGCGCAAGCATGCAGCTTAACTTTTTGTATGGAATTTAATGGCAAATAATTATTTTAATTTCCATAGCTGACCAGATTTTATCATTTTCAGTCACTAACTTTCTTTAGCGTAATTATTATTTTTTGATTTAAACTATGCAACCTGCATTGTGTTGAAAATGCTTTGCAGCGTATAGATTTAATCATTATAACCTATAATAATTTTCGATTTTTAATTGCAGTTTGTCAAAACCATTTATATTTAAGTATAAAACTTTTTTATGAAAAAAGCCACTTCTTTAATCCTGCTGTTACTTTTAATTCAACTCCTTTCAGCCCAACAAAAAACCAAACCTTCTGCATCGCCAAAATTTGTTACATCTGTTGAAGGCGTTAAAGAATATAGCCTTGACAACGGCTTGCAAATATTATTGGTTCCTGACCAATCAATTAATAACGTAATTGTAAACGTAGTTTACCATGTAGGTTCAAGACAGGAAGGTTATGGGGAAACCGGTATGGCGCATTTGCTGGAACACATGTTGTTTAAAGGCTCAAAAAAGTTTTCAAGCATAAAACAAACTATTGCAGATAAAGGCGCCAGCGCCAACGGAAGTACCTGGTACGACCGAACCGATTACTTTGAAATATTGCCGGCAAACGACAGTAATTTAACCTGGGCGCTTGATATGGAATCTGACAGGATGGTAAACTCGTTAATGCGCAATGAAGATTTGCAGAAAGAATTTACAGTAGTGCGCAACGAATTTGAAGCTGACGAAAATTACCCGGATAATATTTTAATGGAACGCATTATATCAACAATGTACTTATGGCACAATTACGGCAAATCAACTATTGGCAGCAAAGAAGATATTGAACGTGTACCCATTGGAAACCTTACAGTATTTTATAAAAAATATTATCAGCCTGATAATGCAACATTAATTGTAGGCGGAAAAATTGATGAAGCAAAAACCCTTGCATGGATAGGAAAATATTTTGGAGCAATACCTAAACCTTCACGTGTAATTCAGCCGCCATATACAGTTGAACCGCCTCAGGATGGAGAACGTTATGTGGAATTGAAACGTAACGGAGATATATCTTATATAGGTATGGCTTATCATACGCCTGCCTATTCAGATAAAGATTATGTTGCTAATGAAGCGGCATTAAATATTCTTACCAATGATCCTTCAGGAATTTTTTATAAAGCATTGGTACAGCCCCAACTTGCAACCAAGGTGTATGGGTGGACACCAACCTTATATGATCCGGGGTTTTCTTATTTCGGTTGCAGTATACCGCAAGGCAAAAATGTTGACAGTGCTAAGGCCGCACTGCTGGCTGCTGCAGATAAATTACCAACTACAACTATTACACAGGAAGATGTTGACAGGGCAAAAAATACATTGCAAAAAAACATTTACAATATCCAAAGCAATACGGAAAACTTTTGTATTAGTCTTGCTGAAATAATTGGTGCCGGAGACTGGCGGTTGTTTTACATTTATAAAGACCGGCTTGACAGCTTAACATTAAATGATGTGCAGGCTGCGTTTCAAAAATATTATTTGCCAAGTAACCGCACTGTTGGCATTTTTATTCCTGAAAAAGCTGCGCAAAGAGTTGCTGTTGCTCCAAGGCCTGATATAACTGCGCTGGTTGAAAATTATAAAGGAAAATCAGTTGCCACACAAACAGAAACTTTTGAAGTAAGCATACCTAATATTCAAAAAAGAACAAGCTACGGCAAGCTTGCAAACGGCTTGCAATATGCGCTGCTTAAGAAGCCTGCAAAAGGTGATAAACTATATGCAAATTTTATTTTTAAAACAGGTGATGAAAACAGTCTTACAGGTAAAAATATTATTCCTGAAGTTACTGCACGCATGTTAAAAACAGGTACAACAACCAGAAGCAAAAAAGATATCAATGATATGCTTGATAAAATAAAAACATCCATTGATATTTCCGGCGATGGTCCTGAAATTGACGTCTTTTTAAGCACAGATAGTAATAATTTGAATGCTGCTCTTGATCTGCTTGCAGACCTGTTATTGCATCCTTCTTTTGATAAAACAGAATTTGACAAATTATTGCTTGATATGAAAGGTGAGTTGGAATCAAGTGCAAGCGATCCTCAGTACATCGCTTTTCAGACAGCCAATAAAAAGACGACACTTTATCCTAAAGGTCATCCGCTGTACCCGGAAAATATCAGCGAAAAACTCAGCGACCTGCAAACTTTATCTCTTGACAGCGTAAAGGATTTTTATAATAAATTTTATGGAGCCAATAACGGGTATGTTGCTTTTGTTGGTGATATAGATTCCAACGCGATAAAATCTTTTTTTCAGAAAGATCTTGCCGGCTTTTCAAGCAAAGCACCGTATACAGAAATTGCTGAAAAATATTTTAATGTAAGCGGAAGTCTTGAAAACATAAATATTACAGATAAGAAGAATGCAGTTTTGTTTGGCAAATTGAATATACCATTAAAAGAAGATGACCCTGATTATGCAGCATTGGATATTGCTAATGAAATGCTCGGCGGTGGCGCATTTTTATCTTCGCGTATACCGCAGCGCCTGCGTGAATCTGAAGGAATGAGTTATGGCGCAGGTTCATTTACATCTTCTAACTATAAATACCCTGCTTCTTCATGGGGTGTATATGCCATATTTAACCCAATTTATAAAAACAGGTTAGATAGTGCTTTAAGAGATGTTATCAATACAGTAAGGCAAACAGGGTTTAAGCAGGATGAATTTAAAAAAGCAGTGGAAAGCTGGCTGCAGCAACGTAAAACATATTTAGGTGATGATCAAAACCTGGCCTGGCGGCTATCAGATTATATGAGCGATGGGAAAAATCTTAGCTTTTATACAGATTATGAAAACAAAGCAAAAGGGCTTACACTTGAACAGGTAAATGCTGCTTTAAGAAAATATATCAGTCTTGATAATATCACATTTATTTATGCGGGAGATTTTACAAATTCAGGTGACAAGAAGTGAGTTTGCAGGTAAAGGCCATATAAAATACGTGCAACTATTTTATCTTTTTACAAATTTCATTCTTCCCTAAATAGTGTGAGATAAGCCCTGTTATATTTCCGGCTGTATCTTTTGTAAATTCAATTCTTGCATCAATTATTTTAAGCCAGAAGTTATTTTCATCTTCTGCAAACAAAGGTGATTTTGGAAGATTTCCTGCAGGCGCTGCTATTTGTAAAGTATCGTTTTCTAACGTAACAAAAGCATGGTGCTTTTTATCAAATACATATTCACCAACATATTTTTTTAAGATAGAATCTGCCAGCTTTGTTTCTGAATGAACACGCATTAGCTCATAAGGTTGATGAAAAAGAATAGCAGATAAATTAGCATTAATTCCGTTTAACGCATCATCAAACCAGCCTTTATTATTTAGTAAAATTATAGTTACGTCTTTGGTTGGATAATAACATAAGTAAGCCATAAAGCCGGGTATTCCGCCACCGTGTGCAACATTTATTTCCCCGAATAATGAATCTATAAACCAGCCATAACCATAATGTTCAAGATGCGGTGTAAATGCAGCTTTCCATGAATCCGCAGACAGAATTTTTTTGTTGGCAACTGCCTGTGCCCATTTATACATATCACCTGTTGTACTAAAGATGCCGCCGGCAGCGTAAGTAACTGTTGAATCCCATCTCCAGGCGCTTGCTATTATTTGATTTGTATCGTTTAAAGTTTGATAACCTGTTGCAATGTTTGTATCTTCTGCATGTCTAAAATCAAACAATGAATGTGTCATTTGCAGCGGCGTAAAAATTATATCTCTTACATTTTGTTCGTAAGACCTGCCTGTTACTTTTTCAATAATTAATCCAAGTAAATAATAATTGGAATTGCTGTATTGAAATTGTGCTCCGGGTTTAAAATTCAATGCATGTTTAAATATAATATCCAGCACCAATTGCTTGTTTACAGCGTTGCAAACAATCGCAGAATCTTCTGCATCAATATCATTTGTATAATTATAAATGCCTGAAGTATGTGTAAGTAAATTTTCAAGCGTTATTTTATCTGCGTATTTAAATTCCGGAAAAAATTTGCTGAGTTTATCCTGCGCAGAAAGCCTTCCTTCTTCCTGCAATTTCAAAATTACGGTTGCCGTAAATTGTTTGGTGATAGAACCAATTTGAAAAATCGTGTTTGAATCATTCAAAACATGTGCAGTAATATTTTTATAACCATAACTCTTCTGTAATAAAATTTTTTCGTGTTGTGCCACTAATACAGTGCCGTTAAACTTATAAAATTTATTTGCAGAAACTAAATATTCATCAAGTTTTTGTGTAAGTGGGTCTGTTTGTTGTGCATTTGAAATAAAGAAAAAAACTGTACAAAAAACAAACGCGATTATTTTTTTCATGTTATTTAATCTTTATCCATTCATAAGGTTTTTCCTGCGTAAAAATGGCTTTTGCAACCTTTCCATTTTCTCTTATAAATTCTGCAGTAGATCTTATACGCATTACATCAGGCAATAAAAATAAATTTTGCGAAAGCGGCTGTAATACCATGTGTCTGCCGGTTTTGTTTGATAGGTCCATATATAATTTACCTTGTTCTTTATAAATTTTAAGTGTCTCACTTTTTTTAATTACGGCTTGATATGTACCTATATATTCATCCAGGATTGCTTCACTAATTATTGCTTCTGTTTCCAGTTTATTACCCAGCGCCAGTTGAAAAATATTATTAAATAACCGAAATCTTTTGTCGCTGAAATCAGTGGTGTCTTCACCTGATAATTGATTCGTTAAAATAGAAACATAAACATCTTTATCAGGATAATATTCTTCAAAAGCTGTGAAGCCACTTACCTGACCTTCATGATGAATTCGTTTTACTCCAAAACTATCTACAAACCATCCGTAACCATAATTTGTATAAGAACCATCGCTTAATTTGTAAGATGTAAAAGCTTTGCTCAATGTTTCTTTGCTTACAAGTTTGTAATCAAGCAAAGCATTATTCCATTTATATAAATCTTCTGTTGTTGACATTAAATCGCCGCAGCCAAATGCCATTGATGCTGTTTGATATTCGCAGTTCTCAAAAAAACCTCTGTCTCTCGTATAACCTTCAACACGATTTGGAATTATGGTGTGTTCATCTGCAAATAAAGTATGCTGCAAACCTGCAAGGCTGATAACATTTTTCATCATGTATTGATGGTAATCTTCGCCGGTAACTTTTTCAATAATGTATGCGAGCAAAACATAACCTGAATTGGAATAATTATATTTTGTTCCCGGCTTAAATTCAAGGGGCAAGTAGTCAAAATATTTAATGATTTGTGGCGGCGTAAAATCATGACGTTCTATATAAGGATTGTGTGTTGTATCTCCGTTTGAATAATCAGGAATTCCGGAAGTATGCGTTAATAAATTTTCAATCGTAATTGTATAACCTTTAGATGGAAAGTCTTTGATATATTTTTGAATGCTATCCTGTAAAGAAATTTTCCCCTGTTCAACCAATTGCAAAATGCCAATGGCCGTAAATTGTTTTGTAATGGAACCAATTCGGAAAATCATACCAGGTTGCATGGCAACATTTAATTCAACATTGGCGCTACCAAATGCTTTCTTATATAAGATGTTATTTTTTTCTGCAATCAAAACAGAAATTCCCGGTTCGTTTGGTTTGAGTTGAGTGGCAATTAAACTATCAACAGATTTCTCTAATGCTGCCTCCGGTAAAATTTGTGAGTGCGAATTAAAGCGCAACAAACAAAAGAAGAAAATGAATGCAATGCTTTTTCTGAAAAATATTTTAATAATGGGTTTATTAAAAGTAACAGCATGGAAACGGGATTTATAATTTTTCATTATTAGTTTTTAGAGCATTATTTATTTTATCAATAAGATTATAAAAATCATTCCAGGCGGCTTTGCCATCTATTTGTTGAAAAATAGTTGGAATGAAATAATAATCCGGAATTACACCGCGGTCTTTATCTCCACCAGTTGTGGCGAATTTGCAATACACAATTGAAGTATGCGCATTGATTTTGGAATTAGGCAAAGTAAGGTCAAGCCCGTTTGTTGTTCCACCGCCAACATAACAACCTGCAGTTTCATTACCTATAATTGTTGCAAGATGATGGCTCTTTGCATTGGCTGCGCAAGTTGACGCCGCCGAAGATGTACCGCCATTTACATAAAAATATACGTTACCATGAAAACCGTTTGGCTGTGGATTAAAAGTCTTTAGTTCGAGTGAATATTTTGTTTGGGCCTTTGCATAAATCTTTCCATCAATTACAGTATCAATAAAAGCATATTTGTTGCTCTTGACATCTGCAGGAAGATTACTGATTTTAAAAAAACTGTCATCATCATTTATAAGATATTCGCTTTCTATAAAACGTGTTGGTGTATCAATTAAATAACTCAGCAACTGGCAGGCGTATTCTTCATCTCCGCCACCGTTATAAGCAAGATTAATAATAAGATTAGCAGGCTTTTCTTTTTGAATTTTCGTAAAAAAATCATTATACAATTTGAACAACTTATCTCTGTTGCCGCCGAAGTCTGTAACAGTAATAGCGGCTATGCTTTTATCTTTAATAAATTCAAGGCGACATGGATTCTTTTTTAATTTTCTATATTTTTTATCCTGTTCAAGAACTACTTTGTTAGCAGGATTAGCCAATCCAAGTTTTTTGTTTGCGTCAAGTTTTAAATCAGTATCAAAATGGCGTGAGAATATTTCTCCCTGTGCATTTTTAAATTTAATATCATATGCATGCGGCTGTTCAATAAACATATAATAATATAGATTGAATGTAAGGTCAGAAACTGCAGCTTCTTTGCCTGATTCCATGTTCCCATCCGCAGGCAGGTATTTAAATATTACATGTTCAATGCTATCAACAGGATAATGATTGATGGTTAAAATTTCATCACCCAAATGAATGCTTGTATCTGTCGTTCTGTTAACTGCCATGTACGCTTTGTCTTTTATAAAAAATAATTGAAAAGGAATTAAATTCCACTGCAAAGCTCTTTTTCCATAATCACCGCCATAAGGATTAGAGTATGTGTGTTCACATTTTACTTCGGCAATTAAATAAGCAATGATTTTGTAGAAATCAAAGAACGCTTTTGGCTGATTGAGCAAAGCGTACAAGCTGTCCATTTTATACTGCATCTCTTCTTTTGTATGATGCATGTACAAACCCGGATGCGTTTTTTCCAAAGCATTTCGCAGGTAATTAAAGTCCCGCTGCATTTCAGCGGGTTGAAAAACTCTTGTCTCAGGAATATCCTGCGCTTTTGTTTTTGAGAAAAAAAACAATTGTAGCAGGATAAGAATAAAGACAGCAATTTTTTTCAAACGTTTTATTATTTAAGACACGAATTTCTTCTACTTCAAAACAAAAAGGTGAAATATCATTGCTCAAATCCGGATTTGATAAGTATTAAAGCGGAAATTGAATGGTTGATTACTGAATTTGCAATACGCTTTTACGGAATTCTGAAGGAGATTGCCCGGTTGATTGTTTAAATATCCGCTGAAAAGTTGCCTGCGAACTAAAACCACATTCCAATGCAATTCCGGCAATGGTTAAGTTATCAAGTTCAGGTTGTGCTATTTTCTGCTTAAAACATTCAACGCGGTATTCATTTATAAACTCATTAAAACTTTTGTGTACATGTTGGTTAAGAACGAATGAAATTGTTTTTTGCGAAATGCCTGTATGTTCTGCCAGTAAGTTCAAATTTAGATTTTGATTGAGATATAATTTTTCATCAGCCATCGCTTTCTTTAATGAAGAAATGGTTTGTTCAATTACGGAAGAAGATAAAGCTGAAGTGCCTGCTGCAGATTTTTTTAAAGTAATATTATCAGCCTGAGATCTTGCATATCCTTTTATACCAAGCCAGTAAATCATAATGGCAAGCGGAATATAAATTGGATACCAGTCAACAGCATCAAGCAGTTTATTAGAATATTTTGGAATAACATACGGAATAAGAAAAATAAACCAGAGAATTTGAAAACCAGAGAATACGCGTATGAATTGCTGCAACCATTTAAAATTATTCGCTTGTCCGTTTAATGTATCAGCATGTTTTAATTTAAAAGCAGCAAGTGATTTAGACGATAACCAAACGTAAAAACTTACAGACATCCATCTTGGAATATCTGCATACACATTGTATGTATCAATAAAATTTCCCCATGGCTGCGGGTGATTTTTAAAAATGCCGGTAAGTAATCCAGCAATATAAATAATTACTGTGAGCTGAGGGACGAGATCAATGATGACAGGATAAAAATGAAAGCGTAATTTTTTTGTGAACTTAAAATTTGCATCAAGCGAAGACTGAATATAAAAATATAAAAGCGGCCCCATCGGCATTACAACCACCATCGGAACAAAATTGGAAATGAACCGGAGAATATCAGAATTAAACCAGTTTTTATAATTGGCATACAAGTTAAAACTTGCCAGCGCCATCAGAAAAATTAATACTGACAATAAGCGGTTTGACTGCTTATTCTTCTTTGAGAAAAAAAGCAGGCTGCTGATAATTAAACCTTGTATAGAACCGAGCAGGATAATAGTATTTAGTAATGCTGTATTCAAATTATTTTTATTGTAAACCTAAGCATTCCTGTGCTTTTGATGCTTAAACAAGTATGCTGCAATTTTATTTAATGTTGAATTTACTGCATCACGAAAATCATGATAAAAATTAATAGTTTTTACTACTTTTTTTTCAAGATTTTTTCAAAACAAAAACAATTCATAAAACCGCAATTAAACCTTGACGAATTAGCAAAAAACCCCTTTATTTTTCGTAAGTTTGCGCACTTGATTTTAATATTGTTTAAAAGCGATTTTTCTCCTCTTTTTTATGAATGAACAGCAACAGGATTCTTCCTCTCAGCAAGCAAATTACGGTGCAGAAAGTATTCAGGTTTTAGAAGGTTTGGAAGCAGTGCGCAAAAGGCCTGCGATGTATATTGGCGATATTGGCGCTAAAGGTTTGCATCACCTTGTATATGAAGTAGTAGATAACTCTATTGACGAAGCTTTAGCCGGTTATTGTAAAAATATTTCTGTCACAATACATGAAGATAACAGCATTAGCGTGCATGATGATGGTCGCGGCATTCCTACCGGCATAATGGCCAAAGAAAAACGCAGTGCACTTGAAGTGGTGATGACGGTGCTACACGCCGGCGGTAAGTTTGATAAAAATACATACAAGGTTTCGGGCGGATTGCATGGCGTAGGCGTAAGCTGTGTAAATGCTTTAAGTATAAAACTGCAGGCTACTGTTGAACGTGAAGGAAAAATATTTGAACAGGAATATCGTATCGGAATTCCGCAATATCCTGTAAGAGAAATTGGTGATTCTGATAAAACCGGAACAAAAATTCAT
Source organism: Bacteroidota bacterium (assembly GCA_013285855.1). Lineage (GTDB taxonomy): Bacteria > Bacteroidota > Bacteroidia > Chitinophagales > Chitinophagaceae > Parafilimonas. Next base: position 59,800 of record JABDGW010000003.1, read on the forward strand.
TTCTGGCCAGATCATAACATATTCCAGGTAACCAATTATAACAGGGAAATTTTGGAAGGCCGCCTTCGGGAACTAAGCTATCTTAACAAACGCATAAGTATTATAATTACTGACCTTCGGGAAAAAGATGATGCCGGCAATTATTATTCAAAATTATTTTATAGTGAAGGCGGTATTGTTGAGTTTGTAGAAATGCTTGACAGAAACGGCAAACGCACTTCGCTTCTTCCAAAAACATTATCTGTTGAAGCGCTTGATGAAGCAAGCAATGTTTCTGTTGATGTGGCCCTTACTTATAATGATGATTTTAAAGAGCACATTTTTTCTTACGTAAATAATATTAATACTATTGAAGGCGGTACGCATGTTGCAGGTTTTCGCACAGCCATAACAAGAGTGTTTAAGAATTATGGAGATAAGAATGGTTTATTTGAAAAAGCCAAAGTAGAAGTGGAGAGCGATGATTTTCGTGAAGGTTTAAGTGCTGTTATTTCAGTAAAAGTTCCCGAGCCGCAGTTTGAAGGCCAGACCAAAACCAAGTTAGGTAACAGTGAAGTAAGCGGCATTGTGCAAACAACAGTTTCAAGGGCATTAGAAGCTTATCTTGAAGAGAATCCTAGAGAAGCAAAGAATATTGTTAGTAAAGTTGTTTTGGCTGCGCAGGCGCGTGTAGCTGCAAAAAAAGCAAGAGAGCTTGTACAACGAAAAAGTGTTTTAAGCGGCGGCGGCTTACCTGGAAAACTTGCAGATTGCAGCGAGCGTAATCCTGAAAAATGTGAATTATATCTTGTGGAAGGAGATAGCGCCGGCGGTACTGCAAAGCAGGGTAGGGACAGAACTTTCCAGGCAATATTGCCTTTGCGCGGTAAGATACTTAATGTAGAAAAAGCAATGGAGCACAAGATTTATGAGAACGAAGAAATAAGAAACATTTTTACTGCAATGGGCGTAACTATTGGTACGCCTGAAGATCCTAAAGCGTTGAACATAGTAAAGCTGCGCTATCATAAATTAATTATAATGACGGATGCTGATGTGGATGGGTCGCACATTGCTACACTTATTCTTACATTCATTTTCCGCTATATGAAGGAACTTGTTGAGCAGGGTTATGTATACATTGCCCAACCACCTTTGTATCTTGTAAAAAAAGGTAAAGAGCAAATTTATGCTTACAATGAGGAGCAAAAAGATATGGCCATTGAAAAATTAGGCGGTGGTATTAGCCCACAACGCTATAAAGGCCTTGGTGAAATGAATGCTGAACAATTATGGGAAACTACAATGGATCCATCAAAAAGAACTTTGAAAAAAATAACCATTGAAAGCCTTGCTTATGCTGATGAAGTGTTTAGCATGTTAATGGGCGATGAAGTACCTCCGCGCCGGAGCTTTATTGAAAGCCATGCTAAATATGCTAAAATCGATATTTAATTTGCATTGTGTAAATTTTTGAAATATCAAACTAAATTCTGTTCACCAACCTCTTTAAATTAATCTCTTTTCAGTTTGCGGTCTTGTATATATGGATATAAAAAGTCTTTATATTAATTTGCCTGATGCTTTCAAAGCTTATCATACAGAATTATGCAATCATAGATGCTATTGAAATAAATTTTTCTGAACATTTTAATATTATAACCGGTGAAACCGGTGCCGGCAAAAGTATTTTAGTTGGTGCACTAAGTTTGATCTTAGGAGAACGTGCAGATTCATCAGCGTTGCTTAATAAAGAAAAGAAATGTTTTATAGAAGGATTTTTTAATGTTGAAGGAAAGCAGAATGTTTTTCATTTCTTAAATGAAAACGAGTTTTCTGCAGATATTGAATTGGTTTTAAGAAGAGAAATTGCCGCCAATGGAAAATCACGCGGATTTATAAATGATACGCCTGCAAATCTTCAGCAGCTAAAACAGCTTACATCGTTGCTTGTTGATCTTCATCAGCAGTTTGATACACTGGAATTAGGAGATACAGATTTTCAACGGGAAGTATTGGATGCCCTGGCTGGTAATGAAAAATTGTTATTGCATTATATTTCTTTATTTACTGAATGGAAAAAAACGCAACAATATTTAACGGAACTAACAACTCAAAAAAATACTTTTCAAAAAGAACTTGATTACAACCAATTCCTGTTTGATGAATTAAATGAAGCTGACCTGAAAGAAAATGAACTTGAAGACCTGGATAATGAACTGCAAATATTAACCAACGCTGAAGAAATAAAAAAAGCGCTTAATAATGCAGTGTATGATTTAAAAGAAAGCGAACATCCGGTTGTTCAATCAATAAAACAATTAATAAGCAAGCTGAACAGCTACGCTGCTTTTAATACGCAACTGCATGAATTGATTGCACGTTTACAAAGCGTACATATTGAATTAGCAGATGTTAGTGATGAATTGGAAAGTTTAAATGACAAAGTAAATTATGATGAAGTGCGCATTAATTTTATTAATGAGCGTTTAACGCAAGGTTATCGTTTGCAAAAAAAACACGCTGTTCAATCAACCAATCAATTAATTGATATTAAAAACGAATTGCAAAAAAAACTTGATGCAGTTTTGAATATTGATGAAGCAATTGCAATTACTCAAAATAAATTTAATCAGCAATCCTCGCAGCTTGAAACAATTGCTGAAGACTTATCTGCAAAAAGAAAAAAGATAATTCCTGCCTTTACAAAAAATGTGAACATATTACTTGCCCAGGTTGGAATGCCCAATGCAAAAATCGAAGTGTCGGCTACTCAGACTAATATTCATCAATACGGAAAAAATACAATTGAGTTTTTGTTTGATGCCAATAAAAGCAACCGTTTTGAACCTTTGCGTAAAGTTGCAAGTGGCGGTGAATTAAGCAGGTTGATGCTTTGCATTAAATCACTGGTTGCAGAAAAAATAAATTTACCTACTTTAATTTTTGATGAGATTGATACCGGCATTTCAGGCGAAGCTGCAAAACAGGTTGGAATTATTTTAAAACAATTGGCAAAGCAGCGACAGGTTATTTCAATTACACACCAGCCGCAAATTGCCGGCAAAGCTGATGCACATTTTTATGTATACAAACAAATAAAAAATGATGCGGTACAAACCAACATCCGCTTATTAAATAAAGATGAGCGCATACAGGCAATTGCTCAAATGCTTGCCGGCGAACCGCCAACTGCTGCTGCTATAGAAAATGCGAAAGAAATGATTGGAAATTAGTAAGACAAATTTGCTAGTTAGGAAATAAAAAAGGCTGATGCAACATCAGCCTTTATAAAAATTTGCTATTAATTTATTTTAATGCTCTTTCATCAGAAACGCTGAGTTTTTTGCGGCCCTTTGCTCTGCGGCTTCCCAAAACTTTACGGCCATTGGCTGTTTGCATGCGCTTACGAAAGCCGTGTACGCTTTTGCGGCGGCGAGTATGCGGCTGAAATGTTCTCTTCATAAAATGTTTTTATTATCAAATAATTTCGTTCAAACAGGCAACAGTCACCATACTGCACCTTGTGAAAGGACGGCAAAAGTAAAAGAATTTGCGGAATAAACAGCAATAAAATGAATAAAACGTCATGCTAAAATTGAAGATCAAAGGGATATTAGATAAAATTCTTTGCACCTTTCTGTAAACTTGCATTCTTTGTGCAATCATGACGCATAAAACCAGAGGAATCGTTTTGCGAACTGTTCAATACGGTGAAACAAGTGTAATAACTACTGTTTATACTGAGTTATTTGGTTTGCAAAGTTATATTGTAAAAGGCGTTCGTCAATCCACAAGCAAATCACAGTCAAAGCAAATGTATTTTCAGCCTTCGGCGATATTGGAAATGGAAGTATATCATAACAATCTAAAAAACCTGCAATTCATAAAAGAATACAAATGGAGCTATTTATACAATAAGGTTTTGTTTGATATTACACGTAATGCAATCGCGCAGTTTATGATTGAACTATTTCAATATTCTATAAAGCAGCCGGAAGCTAATCCTGAATTATTTTATTTGCTTGAAGGAAGTTTGCATGAAGCTGATAAAGGATCAGATGCAATTGCGGCCAATCTTCCTTTGTATTTTATGCTTCACCTGGCAACAGAATCCGGTTTTCAATTGCAGGGAGGTTTTTCTGCTGAAACGCCTGTGCTTAATTTAAAAGAAGGTATTTATACAATAGAAGAGCCTTCGCATCCTGAGTTTATTACAGGATTCATAGCAGAAACAATTTCAAAAATTCAAGGCATTCAATTTTATAATGATCTTGAAAATATAAAATTAAACAGGCAGACGCGGGCACAGGTTTTAAGTGTATTATTACAGTATATGTCTTATCATATAACAGATTTTAAAGAGCTTAAAAGCCTGCCTGTTTTAAGAGAGATATTAGATTAGCAAAACCTAATTTTTTATAAAGATTTGATTTGATCTTGTATTGCCTTCTATAATATTTAAAGAGTAAGTTCCCGCAGCTAGTTTTCTTACATCAATCAATTCATCAGCATTTATTGATGTAATTGTTTTTTCAAGAACTAATCTTGCATCGGCAGAATATATTTTCAATTTTATATTAATTGTGTTGTTATTCAATTGCACATGCAGCCAATCTTTTACAGGGTTAGGAAATATTCTTACGAATGCTTTATTTATATTGGCTGTTTTTACATCACTGAAAGAATATTTTCCATCTTTATCAATAAACTTCAGTTTATAATAATTCGTTCCTGTAAAAGGAGTATTATCAAGATAGTTATAATCCGAACCGCCTAAAGCGTTTTTTGCGGGCAGTTTCGTAAGCAGCGAATAATTCTTGCCGTCGTTGCTTCTGTATATTTCAATAAAGCTGCTGTTAATTTCTTCAGTTGTTTTCCATTGTAACGATACCATATTATTTTTTTCAGTTATCGCTGTAAAAGCAGTTAACTTAACCGGCAGTATATCGCATAAACTATTATAAATAAGTTCGTCTTCAAAAACTGCAAAACCTGAATTAAACACGCTGGTATTTGCGTTTGATACAGTTACAACACGATCTGCCAGCTCGCCAAAATCTTCTGACTTCCGTTTTGCATTTGCAGCGCCACATAGTGAAAAATTACTATCGAAGCGCATAAGTAAAAAATCATTTGACCCGTTTTTTCCTGTAATACCTGCAGCTGCATAATCTCCTGCACTTGTTCTTATTAGTTTTGTTGCCTGAAAAGAGGCTGTATCTGATGAAACAGTTTTTGTCCAAAGTATTTTTCCTTCGCCATTAATTTCACTAACAAAAAAATTAGCGTAAGAACCCGAAACAGAAGGAATGCTGCCGCTTATTAAAATATTGCCATCTTCGGTTTCTGCAATTGTTTTAGCGTTATCCGAATTTTCGCCCTTTATACGTTTGGAAAAATTAAGGTTTCCATCTTTATCTGTTTTTAAAATGTACATAAACTGGTATTGCGGCGTGCTTTCTATATCAAATGTAAAACCTGTAACAGCAAAGCCTCCATCGGCAGTTTCAATTAAACCGGTTGGCATGTCTGTACTAATGCCACCCACTGATTTTGCCCATTTAAATTTACCTGTTTTGTCAAGTTTAATTAAGAAAATATCATAATAAGCACCGCCTGCTGTTTCATTTGCTGTAAAAGCATAACCGCTGTCTTTTGTAACAACCAGAGTTTGCACAGCAGGGTAATAGCTGCGATCAAAAATACGTTTAGACCATTCCACATTACCTGAAAAATCTGTCTTTAATACATATCCCCAGGAACCATTGTCGTATGTTTCGGCATAACCGCCAATTACAAAACCACCTTCCGGTGTTTGTATAATGGAATGCGCGCCATTCCTTGTGCTGGCACTGTAAAATTTACTCCACTCAAGATTGCCGGACGCATCTAATTTTATAACGATAAGATAGTTCCTGTTTCCACCACTAACACCTGAAACAGCACAACCACCATCTGTAGTAGCGGTTATACAGAAAACATGATCGTAATCAGAGCTGCCACATCTTTTATTCCACAATAAATTTCCGGTTGCATCAAACTTTGTTATAAGCACATCAGATTTTGTAAGTCCGAAAGAATATGTATCGCCGGCCATTATAAAACCACCATCTGTAGTTTGGGCTATGCAGTTTGCAGCATCATTGGCTGAACCGCCAACAGATTTCATGAAAGTTTGGGCATTTATACAGGTAAGGGAAATAAAAAAGCAAGCAATAAGCGTAAAATGTTTTCTCATACAGTCAAGGTTTATTATAAAAATATAATTTTTTTATAAAAGTCTTTTGACTGATGTGTTATGATTTAATTTTTTTTGAAGTATGTTATCAATTAATAATACACCTGGTTTTTTGCCTTTACCAAAACTTCCTGACACCTCATCTATACCCAGCGCTTTTGCTCCGTTTAATGTTACCCAATTCAACAATTCCTGTAATTGCAATGAGGGGAATTTTTTTTGAAGCGTTTTCATTTCATCCAGAATACTTAAACTCCAATTGCTTGAATAACTATCTGTTCCCAAAACGATTGTACAATTATTTTGTTTAAGAAGTTCAACAGGCGGCAATTTGTTTTCTATATATAAATTGGCATTTGGGCATAAGCACCAGAATAATTGTTGATTGCAGATTTTAGATTGCTGATTCGCGAATTCTATATCTTCTTGCGATGTAAATGTGTTATGAATTGATAAGATGTTTTTTGGTTTATCAAGCAAGGGTAAATAAGATTGTAAGCTACTTGTATTGTAAGGCTGAAAAAAATCTGTATTAATATTTAGATGATGATATAACCTTAAAAAATCTCCGGTTTTAGTTTGATACAATTCATCTTCCGCCAAAGTTTCCTGGTTATGAATTGAAATGATTTTTTCTGCTGAAAAATCATTAATCAAATTAAACATTGAAGTGCTGATTGTGTACGGAGCATGAGGAACTATCGAAGTATTTTCTTTAAAACCTGCCTCGCAAAAGGTATTATATACATTTAAATAAGGTTCGAAAACAGTCTTTGATTTTTCTTCGGTAAAGCCAAGCACTTCAATAAAATTGTGATATTGAATTTTGCTTTTCAGTTTTGTTTTTAGTGAGTCTGTTGTATTGCTGATATCTCCAATAGCAACAATACCGCCATTATACATTTCTTCATTTGCTGAGTGCATTGCAGCGTCAATTTCTTCAGTAATAGCAGAACGTTTACTTATAACTTTTATTAAAAAATCAACCAGCCCTGTTCCACTTTCAATCACATTTTTCATGTGGCTTAATTCCAAATGACAATGACAGTTTATAAAGCCCGGGGAAATAAGTCCTTTAAAAATTTCAATATCATCACCTGCATCTTTCGCTTCAACAATTGTTTCAATCGTACCTTTTTCGTCGGTAACCAAAACATTATTTTCTTCAAGCAACTCAGTACCAGTGAAAATATAATCAGCTTTAAACTTTCTATAACCCATGCATCAAAATTAACCACCCAAAATCATATAAATTTGCGCACTTTATGATTGAACAATTAGAGGCCATAAAAGCAAGGTTTGAGCAGGTAGGTGTTGCATTAACCAATCCTGAAATAATTAACAGGCAATTTGAATTTCAAAAACTGAGCAAAGAATACAGTCAGCTTGAAAAAATTGTACAACTTTTTGAAGCTTACAAAAGGGTTTCATCAGATTATGATTTTGCAAAAGAAAGCCTGAACAGCAACGATGAAGATATGCGCGAACTTGCCAAGATGGAATTACCTGAATTGGAAGAAAAAAGATCTTCGCTTGAAAAAGAACTCACTAAACTTTTGATACCAAAAGATCCGCAGGATGATAAAAATGCCGTGCTTGAAATTCGTGCAGGCACCGGCGGTGATGAAGCCAGTTTATTTGCCGGCGATTTATTGGATATGTATTTGCGTTATGCCGCAAAAAAAGGCTGGAAAACAAATATTGTAAGTGAAAGCGAAGGCACGGTTGGCGGATACAAAGAAGTAATGGTTGAAGTTACAGGCGAAGATGTGTATGGTACAATGAAATTTGAAAGTGGTGTACATCGCGTGCAGCGTGTGCCCGATACGGAAACGCAGGGTCGTGTGCATACTTCTGCTGCAACAGTTGCAGTAATGCCTGAAGCTGAAGAAGTGGATTTTGAGTTAAACCCTGCAGATGTAAAAATGGAAACGGCACGCAGCGGCGGCGCAGGCGGCCAAAATGTAAATAAGGTTGAAACCAAGGTGATGCTTACACATATTCCAACAGGAACGGTGGTGGTTTGTCAAACAGAACGCAGCCAGTTGGGTAACCGCGAAAAAGCAATGACGATGCTGCGTACAAGATTGTACGAGGAAGAAGTACGTAAACAGGAAGAGGAAATTTCACGTCACAGAAAAACGCTTGTAAGTACTGGTGACCGCAGTGCAAAAATCCGCACGTATAATTATCCGCAGGGCCGTGTAACCGATCATCGTATCGGTTTAACTTCTTACAATTTAGATGCAGTTATGAATGGAGAGATTGAACAGTTTATTGAGGCGCTCCAGGTTGCAGAAAATGCTGAGAAGATGACAAAGCAAAATTGAGTTATAAGTTCTAAGTTTTAGGTTATAAGGTATGTTCTTAGCTATCGAATATATATTAAGCTTCGTTGTTTCCAATTTTGCTGCTATCGTCACGCAAAATTGCTCCCTTGTACGGTCGAAATTCTACTCAGCTTTTTTCAGAGCAGCAAAATATTTTAAGCTTTCTTCTTTGTCTTTATCAATTTGAAGTTTTAATTCATCAAGCGAATTAAATTTCAATTCAGGCCTTAAATAAGCGCATACAAAAACTTTCATAGTGCAACCATAAATATCTTTTTCAAAATCAAAAATATTCATTTCAATGGTGCGGTTTTTCCCATCAACAGTTGGCCGGACGCCAATGCTCATCATACCCTTCAGCTTCGAGCTTTGAGCTTCGGGTTTTGAGCCGCTTGACTGTTGACTGTTGACTGTTGACTGTTGACCGATTATCTCCGCTTCAGCAACATAAATCCCGTTTGCAGGCACCAATTTATTTTCATCATGAATAATAATATTTGCAGTTGGATAACCAAGCGTTCTTCCTAATTTGTTTCCATCAACAACCATTCCTTCAAAAAAATAATTATAGCCCAGGTAACTGTTGGCAGTTTGCAGATCAGCCTTCAACAAAGATTCACGGATACGTGTTGAGCTAACTGTTACTTCATTAATAACTTGTTCAGGTATTTCTTTTACTGCAAAACCCAATTGCTTTCCCATGTTTTCAAGCAAATGATAATCTCCTTTACGGTTTTTACCAAAGCGGTGGTCATAACCAATAATCAAAGTATGCGGATGAAATTTTTCATACAGGAAATGCTGCACATATTCTTCGGGTGTTTGATTGGAAAATGTTTCATCAAAAGGAACCACTACTAAATGATCAATACCAAATTCATCTAATAAAATAATTTTTTCATTTAATGTGGTAAGAAGATATATTGGCTTACCGGCTGCAACAATTTTTCGCGGATGCGGATGAAAAGTTATGATAACCGTTTCGCCGTTTATCTTAACCGCTTCTTCTTTTAATTGCTTTATAATTTGTTGATGCCCGAGATGCACGCCGTCAAACGTGCCAATAGTTAAAACTGCATTTGTAAAAACCGGTAATTTATTTATTGAATGATGAACCTGCATGAAGCGCAAATATAAACCCCTATCCTCTAAAGGGGAATGATATATGTTCTTTAAAGTACCGATATCACTCTTATTTTTGTCTTAATGAATTTGAAAATGCAACAACATAGTTACTCTCCTTTAGGGGATGGGGGTGGGCTTTATTCAAAACGTGGCGTATCTGCACAAAAAGAAGAAGTGCATGCTGCAATAAAAAATCTTGATAAAGGATTATATGAATTTGCATTCTGTAAAATCTACCCTGATTTTATAAATGGTGATGACGCTTTTGTAAATGTAATGCACGCAGATGGCGCCGGCACCAAAAGTATTCTTGCTTATTTATACTGGAAAGAAACCGGCGATATTTCTGTATGGAAGGGCATCGCACAGGACGCAATTGTTATGAACCTTGATGATCTGCTTTGCGTTGGCATTTATGATAACCTGCTTTTTTCATCAACTATTGACAGGAATAAATTATTAATTCCAGGTGAGGTGTTGGAACAAATTATAAATAGCACACAGAATTTTTTTAATACGCTTACATCTTTTGGAATAAACATTCATTTTCTTGGCGGCGAAACTGCAGATGTTGGTGATGTGGTACGCACAATTGCAGTAAATGGAACTATGATGGCAAGATGGCCGAAAAATAAGATCATCACCAACGAAAAAATAAAACCAGGTAATGTAATTGTTGGTTTTGCAAGTAACGGAAAAGCCACTTATGAAGATGAATATAACAGTGGTATTGCAAGCAATGGTTTAACCAGTGCAAGGCATGATGTGCTGCATAAATATTATGCTGAAAAATACCCGGAGACATTTGAACCTTTACTTGATGATGAGGTAGTATATATTGGAAAAGACAGGATAAATGAAGAGTTTATTGCTGCAAAAGAAAATGAAAGCAATTATAATATCGGGAAGCTATTGTTATCGCCAACGCGCACTTATGCGCCATTAATGAAAGTATTGCTGGAAAAATATTTTGAAGAAATTGATGGCGTTATTCACTGCAGCGGAGGCGGCCAAACCAAGTGCATGAAATATCTGCCGCAGCCTTTAAAGATTATAAAAGATAATTTGTTTGAAGCGCCTGAAATATTTCAGATCATCCAGCAAAATTCCGGCGCTGATGATAAAGAAATGTATCAGGTGTTTAACATGGGTCATCGCCTGGAAATTTTTACAGATGAAGAGACCGCCGGTTTATTAATTAATGAAGCCAGCCAATTTAATATTGATGCAAAAATTATTGGCAGGGTTGAAGCATCAGCAAAAAAAGAATTACAGCTGCATGTAAATGGCAATATTATTTTTTACTGATAAATTTTCATTAAGCGTTACTCAAAATAATATCACTCACTTCCTAACCTTTAACCTAAACGCAAACAACGCCACAAACAAAATACTGGATAGCAATAAATGTATAGGCTGAATAAAAGCAGGAATATTAAAGCTGGCCAGCGAAATACCCGCAGCCATTAATGCTAAAACAATCAATAATAAAAACATGCCTTTGCGTTGTAAAACTACATGCGATAATGAGCGCCAGAACACTATTATAATTAATACTGAGGTGATGATGGAAATAGTTTTATGTACATCAAATACAGCATTCAAATGTGCAAGCCAGGCATCACGCTGCTGATAGTTTAAAGCCTTTGATACTTCATCAACCTGCTCCCGCACATCTGTTCCTATAATTATTTGAATCAATAAAATACTTATAGCAATTGTTGTTATTACTCGCAATGTTTTATCATGCACAATTTTATCACTATTCAGCTTATGCAAGATCAAGACAGGAATGATTGCAAGAAATAAAGCAGCAAGCATGTGTAAGGTAATTTTTACAACTTCAAGATTTGTTTCAACTACCAGTTTGCCTAACCACGCTTCAAACAAAGTACCAATCAAAAACAAACATGAAAGCCAACATATAGTTTGTTTTGTACGAAAGAATTTTTTAAAGCTCCAGCCCAGATGTATCAAAATTAGAATTCCAAGCGCAGCGGTTATTAAACGATTGACGTACTCCGTCCACGCATGCGCCGGATTATAAGTTGCATCAATATCCTGTTTATCCAAATATTTTCTATAATCGGGCGGCAAATCTTTTGCGCTCAGGGGCGGGATGTTCATGCCAAAACAATGCGGCCAGTCAGGGCAGCCCATGCCGCTTTGTGTAGTGCGCACAATACCGCCGGCAAGTATCACCAGAAAAACAAACAGCAAAACAATACGTGTATAATTTATGTACGCTTTCATTAATTGAGCGCAGCAAAAGTAATGGCTGAACTTCTTAAACTTAACAGGTTTTTTAAAACCTGTTAAGTTTGCCTGTAAATTAATTTCAAGGCTGTAATTTTAACGCTCTAACGCAAACAAGTTCTAATATGAAACGCAGACATTTTATTCAATCAACAGCAGCTTATGCAGCAGGTGCCGCTTTATTACCAAAGTCATTATCTGCAGCAAAAAAAATTGCAGCCAGTGACAAAATACGCATTGGCGCCATTGGCATTCACGGCATGGGCTGGACTGATCTTACCAACTTATTAAAACATCCCGAAGCAGAATGTATTGCGCTTTGTGATGTTGACAACAATGTGCTGAATCAACGTGTGGATGAATTAAAGCAACAAAATATTAATGTAACAGCGTATGGAGATTACAGGAAATTGTTAGAGAATAAAGATATTGATGCAGTGATGATAGCAACGCCTGATCACTGGCATTGTAAGATTATGGTGGATGCATGCATGGCTGGTAAAGATGTGTATTGCGAGAAACCTGTTGGCAATTCAATAATAGAATGTGCAACTATGGTTGCAGCGCAAAAGAAATATAATCGTGTGGTTCAGGTTGGCCAGTGGCAGCGCAGCAATAAACATTATGCTGATGCAATGGATTTTGTGCACTCAGGAAAGTTGGGTAATGTGCGTTTGGTAAAAGCCTGGGCTTACCAGGGATGGATGCAGTCAGTACCTGTTAAGCCGGATAGTGCGCCGCCTGCCGGTGTTGATTATGATATGTGGTTAGGCCCCGCAGAAAAGCGGCCTTTTAATCCAAACCGTTTTCATTTTAATTTTAGATGGTACTGGGATTATGCCGGTGGGCTGATGACAGATTGGGGCGTACACATGATTGATTATGCATTGCAGGGTTCAAAGGCAATTGCGCCAAAAAGCATTATGGCAAGCGGCGGCAAATTTGCTTATCCTGATGATGCAGAGCAAACGCCTGACACTTTAGTTACTGTGTATGATTTTGGAAGTTTTAACATGTTATGGGAACATGCAACCGGCATAAACGACGGACCTTATCAACGGGATCATGGCGTTGCATTTATTGGTAATAACGGAACGTTGGTAGTTGATCGTGGCGGATGGGAAGTGATACCCGAAGTAAAGAGTGACAAAAATCAAATGGATGCTGTTGCACGCCAGCCAAAAGTTGACGACGGTATTTTTCTGCACACAGGAAATTTTTTAGAGGTGGTTAAATCAAGAAAGATGGAAGACCTGAAATGCCCGGTGCAGGATGCCGCACATGTGGCAACTGTTTGTGATATGGGCAACATTGCATTTAGAACAGGCAGAAAAATTTATTGGGATGATGAAAAGAAAAACTTTGATGATAAAGATGCCAATATGTTACTCGCTGCAAAATATCATAATGGTTATGAATTGCCGAAGGTTTAGTATTATGTTACCGGCAATCGTACTTCGTGGCATCTTCGTTGTGTCACTCACTTGTACAGAATATTTTCATGGTATTAAAGTCACTTGAAAAATTTCAACTTTTATTTTTTCTCACTATGTTGTATGTTGCAACACCTCTTAAACAATAAATCAATATTGTCAACATGATCAAGAAAATTATTTTATCCGCTGCTTGCATTTTTAGTTTAATAATTGTAAAAGCACAAAATGAAGCAGATACGGCAACAATGTATCCTGGCTTATATTATCGTGGCGATACAACAAAGCCTGAAGCAACTGAATTTTATAAACCCGTTCCGCCAATTGTAACACCGGGCAAAACTTTTGGCGACGCACCATCTGATGCCGTTATTTTATTTAATGGGAAAAGTTTGGATGCATGGGAATCTGCAAACGATACAACAAAACCTGCAGATTGGATTATTGATAATGGCGAGCTTACTGTAAATAAAAAAGGTGGTGGCAGCATTCAAACAAAACAACATTTCTTAGATTATCAATTACATCTTGAATGGAAAGAACCAACAGATATTGAAGGCAAAGGACAAGCCCGTGGCAATAGCGGTGTTTTTCTTGCATCAATTGGTCCCGGCGATGCTGGTTATGAAATCCAGGTGTTAGATTGTTATAATAACACAACTTATGTAAATGGGCAAACTGCAGCTGTTTACAAACAAGGGATTCCTTTGGCAAATGCTTGTAAAAAACCGGGCGAATGGCAGACATATGATATTATCTGGACCGCACCTCGATTTGATGCTTCAGGAAAATTAACTGATTCTGCGAGAGTAACTGTTTTGCATAACGGTGTTTTAGTACAAAACAATTTTAAATTAAGAGGTGTAACGAGATACATTGGGTTGCCTTATTATGTTGCACATGGCGCATCATCTATTAAATTGCAATCACACGGTGATCCAAGCAAACCAATCAGCTTCAGAAATATTTGGGTAAGACCTCTGGATTAGAACAGCAAGAAAAAATTTATAAGGCTTTGAGATAATCGTTGATCAACTTTATCTCAAAGCCTTTTTGTTGTAAATAATCTTTCATCTTTTTCTTTTTGATGAAAATGTTTTTTTCAGATCTTAATGTTTGAAGTTTTTTGTCAGCTTGTGTATTAAAAGTTTTATTGTAATCTGAATTGTTTATTGCAGCAAGCGCTTTGCGAATGCAATAATCACTAACGCGCTTTTGTTTTAGCGAGTATTTTATTTTTTCTTTTCCCCAATGTTTTATCCTGAATTTGCCGCCTGCATAAGCAATCGCAAAGCGCTCTTCATTTAAAAAATCTTCCTCTATTAATAGCGTTAATAATTGTTCTACTTCATTTTTATGTAAAGAAAATGAATACAATTTTTCTCTTACTTCCGCATGGCATCTTTCCTGGTGTGCACAATAATGTTTTGCTTTTTGTAATGCAGCAAGTAATGAATCTTCCATTAAAAATCTAAATTAGGCCGCAACCATCTTTCAGCTTCTTCAATGCTCATTTTTTTTCTATTTGCGTAATTTTCTAACTGGTCTTTTGTTATTTTCCCCAAGCCAAAATAATGGCTTTGCGGATGTGCAAAGTACCATCCGCAAACAGATGCAGGCGGGCTCATGGCAAGGCTTTCAGTTAATTCAATTCCTATATTTTCAGTTGCATTTAATAAATCAAACAGTTTTATTTTTTCAGTATGATCAGGGCAGGCCGGATAACCCGGTGCGGGTCTTATTCCCTGGTATTTTTCATGAATTAATTCTTCTGGTTTAAGCTGTTCATCTTTTGCATAACCCCAATATTCTTTTCTTACTTTTTTATGTAAGCATTCTGCAAACGCTTCAACCATTCTATCGGCTAAAATCTGCACCATTATTTTGTTATAATCATCATTTTCTGCTGCAAATTTTTCAATGTGTTTTTTAGCGCCATGAATGGTAACAGCAAATGCGCCAATAAAGTCCTTGTACATAGGAGACACAAAATCTGCCAAAGAAAAATTACTCTGGCCTTGTGCTTTTTTTGATTGTTGCCGTAAAAACTCAAGATTTACTTCACCATCGTTTGTTTGTAATACAACCGTATCTCTATCGTTGCTTTGTGCCTGCCAAAAACCAATTACGCTTTTTGCAGTAAACCAATGCTCATCTATTATTTTTTTAAGCAAAGCCTGCGCATCTTTATATAATTTTGTTGCTTCAGCGCCAAATATTTTATCAGTTAAAACAGCAGGAAATTTTCCGGGCATCTCCCAACCGATAAAGAATGGTCCCCAATCAATATATTCTGCTATTGTTCCAAGATCAAAATCATCAAAAACTTTAATGCCGTTAACTACAGGTTTTACAGGTGTATAATTTTTCCAATCAAAATTTTCTTTATTGTTCACTGCCTGTTCATATGGTATAAGATTTTTTTGTTGCTGTTTATTTAGAAATTGAATACGTAATCCATCATATTCTTCATCAGTTTTTTTAATTAGCAAAGGCTTTTGTTCTGTATTAATAAGATTTGAAACAACCGTTACGCTACGGGATGCATCTAACACATGAATTACGCCATTATCATATTGCGGCGCAATTTTTACTGCTGTATGCATTCTTGATGTTGTGGCGCCGCCAATTAACAAAGGCTGACGCATGTTACGCCGTTTCATTTCATGAGCCACATGTACCATCTCGTCAAGCGAGGGCGTTATCAATCCGCTTAAACCAATTACATCCACTTTTTCTTTTTCTGCTGTTTCTAAAATTTTATCTGCAGGCACCATTACCCCAAGGTCAATAATATCATAGCCGTTACAGCCCAATACAACGCCAACAATATTTTTCCCAATATCATGTACATCGCCTTTAACTGTTGCTAATAAAATTTTGGCAGCACTGCTTCCTTCTTCATTCTTTGTGCCTGCAGCCAGATGAACCAATCTACGCTCTTCTTTTTCCGCTTCTATATAGGGTGTTAAAATGGCAACGCTTTTCTTCATCACTCTTGCACTTTTTACAACCTGGGGTAAAAACATTTTACCACTTCCAAAAAGATCACCAACTACATTCATTCCATCCATAAGCGGGCCTTCAATAACTGTTAATGGCTTTGGATATTTCTGCCTGGCTTCTTCCGTATCAATTTCTATAAAATCAGTAATGCCGTTTACAAGAGCATGCTTTAATCTTTCTTCAACTGAAGTACTGCGCCAGGCATCATCTTTTTTTACTTCTTTGCCTTTTTGTTTAACTGTTTCTGCAAATGCAATCAGCTTTTCTGTTGCTTCATTATTATCATTATTCCTGTTTAAAATAACATCTTCGCATAATTTTTTCAAATCGGGTTCTATCTGGTCATACACTACCAGCTGGCCTGCGTTCACAATGCCCATATCCATTCCGGCTTTTATAGCATAGAAAAGAAAAACGCTGTGCATGGCTTCGCGTACTACTTCATTACCGCGAAACGAAAAGGAAAGGTTACTTACGCCACCGCTTATTTTTGTAAGCGGCATTTTTTGTTTGATAAGGCGGGTTGCTTCTATAAAATCAACACCATAATTATTGTGTTCTTCAAGGCCGGTCGCAATAGCAAAAACATTGGGATCAAAAATGATGTCCTGCGGATCGTAACCAACTTTTTCTGTAAGAATTTTATACGCTCTTTCGCTGAAGCTTACTCTTTTTTCCAACGTATCTGCCTGTCCATTTTCATCAAACGCCATTACAACAACCGAAGCGCCATACATTCTGCATGTTTCTGCATGGCTTATAAATTTTTCTTCGCCTTCTTTTAATGAAATGGAGTTAACAATGCATTTGCCCTGCACACATTTTAAACCTGCTTCGATAATTTCAAACTTTGATGAATCTATCATTACAGGAATGCGTGCAATATCAGGCTCGCTTTGTAAGAGGTTTAGAAAAATTGTCATGGCCTGCACACCGTCAAGCAATGCATCATCCATGTTTACATCTAAAACCTGCGCCCCATTTTCTACCTGCTGCCTTGCAACGCTTAAAGCTTCTTCATATTTGTTCTCGCGTACAAGCCTTGCGAATTTTTTTGAGCCTGTAACATTTGTGCGCTCACCAATATTTACAAAATTTGATTCAGGCCGGATAGTTAAAGGCTCTAAACCTGCAAGCCGCATGTAAGGCTTTATAATGTGTTCACTCATTCAAATTAATTTAAAGCCAGTTCAACTTCAGGCAATTTTCTTGCATTGATATTTTTTACGTTTTCAGCGATCGCTCTAATATGATCGGGTGTTGTGCCGCAACAACCGCCAACAATATTTACAAAACCTTCCTTTGCCCAATCTTCTATAAAATGTGCGGTTTCATGTGGTTGCTCATCGTATTCGCCCATTGTGTTAGGTAAACCTGCGTTTGGATATGCAGAAACATAGCATGTTGCAATTTGTGATAACTCTTCAATATGCGGCCGCATTTCTTTGGCACCCAGCGCACAATTTAAACCAATACTTAATGGCTTTGCATGAACAACTGAATTGTAAAAAGCTTCCAATGTTTGTCCACTTAATGTTCTTCCACTTGCATCTGTGATTGTTCCGCTGATCATAATTGGCAATGATTCTTTTTTTACATCACGGAAATATTTTTTTATAGCGAAGATGGCTGCCTTTGCATTTAGCGTGTCAAAGATGGTCTCAATAATTAATAAATCAACACCACCTTCAGCAAGGCCTTTTACCTGTTCATAATAGGCTTCCACAGCTTCGTCAAAAGTTAATGCGCGATAACCCGGATTATTTACATCAGGAGATAAGGATAAAGTTTTATTCATTGGGCCTATTGCACCGGCAACAAAACGGTTAACCGTTGACGGTTGACCGTTAACCGAGAATTCCTTTATTGCAGTGCGAGCTATTTTAGCAGCTTCAAGATTAATCTCATACGCCAATGATTGCATATTATAATCTGCAAGTGATATACGCTGTGCATTGAAGGTGTTTGTTTCAATAATATCTGCACCGGCTTCCAGGTATTGCCTGTGAATTTCTTTAATGATATGTGGCTGTGTTAAGCACAACAAATCATTATTGCCTTTTATATCTGATGGCCAATCTTTAAAGCGCTCTCCACGGTAATCTGATTCTGATAATTTGTAACGCTGAATCATTGTGCCCATTGCGCCATCAATAATTAAAATGCGTTCATTTAAAAGTTCTTTAATGTTCATAATACTGATTTGAATTTGAAACCATAGCTGCACGTTGCATCAACTGTACAAGGGAGTGACACAACGAAGATGAGAAGTGTTCCGTAGCCGGTTACATATTATTCATTGCGATTATAAACGTAGGGAAACTTGAAGTGAAAGTTTGTGCGTTTATTAGTTCTGAACAATAAGGCCGAACAATAAACAAATCCGCCTGTGGTGCAAAAGTAAAATAAGATACCATTATAAACAAACAGATTAAATTTTAAATGCAGCGATAAAAAAAGTGTATAAATATTTTTAACAGCACTATAGAAGTATAAAAAAATTATTTTAAGATTTTTGCGGCTTTTAAAATTGAAGCATGAGAAATTGTTTTTTTTTATTTGTTTTAACAACATCAATTGCAACTGCACAGGATTCAACAATAAAGATTTTAAAAACAGAAGCAAACCGAACGATAGCAAAAACAGTTCCGGATACCGTTAAACAAAACTGGGTTAAAGGCGGTGTTTTTAACCTGAATATTGCCCAGGGTTCTTTGAAAGACTGGGCTGCAGGCGGCGATAATTTTTCGCTCTCAATGAATATATACACAAATGGACATGCATACTATACAAAAGGGAAAGTAACCTGGGATAATAATGTTGATATTTATATGGGTTACATTCATACAACAAGTTTAGGTACACGTAAAACTGATGACAGGTTTGATTTTTTATCTAAATACGGCTATGATTTAGGCTCAAAAATTTCCGCTACTGCTTTATTTGATCTGCGCACGCAGTTTTTTGACGGGTATACATATTCCGAGTCTGGTATGCCTTCATTTTCTTCTACAGCTTTTTCGCCTGCGTATGCTTTATTAAGTCCTGGATTTGATTACAAGCCAATAAAACCTCTTTCAATTTTTGTATCACCAATATCTTCGCGCTGGGTAATCGTTAGTAATCCAACTCTTTCAAAAATTGGTGCTTATGGGGTTGATTCCGGTAACCATTATATTAATCAGTTAGGAGCTTTCGGCACTATTATTTTCAATTCAAATTTTACTAAAACCATAACCTTTAATTCAAGAATGGATTTGTTTTCCAACTATGAACATAATCCTTTTAATGTGGATGTGTACATGACCAATTTTTTTGCAGCAAAAATTGGTAAAATATTTTCTGCAACATGGAATGTAGATCTTATTTATGATGATGACACAAAGTTATTCGGCCCCGATCATAATTCGCCGCGGCTGCAAATAAAATCTCTTATAGGTATTGGTTTTTTGTTAAAGCTTGGCATGTAAAATAAATTGTTTTATCTTTCAATAAGAATTTGTTATGCATAATGTGCTAAACCTATACCACCTGCACCAGGGTGAATACACTACGGGAAATTATGGTAATGGATTAATCAATACCACATGGATTATTACTGATAAACATCAGAAATATATTCTTCAAAGAATAAACAGGAAAGTATTTGCTGATCCTGAGCTGATTGATGAAAATATACAAACGCTTCATGAGCATTTACTTGAATATAGAACGGATCACAGTATTATAATGCCATTAGTATCGCAAACGGGCAAAACCATGGTTTCCTGTGAAAATGAATACTACAGGTTGTTTAAATTTATTCCTTCACGCACTTATTTGGTGGCAACAAGTGCTGATGTTGCGTTTGAAGCGGCAAAGCAATTTGGAAAATTTACAAAAAGCTTATCAAATTTTAATACAGATGAATTATATGAACCTATTCCGCATTTTCATGATCTGAATCTTCGTTATACTCAGTTTTTACAGGCAATAAAATCTGGTGATAAAAATAGAATTCATAAGGCGGAAAAAATAATTGAGTCACTCAAAGGCCATAAAATTATTGTTGATGCGTATAATGATATTATTCAAAACCCATCGTTTAAAAAAAGGGTAACTCACCATGATACTAAAATAAGCAATGTATTGTTTGATGAAGACAATAAAGGAATTGCTGTTATTGACCTGGATACTACAATGCCCGGCTATTTTATAAGTGATGTTGGTGATATGCTGCGCACTTATCTTGCTGCTGTAAGCGAAGAAGAAATAAATTTTGATTTAATAGAAATAAGAGACGAATATTTTAAAGCGATTGCGCAGGGTTATTTAAGTGAGATGAAAGAAGAACTATCTGCTGAAGAAGTAAATGCTTTTGTATATGCAGGAAAATTTATGATTTATATGCAGGCTTTACGCTTTATAACAGATTATTTAAACAACGATATTTATTACGCCGCAAAATACCCGGAACATAATTATAACCGTGCACAAAACCAGCTGCGTTTATTGGAATGTTTAATTGAAAAAGAAGAACAATATAATTTATTGGTACAACAAATAGCATCTGAATTTTGAAATTACAAATTCAGTTGATAATTGACTTGTGTTTGTTTACAGCGTTGCCATATCTATTACAAACCTGTATTTTACATCGCCTTTCAGCATGCGCTCATAACTTTCATTGATGTCTTTTATATCAATTACTTCCACATCAGACACAATATTATTGGCTGCACAGTAATCCAGCATTTCCTGTGTTTCAGGAATACCGCCAATTAATGAGCCTCCCAAACTTCTTCTGCCCATGATTAAATTAAATGCGGGAACCTGCGCCGGCGTTGGTGGAGCACCTACGCAAACCATTGTACCATTTGTACCAAGCATATTCAGGTACATATTATAATCATGTTCAGCAGAAACTGTATCAAGAATAAAATCAAAATAACCACTCATCTTCTTAACCTGGTTTTCATCTTTAGTTAAAACGAAATTATGCGCTCCCAATCTTTTTGCATCTGCTTCTTTTGAAGGTGTATGACTGAGCATAGTAACTTCTGCACCAAATGATGCAGCCAGCTTTACACCCATATGACCTAAACCGCCAAGACCAAGTATGCCTACTTTTTGGCCTTTGCCAACTTTCCAGTAACGAAGAGGAGAGTAGGTTGTGATGCCTGCGCAAAGCAAGGGTGCAATGGCTTCCAATGGCTGTTTATCTGAAATGGATAATACAAAATCTTCTGTAACTACAATCTTTTTGCTGTAACCACCATAGGTGACGCCGCCACTATGTTTGTCCCTGGCGTTATAAGTGCCAACCATTTCTACCAAACAATATTGTTCCAATCCTTGCTTACAGTTAGCGCATTCGCGGCAGCTATCAACAAGGCAGCCAACTGCTGCCAGGTCGCCTTCTTTAAATCTCTTTACATGATCTCCCACTTTTGTAACACGGCCAACAATTTCATGGCCCGGTACTGCCGGATAAACTGTTCCGCCCCATTCATTGCGCACTGTGTGCAGATCGCTGTGGCAAACGCCGCAGAATAAAATATCAATTTGTACATCGTGCGGTGTAGGCTCCCTTCTATCTAAACTCCAGGGAGCAAGTGGTGTAGTTGCACTTTGCGCTGCATAGGCTTTTGTTGCTGACATAATTTAAATTTTAATGGTAAACTTATAACATTAATTCTGCCATTTTGTTGGGCAATTGTTATTTATATAAGATGTTTTAAAGATTATAAAATTTAACGGCATTGTTATAAAAGAAATTTGCTTGTTCATTCGCAGAAAACGGAGAAAAATAATCCCGGACAATTTGCAGCACTTTATTATAAGAGGCTGCAACCAAACAAACCGGCCAGTCAGAACCAAACATAATTCTTTTTGTGCCGAATGTTGCAATTATTATATCAAGATAAGGTTTGAATGTTTCAATTGAATGATCCTTCCAATCTGCTTCAGTAACCATGCCTGAAATTTTACAATACACATTTTCATGTGCTGAAAATTTTTCAATATCGTTTTTCCATTGTTCAATTTCTCCTGATTTTATATAAGGTTTTGCCAGGTGATCAATTACAAATTTCTGATCCGGGAAAAGACCTGCTAATTCAAATGCATATTTTAATTGATCGGGATAAATTAAAATATCATAAGTAAAATCGAATTTTTTTAATAGAGATATTCCATTTTTAAAAGAAGAATGAAGCATTAACGCACGATCTTTTTCACCTTGTAAAATATGCCTGAAGCC